>CAJUIH010000036.1 GCA_910586045.1 uncultured Eubacterium sp.
ATTCTGGAGGGCCGCCAGAAAGCCGGGCAAACCGTCTCTCCCAGCGTCCGGCAAGTTAAAATGTAACACCTTATCTGAACTGTTACGAGGCAGGAAAGGTTTGCACATTTTTTTTACATCCCCTATGGATTATTTTGGAAAGATAGTCTATACTATTTAAGAAGATTTTGTTTCAAGGACCGAGAAAATAGCTGGAGATGGAGTTTATGCAAATGGAAAATAAATCAGTTTATGAATTGAATAAAATACAAAGGTATATGATGCAGATGCGTCCGGTTTTATACAAACAGGTGTTGTTCAGCGACGGTACGCCGGATTACAGGCAGCCGCCGGAACCGGATGTGGGAGAAGATGTTACGATCCGCTTTCGGACGAAAAAGGATAATGTGGACGCCGTTTTTTTATGTTCGAACGGGCAGAAGCAGTTAATGAAAAAAACGGAAACGGAAGACGACTTTGATTATTATGCCTGTACATGCAAAATGACGGAAGAGCCGTTTGCTTATTATTTTGAAGTGGCGGACGGTGTACTGACATGGAATTATGACAATTACGGACCGACCAGGGAAGTTCGGCCGCAGTATTTTTTCCGGATCGTTCCGGGCTTTTCGACGCCGGACTGGGCAAAGGGCGCGGTGATGTACCAGATTTTAGTGGACCGTTTTTATAACGGGGATCCGTCAAATGATGTGGAGACAAACGAATATTTTTATATCCGGACAACAAGCCAGAAAGTGGAAAATTGGGATAAGGTGCCGGAAAGCTTTAGCGTTGCGGAATTTTACGGCGGAGATTTGGAAGGGGTGCGGAAAAAATTAGATTATCTGCAAAATCTCGGCATTGAAGTGATCTATTTTAACCCGCTTTTTGTGTCGCCTTCCAATCATAAATATGATATTCAGGATTATGATTATATCGATCCGCATTACGGAAAGATTGTAGTGGACGACGGGGAGCTGCTGCATCCGGGCGTACAGGAAAACCGCATGGCCAAGCGGTACATCCGGCGGGTAACGGATAAGCGCAATCTGGAAGCAAGCAACCAGTTGTTTGCACAGCTTGTGCAGGAAATCCATGACCGCGGGATGAAAGTAATCCTGGACGGGGTATTCAACCATTGCGGTTCGTTTAATAAATGGATGGACCGGGAAGAAATTTACAGCGCGCAGGAAGGGTATGAACCGGGTGCCTATGTGTCAAAAGACAGCCCGTATAAAGACTATTTTAATTTTCGTGACCAGAATGCCTGGCCGCATAACTGGTCTTATGACGGATGGTGGGACCACGATACGCTGCCAAAGCTGAATTATGAGGGATCCGCGGATTTATACCAGTATATTTTGGAGATCGGGAAGAAGTGGGTATCCCCGCCGTATAATGTAGACGGCTGGCGGCTGGACGTAGCGGCGGATTTGGGGATGAGCGAAGAATTTAACCACCAATTCTGGCGGGATTTTAGAAAAGCGGTGAAATCAGCCAATCCGAATGCGGTCATATTGGCAGAGCATTATGGCGACCCAAAAAGCTGGCTGGCCGGGGACCAGTGGGATACGATTATGAACTATGACGCGTTTATGGAACCTGTCACCTGGTTTTTGACCGGAATGGAAAAACACAGCGACAGCTTTGAGGGCAGTACGCTGGGAAATATTATGAATTTTGAAGGTTCTATGAACCACTACATGACTAGTTTTCTGACGCCGTCCCTGTACTGCTCGATGAACCAGTTGTCGAACCATGACCATTCCCGTTTCCTGACCCGGACGAACCGCCGGATTGGCCGGATTGATACACTTGGCGCAAAAGCTGCTTCGGAGGGTGTGAATAAAGGAGTATTCCGGGAAGCTGTCGTCATCCAGATGACATGGCCGGGCGCGCCGACGCTGTATTATGGGGATGAGGCCGGATTATGCGGATTTACGGATCCGGATAACCGCCGGACATATCCGTGGGGGAAAGAAGACCGGGACCTGATTGCGTTCCATAGGGAAATTATCCGGATCCACAAGGAATATGAAGTGTTCCGTACGGGTTCCTTAAAGTTTTTGCAGGGTGAGTATAACTTGCTGTGCTATGCGCGGTTTAACCGGAAAGAACAGATGGTGATCCTGATTAATAACGATGAAAATACCAGGGATGTAGATGTATTTGTAATAGCGGCGGGCATTTCAAAGTCTGCGCACCTGGAGCAGCTTATGTTTACAAACGAAACAGGCTATTCGATTCTTCCGGTCGTGTATCAGGTAGAAGACGGAAGGCTTCGGATGACGATGCCGAAACACTCGGCAGTTGTCCTGCGCCGAAAAGGGTAAATTTGGAATCAAACAGAATTAAAAAAGCGGGGAAAGCGACGGCCTGCCCCGCTTTTTTTGTATTTGCATGCAACAAAAACAGGTGGTTTTGGCACTTTATCTATGTACAATAAAAAACACGTGGCATTTTCGATTGTACCAGGAGGCCAGTTATGGAAAATTACCTTGAACAGATACGTCTGGCGAAGCAGGGGGATACCAAAGCGTTTGCCGGCCTGTATCAGGAAATATATGAAGATTTATACCGGTTTGCGCTTTATACGTTGAAAAATCCCGCGGATGCGCAGGATGCCGTCAGCGATACGGTGATGGACGCGTTTATTTCGATTCGCCGTCTGCGTGCGGAAGAAGCTTTTCGCGGGTGGATCTTTCGTATTCTGTCGAATAAATGTAAAAGAAAGCTGCGGGAATATGCAAATAGGCCGGCCGAATGGTCTGAGGAATTCGCAGACCGGCTGGTATCGCGCGACAGCGGGGATGCGGCTGAATATCTACAGGTGCGGATACTGTTTTGGAAGCTGCCCGCAAAGGACCGCATGATTATAGCCATGCATCTGTTTGCGGGTTATACAAGCAGGGAAATTGCAAAGCTGCTGCATATGAATGAAAATACCGTACGCTCCAGGGAAAGCCGGGCGCTCAGGAAAATGAGGGAGCAATGGGATGCGAAAGAAATCCAACACGATAGCAATGAAATAGAAACATAAAACTGATAGTAGGAGGGAATTATGGTTCATAATAAGGATGTAACTAGGCTGCTGGAAAAGATCACAGAGTCTGCACAGGACATAGACATACCCGAAGAACTTCATCCGGATCAGATGGAAATAAAATTAAAAGCGCGGCAGCAAAAAAGACGGAAAGGATACAAAGCCGCCGCTGCGGCCGCCTGCCTGTTCCTTTGCTGCGGCGCCGGAGGATATACTATTTTGTGTGACAGCTTTAGGGGCGGCACACAAAATGGATCTATACAAGAATCCATACAAGAATCCACTCAGGGATCCATGCAGACAACAAAACAAACTGAACAGCCAAATGAGATGGAAAGCCATACAAAGGCAAAAGGACCGGAACAAGAAAGCGGTACAGCGGCCCAAGACCAAAAAGCGCCGGACAGCCAGGCGGATCAGGAACAGAATCTTGGAAAGATGTACACGCTGGCGCAAAACTATAGGGATGTTTATGATACTTTGGCGGCAGCGGAAACGAGTAAAATCGGTTATGGAACCATGGAAAGCGAGATGATGGAAGATCTTGTAGCAAATCCAGGGATGTCCGATAAGGAAAGCGCAAGAGATGACGCGGATGCGGATACCGGATCTATGAAAAGCGAGGATTATTCCCGTACGAATCTGCAGGTAGAAGGCGTGGATGAAAGCGATATCGTAAAAACGGACGGCCGTTATCTTTATATAGCGCGGGAAGACCAGGTACAGGTTTTGGATGTACAGCATGGGAAGCCCGTAGAGGCTGGCGTTATTGTCCCGGAACTGCATGGAGATATGGATCAGATTTGTGAAATGTACGTTTCCGGCCATATGCTGACGCTGCTGATACAGGCCGAAGAGACAGCCATGCGGCAAGACGGCGGCGGCGAAACAAAGAAAAAAGCGGCAACGGACGACGCTGCGATGAAAGACGTGTACCGCATAGATACAAAAGCGATGACCAAAATACAGACTTATGATATAACGGAACCAAAAAGGGCGGTTTTGAAAGATACGCTTACCCAGGACGGCTGGTATCAGACATCCCGTAAAATAGGCGGGCGCCTGTACCTGTTTACAAACCAGTCGCTGTTCCTGCCGCAGGATCTTTCGCGGAAAGAAGCGGATATGGAAAATGGGGCGGCAGAGTGGATCCCGTCCGTAAATGGCAGGGCGGTTGCACCGGATTGTATTTACCTGGCAAAGAAAGGCAGCGACAGCCTGCTTGCCGTCTCCGTCGATTTGGATGACCACTGCAGGGTGGCAGATACAAAGCTGCTGGTTCATGCATATACGCAGCTTTATGTAACCCGTGATTCCGTTTTTCTTTATCATACCGATTATGCACAGAATAGGGAACGAACCAGGATTGCCCGGTTTTCACTGGAGGACGACGGGTCTATTTTGGCAAAGGCGGCCGCTTCCGTGAAAGGCTCGGTCATGGATACGTTTGCGGTTCACGAGCGGGATGGTTATCTGCAGGTACTAACGACGGTAACCGACGCGGAACTTAGTGAAAACCGTGTGTATGTATTGGATCACAATCTGAAAATTACCGGAAAGCTGACGGGACTGGCAAAAGGAGAGCAGATTTATTCCGCACGGTTTGCGGGGGCGGTTGGGTATTTTGTGACCTATCGAAACACAGATCCGCTGTTTACCGTAGATTTTTCCGATCCGAAAAAGCCAAAAGTGATTGGAGAACTCAAAGTGACTGGTTTTTCGGAATATCTGCATTTTTGGAGCGATACCCTGCTGCTGGGGATCGGGTATGAGACGAATCCGGAAAATGGGGAGCGCATCGGTGTCAAGCTGTCTATGTTTGACGTATCGGATCCTTCCAATGTACGGGAGAAAGACCGGATTGTGTTGGAAGGCGTGCATGACTGTGACGGGATGTACGACTATAAAGCGGTCCTGGTCAGCAAAGAAAAAAACATGATCGCTTTGACTACGGACACTTACAGTCCGGTTTACCAGAGGGATTACCGTGTATTTTCGTATGCAGACGGTAAATTTTCCAGTTGCCTGCAGCGGGCGATTGCAAAAGACGGCCATTACGACGACGGTAAATGGCGCAGCGTGTATGTCGGGGATGTGCTGTATCTGGTTGGCCAGAACAGGACCGTAGCATTTGCAAAGAACGAGGGATGGAAAGTAATCGGAAGGGTGGAATATCGGGCTATATAAACGGCGTAAAATTTCAGCACAATATCATTTGCTTCTGGCCCGCCGTTTATCGGGTTTATTGTGCAGACAGGTTCCTTTCTTTTTTAGCGGTATTTTGAGAATTTGACGGAAAAGTAGTTGCATTTTACACAAAACAGAGTAAAATCAAGTTGGAGATAAAAAGAAACAACATTTTGGGAGGGCTGTTTTGATGAGTACCAGACAGAAAAACCAGCTTAGTTATTTGTTTTTTATCCTGCTTGCCGTACTCGCGTTTTACGCTGTGTTTCATGACCATGACGCAGGGATGATACTGGCGGCCTTAAAACATATGAGGCTGCCTTACCTGCTTTTTGCCGCAGCCGCAGCGCTTGTGTTTACGATGATGGAAGGGGTCATGATCTGGTATCTGCTGCGCGGACTGCAGGGAAAGGCTGTATTTACGGACTGCATTCGCTATTCCTTTGTAGGGTTTTTATATTCTGGGATTACACCGTCGGCAACCGGGGGCCAGCCGATGCAGCTATATCATATGAACCGGGATGGAAACGATCTGTCTGCAAGTACGGTTGTGCTTATGACAGTCGCATTGCTGTACAAGCTGGTTTTAGTGCTGATGGGACTGGCGATGCTCGTTTTTTGGTTTCCTGTACTGGAACAAAACCTAAAAGAATATCTGCATCTGTTCTATCTGGGAATGTTTTTAAATACGGCCCTGGTGGCAGTGCTGCTGGTTGTAATGCTGTTTCCGAATTTTGCCCGCTCTTTTCTGCTGGCTGCGGAACGCCTGCTTGTCAGAATCGGGATTTTTAAAAAGTCATCCGGCAGGCTGGATACGATCGAGCGATTTGTACAAAGCTACCGGAATGCGGTGCGTTTTTTGATACATAGCAAGAAGCGGGTAGCGGTAGTGACCGCGGCAACATTTCTGCAGCGCTGTCTCGTTTTTATACTGCCTTATATTGTTTACCGGGGATTTGGGTTAAAAGGCGCGCAGGCGGGAACGGTTTTGATGATTCAGATGGCTATTTATCTGGCTGTCGATATGCTGCCGCTTCCAGGAGCGCAGGGTATTACAGAACTTATGTACCGGCGTGTGTTTTGGGATATTTTTACGGCGGAATATATCGTGCCCTCCATGTGTGTAACAAGA
The DNA here is from genome assembly GCA_910586045.1 of uncultured Eubacterium sp. Classification (GTDB taxonomy): domain Bacteria; phylum Bacillota; class Clostridia; order Lachnospirales; family Lachnospiraceae; genus Eubacterium_J. Next base: position 6,342 of record CAJUIH010000036.1, read on the forward strand.
GGGGTTAGTTTTTACTTTTTGCTGCTTTTTAGCATGGGCGTATGCGTGGTGCACCATGTGCGGTTTCGTCTGCATAAGCTGTAAATCAATTTCATTTTTATCTTGACAGAAATCGGATTTTGCGTTAGACTAATACAAGTGACAAGGTCATCGATTGCGTGAGCAGTTGCGCGGGTGTAGTTCAATGGTAGAACACCAGCCTTCCAAGCTGGATACGTGGGTTCGATTCCCATCACCCGCTTTTATAAAAATAATCATAAGATGAGAACAAAACCGTTTGGGCCAGTTGATACCGAACGGTTTTTTATTTTATTCACAACCGCGGCATATACTATACAAAGAGAAAGCAAAGGGACAAGGATGGAAGCAGGGATGAAAACAGATTTTGACCGGGTAGTAGGGGAAATTACGCGCAATTATATTTCCGATGAAGTATTTGTGGCAAAGGATAACCGCCGCCTGCCGGGCAGAAGCAATATTATTTTATTAATCAAGCGGCTGCGTTCGCTGATGTTTCCGGGATATTTTGAGGAAAAAAATTTTGAGTATGCGGACGCAAAATATTTTGTCGGCAATACATTAAACAGTATCCGCAGGGAACTGGGGCAGCAGGTGGAAACCGCGCTGCTTTATACAAAGGAAAGCCACACCAGGGAACAGATTGCGGCGCAGGCGCAGGAAATCGCGTGCCATTTTATCGGCAGGCTGGCAGAGATCCAGGCGATGCTTTTAAAGGACGTGCAGGCGGGGTTTGACGGAGATCCGGCGGCTAAAAGCAGGCAGGAGATTATTTCGTCCTATCCGGGCGTGTTTGCCATATTTGTTTATCGGATGGCGCATGAATTGTATTTGCGGCAGGTACCGTTTATCCCGCGCGTTATGACAGAATATGCGCATAGCCGTACAGGGATTGATATCAATCCGGGCGCGGAAATCGGGTCTTATTTTTTTATTGACCATGGAACCGGCGTAGTCATCGGAGAGACTACAAAAATAGGAGACAATGTAAAACTATACCAGGGTGTTACGCTCGGGGCGCTTTCTACGCGGAAAGGGCAGATGCTGGCCGAAGTGAAGCGGCATCCGACGATCGAGAATCATGTGACGATTTACGCGGGCGCTACGATTTTGGGCGGGCAGACGGTGATTGGCGCAAATTCCATTATCGGCGGCAATACCTTTATTACGGAATCTGTCCCGCCGTATACAAAAGTTTCTTTAAAAGCTCCGGAAATGACATTCCGGGCGGATCCGCCGCAGGAAAACAGCAATGAATGGTGGGACTGGGTGATCTGATTCGGTGTGCCTGAGAGAAACGTACTATCGGCCTGCGGTCTTTCCTGACAGAAAGCTTGCGGCGGGCGGCTTATGGTTCGGCCTGCGGTTCGCGGATCGTCACAATGCAGCTAACCTTTACCCCGTCCTCACGGGCGTAGATATAGGCTTTTCCTTTTTGCCGCGCCGTAATGATGCCATGGCTGTCGACGGCAGCGACATTGAGATTGCTGGAACTCCATTCCGGCGGATTGCCGGATGAAACAGAAGCGGAAAGCGTATAAGAATCGCCGGCGTTTAGGGTCAGCTTGGAGGCGGACAGCGTGATTTTCGGCTGCCGGACTGTAACGGTACAGCATTTGGTTACACCGTCCGCTTTGGCGGTAATTTTGGCTGTTCCATGCTTGACGGCGGTTACAAGGCCGTTTTCATCCACCGTGGCTACGCTGCTTTTGCTGGATTTCCAGACCGGCGTGTGTCCGGTGGAAACGTCGGCGGTAAGCTGCCTGGTACCCAGACGGTAAAGGGATATGCTGGATGGCTGAATCGAAATTTTTGTTGGTTTTACCGTGATTTTGCAGGATGCTTCGGCATTTTTGATTTTTGCCGTGATTTTGCATGTACCGGCTTTTTTAGCCGTTACCAGTCCGTATGTATTCACGGAGGCAATGGACGATTTGCTGCTTTTGAATGTAGGCAGCTTGCCGTTGGAAGTGACTGCGGTTAGATAAAATTCATCGCCGATCGACATGACATTGGAATATTTGGTAAGTACAACGACCGAAAATAGATTTGCGGCGTCTACCGTCATACGGGTCAGCGGAGTAAATAAGAACATAACGGATAACAGCAGTACGGAAAAAATAGAATTTTTAGATTTGCGTGTCATAAGATCATTCCTCCTGAAATGTATAAGAATTGCGGTTTGATATAAGGAACTGACACACCGAATCGATAAAGCGATTATAACAGGAAAGATTTGGGTTGTAAATCGGCTGATTTCACAAAAAAAATTTTGCTGACAGTTCCAAAAAAGCTGCCAGCCCAGGAAAATCAACAGGTGTAAAGTGTCAAATTTCCGGCGGGCAGGTTGAAAATATGGAGAAATATGCTATAATGCAAGGAAAAGAACCCCCAGAGCGGTTTGGGAAAAGGAGAAATAGCGGATGAAAGAATTTTTTAAAAAATTACGTCTTGCGGTATATCTGACCGCAATTCTTACGATTGTGCTGGGCGGGGTACTTGCCGCATGGCCGATGGAGGTAACGGCATTGATTTGCCGGATTCTTGGGGCGCTTCTTGCGATCATGGGCGCTGTTTATTTATTCGGTTATTTTATGGAGGGCAAGGGCATTTTAACGGTAACCGGGGGCCTGTTGTTTTTGCTGCTGGGCGTATGGATTTTTATTACGCCGGGTTCTATCGTTACGCTTGTGCCGATTGTAATCGGGGTAGTCCTGCTTGTACACAGCCTCAAAGATTTTCAGATGGCTGCGCAGGCAAAACAGAATGGAAGCGAACGGTGGATCGTACTGTTTTTGCTTGCGTTTTTAAATTGCGCGTTTGGCGTGGTGTGTATCTGTGATTCCTTTGGATTGGTATCTGTGGCGGTGCGCCTGCTTGGCTTTGCGCTTATATATGATGGGGTTTCCAATCTGTTTATTTTGTACCATACCGTACAGGCGTTAAAAGATGCCGTGGATAAAATAGAGCCGATTGATGTGGAATCGCATGAGTTGGATTCCTAAAAAGAAAGGGGAATGTTCATGCGTCAGATGGAATTTAAAATGGAACGTACCGGGCTGCTTAGGGAAGGAGATGTACTTCCGGTGACAGAGGGAAAACTGCCGGATTCGTATTATTATACGCTGGGCAATGCATTTGCGATGTCAGCCAATTATACATTCCGCGAGCGTCTGGCAGCGACAGAGGGAACCGTGACCGCCATTAAGGAAACGGAGAAAGGGTTTTTTGTAACAGTGGAGTTTGAGGAATGACCGAGGCTTGACAGGCGAAAGATAGGAGGACGATATGGCATATTTGGAAGACGGGACATTGGATCTTTTATCGATCCAGTACAGGCTGCAAAATGGTTTTATTGTTAAGCGCAAAAAACTGGTGCCGGAAGCATACATTCTGCGTGTGGACGAACCGGAAAAAAACAGTATAGGGAAAGTCATTTTTGCGAAAACACACGGCTTGACGCTCAAAGGACAGAAAGTATGGCTGTTTAGTGAAGAAGATCTGGAAATCAGCGGGATTTACGATGATACATGGGTGTGCCGGGTCGAACAGGACCATCAGCTTGTCTGCTGGCGGGAAGGGACTGACGAATTGCTTCCGGTACCCGAAGATTTGTGGAAGAATAAGCTGGAGGAAAAATAATACATGGCCAATCAGGGAAAGCGGGAAGTTGATCAGTTGCTTGCAGACAGCTTTAAAGAGCTGGCCTGCCAGAATCCGATTGAAAAGATTACAGTAAAAGAGATTACAGACCGCGCCGGCGTGATCAGGCCGACGTTTTATAATCATTTTCAGGATAAATATGAACTTCTGGAATGGATTATTAACCGTGACCTGATCGAGCCGGTCAGGCCGTTTATCCGCAGCGGGCTAATGACGCAGGCAATGACATTTTTATTTATCAATATTGAAAAAGAAAAAAACTTTTATTTGAAAGTAAGCAGGCTGGACGGGCAAAACTCTTTTTACAGTATTGCGCAGAACTGTATTCAGGTATTGTTTGAAGAAGTATGCGGGGAACACAGAAAACGCAGGCAGCCCAAATACGAGTGGCTGACGCCGAAACGTCTGGCACAGTATTATGGACAGTCCATGGTATTTGTCCTGATCGAGTGGATCCAAAGCGGGATGACAATTTCGGCGGAAGATCTGGCCGAATTATATCAATATATGATCAGCCATTCGCTGGAAGATTCTTTGAAAGATTTATAAAAAAAACAGATGTTAACGTGCAGCGCAAACTAATATACAATTCCATAGATCTGTATGTTTCTTTCTACAGAACAGAAAAAATGTAAATAAAATCGTACATAACAAAAAGATTGAATATTTTCATATTCAATCTTTTTTTATATGATGCATTTAGCACTGGTGCAGCAATAAACGCTGGAAACCATAGAAATAAACGCAGAAAGAGATGGGAAAAACATGATCAAATTTGGAAAAGGAATTGTCAGATGCAGAATACCGATTTTAATCCTCAGCCTGCTGCTGTTGGTTCCGTCTGTCATCGGTTATTTAGGTACCCGGATTAATTATGATATCCTTTCGTATTTACCGGATGATATTGAGACAATGAAAGGGCAGGATATCTTGCTGGAACAATTTGGTACGGGCGCGTTTTCGGTGGCAGTCGTCCAAGGGATGGATAATAAGGGCGCGGCGGCATTAAAAATGGAAATGGAACAGTTGGACCATGTCAAATCCGTCCTTTGGTATGATACGCTCGCAGATCTTTCCCTGCCGATGGAAATCCTGCCGGATGATGTGCAGAAAGAATTGAAAAACGAAGAAAAAAATGCCATGCTCATGATCGTAATGATGGATACTTCGATGTCGGCGGATGAAACCTTGGAAACCGTAGAAAACATACGGGGGCTGACTAAGCAGCAGTGCCTGTTGAGCGGCATGTCCGCGATTGTAACGGATATTAAGAAAATATGCAACAGCGAGGCGATTATGTATGTCGTCATTGCTTCTCTTTTATCGGTGCTTGTACTTTCGCTGACGATGGACTCGTTCCTGATTCCGCTGTTTTTTATGCTCAGTATCGGAATGGCGATTGTCTATAATCTGGGGACCAATTTTATAGCGGGAGAAATTTCCTTTATTACGCAGGCGTTGGCGGCGGTGCTGCAGCTTGCGGTTACAATGGATTATTCGATTTTTTTATGGCACAGTTATCAGGAATACCAGCAGAAGTATCCAGGAGATAAGAAACGGGCTATGGCGCATGCCATTTCGAGTACGGTTTCTTCGGTAGTCGGAAGCTCGATTACGACAGTGGCGGGATTTTTGGCGATGTGCTTTATGACATTTACGCTTGGACTGGATCTTGGAATCGTAATGGCAAAAGGGGTCGTATTTGGCGTAGCCGGCTGTGTGACCATCCTGCCGTCCATGATCCTTACGTTTGACCGGGCCATTGAAAAAACCAGGCACCGGACACTGCTTCCGGACTTGGGGCGGATCGGCCATTTTGTAACAAAGAAGTATGTCGTGTTTTTGGTGCTGTTTCTTATTATATTAGGTCCGGCGTATTATGGCTATACGCACAATCAGGTCTATTATGATCTGGCAGGGACGCTGCCGGACGATCTGGAAAGCGTCATGGCAAATACAAAGCTGGAAGAAGATTTCGATATGGGCGCAACCCATGTGATCCTTGCGGACAGCGGCCTGGACGCAAAAAAAGCACGGGCAATGCTAAAAGATCTAAAGCAGGTAGACGGGGTCAAGCTGGCACTGGGAATAGATTCCATTCTGGGCCCTGCGGTTCCGCAGGAAATGTTTCCGGATTCCATAAAGGAAATTCTGGACAATGGAACATACCAGATGATTTTCGTATTGTCGGAATATAAGACGGCTTCCGATGAGGTAAACGCGCAGTGCGACGAAATAAAACGGATTATACGAACATACGATGCCTCCGCGATGCTGATTGGGGAAGCGCCGTGTACGCAGGATTTGATTACGATTACTGACAAGGACTTTAAAACGGTAAGCGCGGTATCGATTGTATTAATTTTCCTGATTATAGCGGTTGTATTAAAATCCATTTCGCTGCCGGTGATCCTTGTGACCGTAATCGAATTTGCGATTTTTATAAATATGGGCATTCCGTCTTATACCGGAACGGTACTGCCGTTTATTGCTTCGATTGTAATCGGTACCATCCAGTTGGGGGCGACGGTAGATTATGCGATTTTAATGACCAATAAGTATAAAAAAGCACGCTACCAGGGAGAAGGTAAGCAGGATGCGGTTTCCTATGCCTTAAACAGCTCCCTGCAGTCTGTATTTGTCAGTGCGCTGAGCTTTTTTGCGGCAACATTTGGCGTCGGCCTGTACTCCAGCATTGACATGATCAGCGCGCTGTGTGTGCTGCTTGCAAGGGGTGCGATTATCAGCCTTTTGGTCGTGGCGTTTATTCTGCCGGCGATGTTTATGGTTTTTGACCGGCTGATTTGTAAAACAAGCGTCGGGTTTTTGAATAAAGAAAATAAGGTGAAAGCGGAATCCGCTGTTTTATAAAAGCGGGTAGAGGGATAGGGTAACGTGCGGCAGCATGTTGAGCAATAGTATTACAGGAGGGTATCAGAGTGAAATTTTATGAATTAAAGGAAAAATTTAAACATCAATATACCATGCAGATGATCGCGGGCATCTTGTGTATCGCATTGGCAGGCGGGAGCGTGGCGGCGTACCAAATCCAGGGGGATGCGCTGACGGCGGCGGGCGGTTCGGTTGCGGCAAAGCAGCGTGCGGCTGCAGGCGGCAAAAATCCGGTTCAAAAAGCGGACGCGGCAGAAAGCGCGGATGAAAAAGATGCGGATACAAAGCAAAATGCAAAACAAAATAAAACGGTAAATAAGACATCTTCCGCGGAGGATGCAGAAAAAAAAGAACTGACCAATAAACTGGTCAGCATGTTTGGCAAGGCCGCTAAATCCGATGAAACAAAGAACCAGGACGGAAAAGAGGAAACGGTATATTTGATTACAGACGCCAATGGGAAAGTGAAACAGACGATCGTAAGCAGTTGGCTTAAAAACGGTTCAGGCAAAGCGGAAATCAAAGACGTTACCAGTGCGACAGATCTGGAAAATGTCAAAGGCAATGAAACGTTTACGCAAAACGGGAAACAGATTACCTGGCAGGCGGACGGAAAAGATATTTACTACCGGGGCACTACGACGAAAAAACTGCCGATTACGCAAAAAGTCACGTATTATCTGAACGGTACGGAAATCTCTCCGCAGGAACTGGCAGGAAAGAGCGGGAAAGTCACCATTCGTTTTGACTATGAGAACCACGCGAAGACAAAAGCGGATATTAACGGGAAACAGGAACAAATCTATGTACCGTTTACGGTTGTGTCCGGGATGGTGCTCGATGAGGGATTTCAAAACGTACGTGTGAACAACGGCAGAATCCTTTCCGATGGAAACCGGATTATGGTCTTAGGGATTGCGATGCCGGGATTAAAAGAAAGCATGGGCGTCAATGAAAAAGATTTTGACAAAGACGTAGAATTTCCGGATTATGTGGAAGTGACAGCGGACACGGAGGATTTTTCTTTGGAAATGACCGCGACGGCAGCGGTTACAGGGCTTTTGTCAGACAGCGAGCTGGCAAAGGAACTGGATTTAAAGGAATTGGATGAGAAAATGGATGAACTGACAGATGCCATAGGCCAGTTGAAAAACGGCAGCGGCGATCTGGCGGACGGACTGGGTACGTTAAAAGACAGTATGGGCAGTTTCGCCGATGGGGTCACTTCTTTGCAGAATGGGGTAAACGCCTATACAGACGGCGCGTCAAGGCTGGCGGACGGCATCCGGGCGTTAAACGACAGTTCCGGGACGCTGGAAGCAGGGGTCAATACCTTAAACGCCAGTGCGAAAACAATCAGCGACGGCGTCCAAAAACTGGACAGTACGCTCAATACGCAGATGTCAGAACAAGAAAAAGCGGCGGCGCAGCAGCAGGCGCAGCAGGCGGCAGAAGCCCAGTTCCGGCAGGGTTCCAAGGCCTATAACCTGATTTACAATTCCGCGGTACAAAACTTTAAAGATACGCTGACCGGGGAAAGTGCCGTACAGACAGTCCAGGCGGGCATTCAGGCAGGGATGCAGGCACAGGGCCTGACTTCGGACGGCGTCGTGGCTGCGCTGGCGGAATACTACGCGCAAAACGGGTTTACGGACGGATCCGGCAAGACCTATTCGCCGCAAACATGCCAGGCCACGATTCCAGGCACAGAGACGACCTATGCGGCCACGTTTGCGCAGGCCGTATTAAATGGAGGATTATCTTCCGCACTCGCAAGCGGCATTACGGACGGCATTGCCGGCCAGGGTTCACAGGCGGTAGGAGAAGCGGTCGTAGGCGCATGCAGGACGGCGGCAGTGCAGGCGGGGGCGCAAGCCGCGGTCGCCGGAGCAGAGACAGCCAAACGCCAGATTGCGGCAGCCATTGAAACAGCGGACGGAGACAGCGGCTACAGCCTGGTAACCGGTTCCAAAGCGTTAAGTGACGGGACACAGCAGCTTGCGGACAGCATACCCGCATTAAAAGATGGCATCGGCCAGTTGCAAAACGGTGCCGATGAGCTGGCAGGAAATAATGAATCGTTAAGAAACGGCGTATCGCAGCTTGCGGACGGTACGGCGCAGATCAGCAGCGGTGTCGGAAAACTGACAGACGGCGCCCTGGAACTGAAAGACGGGCTGGCGGAGTTTGATCGGGAAGCGATTGCAAAACTGGTTGATGCCTACCACGGCGATGTAAAAGAGCTGGCCGAACGGATGAAACAAATCGTGCAGGCGGGAGAGGATTATGGGACGCTCTGCGGCGCGGCGGAGGGGACGGACGCGACAACCAAGTTTATCTTCCGTACGGACGCGGTATAATTTCTCCTCTTTTTCCGTTGCAAATTTTGCAAATAGATGTATAATATAGCCGTATGATATATATGCCGGATACCAAAGATCATCGTATTTTTGGTATCCGGCTGCTTTCGCGGACGAATTATTTTCAGCAATACATACAAAAAAATCAATTGCATTTCGTATATATTGAATAGATGTATCATTGACAAACCGGGTAAAGGTTTTTATGATAAATACAATATTACGGAGGCTTTTACAAATGAAAAAACGTACCAAACAGATTCTGGAACGTCTGGATCAAATGTATGGAACGGATGCGCTTTGCTATTTAAACCATGAGAATGCCTGGCAGCTTTTGATCGCTGTGATATTAAGCGCGCAGTGTACCGATGCGCGCGTAAATATCGTTACGGCCGATTTGTTTCAGAAATACGACACGTTGGAAAAATTTGCCGGCGCCGACCTAAAAGAGTTGGAACAGGATATCCATTCGATCGGATTTTATCACAGCAAGGCAAAAAACATTATTTCCTGCTGCCGTGACCTTGTTACGAAGTTTGGAGGAGAAGTGCCTTCTTCCCTGGAGGATCTGACCAGCCTTGCCGGCGTCGGAAGAAAAACGGCAAATGTGATCCGGGGCAATGTGTACCATGAGCCTAGTATTGTTGTAGATACGCATGTAAAGCGGATCTCTAATCGGTTTGGCTTTACGAAAGAATCGGATCCGGTGAAAATCGAACAGGATTTGATGAAAGTGCTGCCTAAGGATCATTGGATTTTATATAATATGCAGATTATTACGTTTGGAAGAAGTATCTGTACGGCAAGAAGCCCTAAGTGCAGCGAATGTTTTTTACAGGATTTATGTGAGGCAGGCGATAAAAAGATTTGATATTAGAAAATTATGTGGCAATTGACCTTGAAATGACCGGTTTGAATACAAAACGTGATAAAATTCTGGAAATAGGAGCAGTGCGTGTTAAAAATAAGAAAATAGAAGATACTTATCAGGCATTGATAGACCCGCATCTGGAGCTGCAGGCAGAAATTGTGGAATTGACCGGAATTACAAATGAAATGGCCTGCGGCGGGCGCGAGATCGATCAGGTGATGCCGGAAATCGTAGCATTTTGCGGCGATTTTGTGCTGCTTGGACACAATATTATTTTTGACTATGGATTTTTAAAACAGGCGGCGAGAAACTGCGATCTTGAATTTGAGCACCGGGGGATGGATACGCTGAAACTGGCCAGAAAGCTGCTGCCGCCGGAAGAAAAAAAGACACTGCAGACGTTGTGCGACCGGTTCGGCATTGTAAGGGAGCGCAGACACCGTGCGCTTGATGACGCCAAGGCGGCGGGGGAGCTGTATGAAATTTTGGAAACGGCATATGAGGCGCGCCAGCCGGAAGTATTTCAGCCGTATCCGCTTGTGTATAAGGTGAAAAAACTCCAGCCCGCAACGAAACGGCAGAAAATCCATCTAAAGGAACTGGCCGAATACCATCAGTTGAAACTGTCGGTTTCTTGGGAAACGCTGACCAAAAACGAGGCATCCAGACAGATTGACAAAATCATAGCGCAGCATGGAAGAATGCCGAAACAGGAAAATAAATTAGAAATGGTTAGTAATCTGTCTGAATCTGCCGATAAAAGGATACAGGAATAAGGGTTTACGGCGCCAGTTTTTCCAATATGGCGTCTTTTAACATAAGATCCATGCCGCTTACGGTATGGGCCAACTGTTTCAGCTTGGAATCTTCGCCGTGTTCCTGGTAGAGTGTTCCTAGCAGGATATAATTTTTGCTGACGTCCGTTTTACAGGAAACGCCGAACTCCAGGACACGGACCGCTTCATTCCAGTGCCCTAGTTCAGCCAGCCGTTCGCCGTATGCGGTAATCGTCTTGGCCAGGGAGATAAAATTGGTGTCGCATTCCGATAAAAAAGTCAGGTTGGCGGCGCCGTACTGCAGCTTTAAATCGGTGTTGGAAATACCGGACAGGTTTAGGATTTTCCGGCTGCGCAGGCTGCGCAGCGTGTCCTCGAGCGTTTCCAGCTTTTGATCCGGGAACTGTCCGATTGGGAAAGTATCCAATGGGATCTCGATATAGTCCAGATTGGTGATATCCTGCTTACGGACGGTATTTGCGCGCTGTTCCTTTTCCCAGAAAGAATCTTGTTTGTCCTGAAAAGATCGCTGGGAGCGGTTTCTTAGCATGGATACAATCATAAGGAACAGAATAAAAAAAGGTAAAATCATAAGTGGCATGGTCTGCTGCTTCCTTTCTATAAAAGATTCGTATCGGTTACTAGAGTTATAATAAGGCTGTTATAAGGCTTCTATTCGTGTTTGTGAGATTTTTATGGCTTTTTTGTAGTTTTTTATGAAATATTAAAATACATATTACAGGCTTTCACATGCCTGGGAAAGAGGGTCTTATGTCAAAAAACAAAAAAACAAAAACAACCATCTACACATCAAAAAAGAAAAGGGCAGCCGCTGCGGTCGTCTGTATTTTACTGGCTGCTGCGATGCTGCTGCCGATGCTTTTGTCAGCCTTTGTATAACTGGCAGAAAAAAATCTGTTATTGTGTATAATATACAAAAAATAAGAGGAAATGTCAAATATTTTGAAAGGAGCAGACAGTGAAATTTAAGCATTTAAAAAAATGTATCATTGGCGGGATTGCCGCGGTGGGCATCGCTGTTACAGGATATGCGGTAAGCGCGGCATATGCGGATACGCAGCAGGGCGATACGATTTTGGACAATATTTATATTGGCGAAGTAGCCGTCGGCGGTATGACAGCAGACGAGGCGGAGCAGGCCGTCCGTGATTATGTGCAGGGTATGCAGGATACAAAGCTTACGCTAACGGCAGGCAGTAAAAGTATTCCGGTTTCCTTAAAAAGGCTTGGCGTGGAATGGGAGAATACCGGCGTGGTGGAAGAAGCGTCCATGATCGGCAAAAGCGGCAGCCTGATCACGAGATATAAGGACAAAAAGGATTTGGAGCATGCGCCGCGCGAGTTTGCGCTTACATTCCGCGCAGACGAGTCCAAGATTACATCGTATTTAAAAAAATATAAAAAGAAAGCGGACCAAAAAGCAAAAGACGGCGGGCTGGTTCGGGAAAATGGGGCATTTACGATTACCGAAGGCAAAGAAGGGATTTCCCTGAATGTAGCCGAATCCGCAAAACGCATTGAATCGTTTATTCAGGGGGACTGGGATGCAAAAGAAGCGGAAATTGAACTGGCGGCGGATACGGTAAAGCCGCGCGGAACGAAAGAAGAACTGGCGAAAGTAAAAGACGTGCTGGGAACCTGCACGACGGATTACAGCAGCTCCACGGCGGGGCGCATTATGAACGTGGAAACAGGCTGCAGCCGGATCAATGGAAAGCTGCTCTATCCAGGCGACACTTTCTCGGTGTATGAGACCGTCAGCCCGTTTGACGCGGAACATGGCTACGCGCTTGCCGGATCGTTTGAAAACGGAACGGTAGTAGATACGTACGGCGGGGGGATCTGCCAGGTTTCCACAACCCTTTATGACGCGGTGATTCTCGCGGAACTCGAAATCAAGGAACGGTTTGAACATTCCATGATTGTTACGTATGTAGAGCCTTCGATGGATGCGGCAATCGCGGGTACTGTGAAAGATTTGAAATTTGTTAACAATCTCGATACTCCGGTTTACATTGAAGGCATTACAGGCGGCGGAAAGCTGACCTTTAACATATACGGAGAGGAAACAAGGCCGGCGAACCGGGAAGTAAGCTTTGAAAGCGAGATTATTAGCGAGACGCAGCCGCCGACGCAGCTTCAGGGTTCTGCCAGCTATAATGTCGGCTATGTAGGCGTGCAGCAGTCTTCGCATGTCGGAAAAGTTGCAAAGCTGTGGAAAGTGGTTAAGGTAGACGGCAAGGAAAAGAGCCGGGAGGAATTTAATAACAGTACGTATTACGCTTCTCCAACGATTATAACCGTAGGAACGAACACAACGAGCGACGAAGCCAGGGCTTATATTCAGAATGCGATTGCTTCGCAAAATGCCGGAAATATTTATGCTGCGGCACAGCAGGCGGCAGCAATAGCGGCGCGTCCGCCGGAACCAGAAGAACCGGATCCGGATGAGGAAGACCCGAACGAGGAAAAACCAGACGAAGAAAAACCAGACGGGGAAGATCCGGATCAAAAAGATAACGATAAGGATAAGGATAAGGACAGCGGCCAGAAGGACGACGGCAAAAAAGAGGAGCCGAAAAAAGACGAAGAAAAAGGGCAGAAGCCGGAAGCAACGCAAAAACCAGACACGCCAAAAGCAGATTCGCAGCAGGCGCAGCCAAAGAAAGAAAACACACAGGAAGCGGAGACAAAGGAAGAAGAACCACAGCAGGAACCGCAGAAAGAAGAAGCAAAGAAAGAAGCAAAGAAGTAAAACAAGAACTACAAACAACACAATAGTAAGCAAACAAGCAGGGGCTAACCAAATATGAAAATAGGAAAAGTGCAGGAATCAGTATTAAAACGCTCGATATTAAATCAAATTCATACACGCAGGGAAGAGATCCTGCTCGGAGCGTCTGTAGGGGAAGACTGCGCTGCAGTTGCGGTAGCCGAGGATGAGATGCTCGTCATGTCTACAGACCCTATTACCGGTACGGTAAAAGACATTGGCAGCCTGGCTATTCAGATTACGGTAAACGATCTGGCCAGCGCAGGGGCGGAACCGTTGGGCGTGATGCTGACGGTTCTGCTGCCGGAAAATTTCAGCGAACAGAAGCTGCGCTACCTGATGGCGCAGGCAGAAGCTGCCTGCGCGGCAGCGCATGTGCAGATTATGGGCGGACATACGGAGGTAACCAAAGCCGTATGCCAGCCGCTGGTATCGGTAGCCGGGATCGGAAAGGCAAAAAAAGGCAGGCTGGTTTCTACAGCCGGGGCCAGGCCGGGTATGGATATCATCATTACGAAATGGGCCGGTATCGAAGGGACGGCGATTATTGCAAAGGAAAAGGAAGCGGAGCTTTTGGAACATTTTCCGCAGCGGTTTATTGACCAGGCGAAGCGGTTTGACCAGATGCTTTCCGTGCTTGCGGAAGCGCAGATCGCGGTCCGGTACCATGTCAGCGCCATGCATGATGTGACCGAGGGCGGCATTTTTGGCGCGTTATGGGAAATGGCGGAGGCGTCCGGGGTAGGGCTGGAGATTGATTTAAAAAAGATACCGCTGCGCCAGGAGACAATTGAAGTCTGCGAATATTTTGGCATTAACCCCTATGAGCTGATATCCAGCGGCAGTATGCTGATGGCCGCGGCAGACGGCAATACGATTGTACGTGAATTGGAAAAGCAGGGGATTCATGCCGTTGTAGTTGGGAAAGCGACGCAGGGAAATGACCGTATCCTGTACACGGCGCAGGAGCGCAGATTTTTAGAACCGCCCAAGTCGGATGCATTGTATCAGGTCGTGTAAAGGCAATGATAGAAAAACAGAGAGGGAGACTATGCGTGAGAAAATTTTGACATTTATTGAAAAAAACAGCCGCGTGGACCTGAAAGAGCTGGCGGTGATTTTGGGCGTAGACGAAGTAACGGTTGCGCAGGAATTAAAACATATGGAAGAAGAGCATGTGATCTGCGGGTATCATACGCTGATTAACTGGGATAAAGTGGGCGTAGAAAAAGTGACCGCTATGATTGAGGTGCGTGTCACCCCGCAGAGGGAAATGGGATTTGACAAAGTGGCCGAACGTATTTATAAATATCCGGAGGTAAACGCGGTTTTTTTAATTTCAGGGGGATTTGACCTGATGGTAACGCTGGAGGGCAAGACGCTGCGCGAAGTGTCGCAGTTTGTAACAGACAAATTGTCGACGCTGGATTCTGTTTTGAGTACAAAAACAAATTTCATACTTAAAAAATATAAGGATCACGGAACGATTATGGCCGCGGCACCAAAAGATGAAAGGATATTAATCACACCATGAAAAATCCATTATCAAAAGAAATTGTGCAGATCCCGCCTTCCGGCATACGGAAATTTTTTGATATTGTCAGTGAAATGGAAGATGCGATTTCTCTGGGTGTGGGTGAACCCGATTTTGACACACCTTGGCATATTCGGGACGAGGGCATTTATTCACTGGAAAAGGGCAGGACTTTTTATACTTCCAATGCCGGGTTAAAAGAACTAAAAATAGAAATCATAAATTATTTAAAACGCAGGTTTGACTTGGAATATGATTACCAGCAGGAAGTGCTGGTAACCGTAGGGGGCAGCGAAGCGATCGACATTGCGATGCGCGCGATGCTGGACCCGGGGGATGAGGTATTGATTCCGCAGCCGTGCTATGTTTCCTATGAGCCGTGCTGCAGGCTGGCCAATGGAACGCCTGTGATTATCGAACTGCAGGAACAAAATGATTTCCGGCTCACAAAAGAAGAACTGGAAGCGGCCATTACGCCAAATACAAAACTTGTCGTACTGCCGTTTCCAAATAATCCAACCGGCGCAGTCATGGAACGCGCGGATCTGGAAGCCATTGCCGAGGTAATAAAGGCGCATGACCTGTTTGTAATCAGCGATGAAATTTACGCGGAGCTTACGTATCTGGAACATACCCAGCATGTTTCCATCGCCTCTCTGGCGGGCATGAAAGAACGAACGATTGTTATAAACGGGTTTTCAAAATCCCATGCGATGACCGGATGGCGGCTCGGGTATGCCTGCGGCCCACAGGTCATTCTGGAACAGATGCTGAAGATCCATCAGTATGCGATTATGTGTGCGCCGACCAACAGCCAGTACGCGGCTGTCGACGCATTGAGAAACGGCGACGACGACGTAGCCTCCATGCGGGAACAGTATAACGGAAGGCGGCGGTTTCTGCTGCATATGCTGGCGGAAATGGGGCTGCAATGCTTTGAACCGTTTGGCGCGTTTTATGTATTTCCGTGTATCAAAGAATTTGGCATGACGTCAGAAGCATTTGCCGAACGGCTTTTGACGGAAGAAAAAGTCGCGGTCGTTCCCGGTACAGCGTTTGGACAGTGCGGCGAGGGATTTGTGCGCATTTCGTATGCGTATTCGCTCGAAAGCCTGAAAGTAGCATTGGAACGGGTCGGCAGATTTATCGCAAAGCTGAAAGCAGAGCAAAAGGGAACATTATGAGTCAGTTAAATATCGTGCTCCACCAGCCGGAAATCCCGCAGAATACCGGCAATATCGGAAGAACCTGCGCAGCCGCGGGCATACGGCTGCATTTAATCGAGCCGCTTGGTTTTCGACTGAACGAAAAAATGTTGAAACGGGCCGGGATGGATTACTGGGAAGAACTGGATGTATCCATGTATGTGACGTATGAAGAATTTCTGGAGAAAAATCCGGGAGCTAAAATTTATTACGCAACGACAAAAGCACGCAGGCTGTACAGCGACGTGGCATATGAACCCGATTGTTTTGTGATGTTCGGAAAAGAAAGCGCGGGGATCCCGGAGGAAATATTAAAAGAAAATCCGGATACCTGCGTCCGTATTCCGATGCTGGCAGACAAACGTTCCTTGAACCTGTCCAATGCCGCCGCTATCGTACTCTACGAAGCGCTGCGGCAGAACCATTTCCCGGATATGCAGATGCAGGGCGCGCTGCACCGGCTGACGTGGTGATTACAATGGAGATGATTAAAGCAGCAAAACTGGTATATGAATATTTCCGGCGCGATGAAGAAGGGAACGTAGATGCGATACAGACGGCACTGGATCAGGTAGATTTGGACATTAAAGAGGGGGAATTTATCGTGATCCTTGGTTCCAACGGTTCGGGAAAATCCACACTGGCCAGACAGATGAACGCAATGTTAACGCCGTCGGAAGGGTACCTGTGGGTCGATGGCAAGGATGTCAGCGATTCGGACCGTACCTGGGATGTGCGGCGCAGCGTGGGTATGGTATTTCAAAATCCGGATAACCAGATTGTGGCGGATCTTGTGGAAGAAGACGTCGGCTTTGGCCCGGAAAACATCGGTATTCCAACCGACGAAATATGGGAACGGGTTATGGACAGCCTGCGGTCTGTCGGGATGCTGGAATACCGGACACATTCCACGAATAAGCTTTCCGGCGGCGAAAAGCAGCGCGTAACGATTGCCGGAGTCCTGGCTATGCAGCCGAAATGCATTGTCCTGGACGAACCGACGGCGATGCTGGATCCGGCAGGACGCAAAGAGGTACGCGCAGCCGTACAGGAATTAAACCAAAAAAAAGGCATTACGGTACTTTGGATTACGCATTTTATGGAGGAAGCGATTGGAGCAGACCGGGTATATGTCCTCGACCAGGGAAAACTCGTGATGCACGGACAGCCGAAGCAGATATTTTCCAGATCCGAACAACTAAAGCGGTACAGGCTGGATGTGCCGCGGATTACCCGTCTGGCGGACGAACTGCGCAAAGAAGGCATACCGCTGCCAAGCGGAATCCTAACCAGGCAGGAATTGCTGCACGAGTTACTGCGGCTGGGACGCTCAGGTTTGTAGTGTGGAATGAAAGAAACCGGATATTTGCATGCCGTTCCTAAGGGGTAGGAAAGAATGTCGATTCTGTTAAACAAAGTAAATTATACATACAGTGCAGGCACTGCTTATGCGGTACAGGCTCTCAAAGAGGTCAGCCTGAAAATAGACGACGGCGAGTACGTTGGAATCATCGGTCATACAGGGTGCGGGAAATCCACGCTGGTGCAGCATTTTAACGGGCTGTTAAAGGCGCAGGAAGGCGGCGTGTATTATAACGGTGCCGATATATGGGACTCCGATTATGACCGCAGGGCGCTGCGCAGTAAAGTCGGGCTGGTATTCCAGTATCCGGAGCATCAGTTGTTTGAAAAAACCATTTTTGACGACGTCTGTTTTGGGCCGATGAACCAGGGATATCCCAAAAATGAAGCCGGGCTGCATGCATTTGAAGCATTGAAAAGTGTAGGGTTGCCGGAGGAACTGTATTACCAGCCCCCGTTTGCGTTATCCGGCGGACAGAAACGGCTGGCGGCGATTGCGGGGGTATTGGCAATGAAGCCGGAAGTGCTTGTATTGGATGAGCCGGCGGCAGGATTGGATCCGAAAGGCCGGGACGAAATATTTTCGCTGATTGCCAGACTTAGGGAAGAACGAAACATTACGGTGATTCTTGTATCGCACAGTATGGAGGAAGTGGCGGAATCCGCCGGGCGTATTCTTGTGATGAACCAGGGCTGCATTGTCTTTGATGATGCGCCGGCCGAGGTTTTCCGGCACGGCAAAGAGCTGGAAGCAATCGGGCTGGCTGTGCCGCAGGTTACGGAGTTGATGTGTGAATTGCAGGAAGCGGGCTGGAATGTCGACGCGTCCGCGGTCACAGTAGAAGATGCAAAAGCAGAATTGCTGAAATGCCTGTCCTATGCGGCGCCTTAACCAACGGCAGGTGTGCCGGCGATATTCGGAAAGGAAAATAGAATGAGAGAAAATACGATCGGCCAGTATTATCCGGCCGATTCACTGCTACATCAATTAGACCCGCGCGTAAAACTGTCAGGAACCGTTGTTTTCCTGATTTCTGTGTTTTTCTGCCGCGGGTTCTTTGCGTTTGTATGGATTACGCTGTTTTTGGCCGCTATGATCCGCTTGTCGCATGTACCGTTTGGGTATATGGTCAGGGGATTAAAGCCGGCGGCGGTGTTGCTTTTTATGACCGCGGTACTGGATCTGTTTTTGACAAACGGCGCCCATGTCGTCTGGCAGTGGAAGTTTGTCTGCATTACACAAGAAGGGGCGGCGGCAGCGGCGCAGATGGTTGTACGGCTTTCTTATCTGGTTTTAGGTACCTCTATTATGACCCTGACGACAACGCCGAAACGGCTGACAGACGGACTGGAAAAATCATTGCGTCCTTTGCGGATCCTGCACATTCCGGTGCATGAAATGGCAATGGTGATGGGAATCGCCCTGCGCTTTATTCCGATATTGACGAGGGAAGCGGATCATATGATGCAGGCGCAAAAGGCACGCGGCGCTGATTTTGAAAATAAAAACATCATAAAAAGAGTCAAAGCGTTAATGCCGCTGCTCGTCCCGCTGTTTGCATCGGCGCTGCGCTGCGGAAATGAACTTGCGCTTGCGATGGAAGCCCGCTGCTGCCAAAGCGGCGCAGAGAGGACAAAGATGAAGCCGCTTATATATGAAAAGCGTGATTATCTGGCTTATGCGGGACTGGCAGTATATTTGGTATTGCTTATTTCGGCCGGGCCTGTATCAGACTGGATTGCGGCCAACCGTTAAAAAACGATGCATCAGAAAGGATATGGCCAGTAGATATGAAAAGGATCAAGTTGACAGTTGCCTATGACGGAACCAATTATCATGGCTGGCAGGTGCAGCCGAATGGGATTACAATCGAAGAAGTTTTAAATCAGGCTTTGACAAAACTGCTCAAAGAACCCATTACGGTAACCGGGGCGAGCAGGACGGACGCCGGCGTCCATGCGCTTGGCAATGTGGCAGTATTTGATACCGATACAAGGATTCCGCCCGACAAAATATCCTATGCGCTCAACCAGCGTCTGCCGGAAGATATCGTGATCCAGGATTCCTGCGAGGTGTCTCCGGACTTTCATCCAAGACATTGCGACAGCCGCAAGACGTACGAATACAAAATCGTAAACCGTACGTTTCCGCTGCCGCTGCGGCGTCATGATACCCTGTTTTTTTACCGGGCGCTCAATGTGGAAAACATGCGCCGGGCAGCGGATTATTTCATTGGGACACATGATTTTAAAAGTTTTTGTTCGGTGCATACGCAGGCGGAAACTACGGTACGTACGATTTATGAGCTTACGGTTGCAAAAGAGCAGGACATCTTGACCATTCGCGTGTGCGGCAGCGGGTTTTTATACAATATGGTACGCATCCTGGCAGGCACGCTGCTTCAGGTAGGTACAGGGGAACGGCAGCCGGACCAGATCCCTGCGGTTTTGGAGGCCTGCGACCGTATGGCGGCGGGGCCGACGGCACCGGCGCATGGACTGACAATGGTGGGGATTCAATTTGTGTAACAGTATGATAAAGTGTTATATTCTGGCTGCGGGGACGCCGGATGAGGGACGCAGGTCTGGCTTGCGGCTCCGGCTCCAGAAAGCCGGACAAACCGTCTCTCCCAGCGTCCGGCCAGCCAAAATGTAACACCCTATCT
>CAJUIH010000037.1 GCA_910586045.1 uncultured Eubacterium sp.
CGACTTCCACATTATTACTGTAAGTAACCGTATAGTCTACATTTTCCGTCATACCAGAAATCGATACTTTTGGATATACCTGGCTGCCGGTATAGTACATCGCCGTCGCCGTATCCATCGACAGCTTCACATCATCCGGCTTAATTGCCGTTGCGCCGGAAATCTCTCCGGTACCCGGGTTGAACGGACTGTTTGTATCACTGCCGCCGCTCGTAATAGTAGAGCTTGTAATCAGGAACTTCGCCGAAGCCGTACCGCTGAAATTGTTCTGTCCGTTGACGGTAATCGTCGCTGTTCCGGCATTTACGTTATTCGCATATGACAAGGAATAATCCAGTTCTTCGGTCAGTCTGTATTTAATCTTATCAATATAATCCGTAACTGATAAGCCAACCGGACAAATTTCAAAGCCCGTATAAGCATACTCTTTCTTATAATTGTCAATCACTACCGAGCTGGAAATCGGCCTTGGCGTAATTGTATATTTGAGTGTCTGCGGCTGGGTAGAATACGTTCCTTTCTTCGGATTTCCTTCCACGCGGATAAAATAATCACCCGCATTTACAAAATCTTTATCCTCGATCAGATTTTCTACCGCTACTTCCCCTCTGTATTTTCCGATTGTGCACATTTCTTTATCTACACCGGTAATCGTAATCGTCGGTGCCTGCTGCTGTGCATTGTAAACTGTTGTAGTAGGATTGATACGAATCGTTGCTTCGGAAGCAATGTCTTTTCCGATAAAATACCAATAACTTGCACTGTCCGTATAATTGCCCACACCAGTAATCGTTACTTTTACTTTCCCTGCATAGGAACAGGTCGGCGCATCCCCGAAACCATCCCGAATTTCCACATCGTCTGTATCCGGTTCTACATACTGGTAACTAATCGTATAATCATTTCCTTCTTCAAATTCGTTACCTGCAATTAAGAATACATTCCGGTTTTCCGGGAACTGGTAATAAACGCCTACTGTCCGTTCCAGCAATTCCTCTTCCGTCTTTGGATGCTGCGGAATCACCGAAGTGCCCACGCCCTCAAACGGCAGATTCAGCCGGAAAGTACTCAGATCTTTCACTCCATTCTCTCCGCCCGGATGATACATAAACTTTGTATGTCCTGTAAGCGGCGCAGGCAGGATGGTGAATGTGGCTTCTTTGCTTCCGAAATAATTGTCTGACGCTTCTTCCGGAATGGAAACCGTCACGGTCGCCAGTTTTCCTTCTTTCGTAGCATTCTCATTATTGTCAAATTTTACTGTAACATCTGTGATATTATCCGATATCACTTTGGAGCCGTTAAACTGCAGAATCACTTCCCCATTAAATACCAGATTAAATGCCGGTTTTTGTTCCTGGCCGTTATATACCGGCGTTTCTCCAGTAAATACCA
This sequence comes from uncultured Eubacterium sp., assembly GCA_910586045.1. Classification (GTDB taxonomy): domain Bacteria; phylum Bacillota; class Clostridia; order Lachnospirales; family Lachnospiraceae; genus Eubacterium_J. The sequence goes on from CAJUIH010000037.1 coordinate 1,396, forward strand.
GTTCCGTATCACCGATATTCAGCGGTTGTACTTCATACGTGATCGTCCGTTCTCCCGTAAAGTTACCAATACCGCGAACGGTAATTGTTTTCGTTCCAACGCGCTTCAAATCGCCATTATGCTGATACGTAAAATGAATCGTATAATCCTGCCAATCCTTATAAGCATCCGTGTTATTGCTGTCATACTGGATTCCGGTCAAATCCCGGCCTTTATAACGAAGTACCGGAATCGGCCTGATTTCCTTGCCGTTATTATAAAACAGATTTTCCAGTGCTTCCCGGTCCAGAATTACATTTTCTTCATCCCCTACATCCTTTCGGATAATCGTATACGGATAAGAAATCTCTCCGGTATAATTGCCTTTTCCTCGTATTACAAATTCCGGCCGATTATTGCTGTCCCGTGTCCAGTTCACATAATCCTTACCTTCGGCTGATCCGGCATCCGTCTCGTACTCGGCATCCGCCACAGCACCGGATTCGTCTTCTTTCTTGCCGTCCGACAACGTATGCGACGCGATGCGAACGGAACGTACGACCGGCCATACTTTGGAACCGGTATATTCTACTTCTTCCGGATAAGCAACCGTAATAATACCCTCAGTTACCGCGTTTTCCAGATGATAAGGCACAATCCGGAATGTCTTTTCAAAAGTTCCGCTGAATTTCGTACCATTTCCGGTAACAATCACCTTATGCGTGCCTACATTCGTTGCGTCGCCTTCGATTTTAATTGTGTAATCGTTTTTATTTAATTCCACATCGTCTAAGGTAACTTTAATATCTTCCGGCTTCAGCACCGGCACACCATGTGCGTAAGGATATTCATCTTTTACATTTGAAAGCTTTGCCCCGTCCAGGCTGGCTGTCAAATTATAGGTGATATCTTTCGAGCCGCGCATCCATTCTACTGGCTTGCCGTCTTCTTTTACCGCTGGTTCAATCGTTACATGATTTTCTCCAATAATCGTCGGCGGCGTTGATGCAAACCGATAATCCGTACCATAAACTAATGGGATCTTTTCTCCGTTCCCTGCTGTATACGTAACCCGCAGGAAATCTTCCAGATGGAAATCCTTGCCGCCTACCGGATATGTGACAGGCTTAATAAAATCATACGATATATAACCGGCGTCCAAATTACCCTTAATCGTAATTTTGCACGGTATCGATCCTTCCAAAAAGTTTACATTCGAACGGATCATCGCGTCCTGTATCCCAATCCTATTTGGCACATCTACCGTATATTCGGCATTTTCTTTCAGTTCATGGATTCTGGCATCGCCGCTATCTGCAGCGTCTTCATAGGTCTGCGGTTCATTATTTCCGGTAACCGTAGCAAGTCTTTCATAAAAGATCACCTTACATCCGCCCACGCTGGAAGCAGGATTGTAATCTAGTTCCCCGCCTTCTGCGATCGTCAGGGAATTTGTCTTTCCGGCTGTAGTATTCGGCTGGAACTGCCCGTAAATAATATAATTTTTCGTCGTTGTTCCTGTGAAATTCCCGGTACCGCTGCCCTCTATGGTTACACATGCACGGGCGTTTGTCTTTTGATCTTTACTAATAAACGTATCATTATGCTTAGTTTCATCCGGATAACGAATCGTACACTGTGCCTGCAGATCCGCAGGTTTCATATCATACGTAGTTCCATCATCTCTTAAAATTTTAATGCTGACTTCCGGCAGCACCTGGCTTCCTGTAAATGCTGTACGCTCCGGCTCCAGGCTGATCTCGCATTGTTTTTCATCACTTAATGTAATCGGCCGAATCTGGAATGTTACCTCGCACTGTCCTTTAAAGTTTCCGCTGTCTTTTGCATCAAAAATTACTTTCGGATGTTTCTTACGGTCTGCTTGATCCTGGAACAAACAAGCGTTTATATGATTGTCATAACTGCGAATACAATCTTTGTCGTCTAACTCTTTGCCATTATACGTAAGTCTGACCTGCGGAAGCACACCCGGCAGTTCGTCTCCGTTATCCGTAATTGTATATGGCGTATAGTTATAGATCTTATTTTCCGGTTTCCAGCCTGTGACACGGAAACCCGCGTTTGTATTTACATCCCAATAATCGCCCTGATCGTCATATCTGCCTATTTCTCGTCGGTAAATGGTAAAATTGCCAATCAGTTCCCCTTCATAATTATTGATTCCCTTAATCAACACATACGGCTGCGAAATCGCGCCCCCTCTGTTTTCATTGGCTTCAATATTATGATACCAGTCAACAATTTCATAATCATTTCTCGGCTGCAATACCTGCGTAGGATCCGCTTTCAGCACAACCTGGAATGCCGGCGTTACTTCTTCCCCTGTATAAATGTTATCCCGTTCTGTTTGTGTATCGTTCGTAAACCTGATTTCGTATGCGCCGTCTTCCAGATTTACTTTCTGAATCGGTACTTTCACCCGAATACTGCCGTAATAACCATTAATTCCCTGCAAGGTTATATAACCGTATAACGGTGAATCTTTATCCATCGGATCATCCGGACGCGGAGTCGACGGATCATAAGTTACAAGATACTGATTCGACGCGCCCATATACAAATATTCAACCCCTGCGGAAGTTTCCAAATTATAAATCAGACACACACCAGCTTCCGCACTGGCACCCTTAAATTTTACACCGCCCGGGCCGTCTGCCGCAGTTGCATAAGGTCCATCCAGCGTTACCGTACCACTAGGTATTCCGTTAACCGGCTCGCCTGGTATAATACTATGCTCTGCTGGTTCCAAAACTTTAGATTTTGTAATATCTTTCCCTACTAACAGTTTTAATGTTTTGGATGATTTATAAAAACCGCTTTCTTTCCCATGAACCGTATAGCTAATCGTACTATTTACGCCAAGATTCGTCAGATCAATATCGCTTTCCTTAATCTCATAATGCCAATCTAATTCCAGCGGATCTTCACCCGGGAATTTGTCATCCCTGATTTCAAGCTTCTCTTGAATATAAGTTAAATACTCACTTGCGGTATCACCTTTTACATATGGCTTTGCAGGCAGTGTAAATTTCACTTCATCCTCGCTAATACTCCTGGTTGTTATCTTAAATGTTTCCGTTGCTTTATAAGACGTTGCAGTTGTATCCGGATTTTTAAAGTTGCTTCCCTGCTTTGCAATTCTGTATACATATTCCGTTGCAGTATTTGCGTCCCGCACAGAACTTATCTTTTTACCGTTCTTATCATAAACGCCTAGATATCCGGCATCATACGTAAAATCTGTTCCGATTTCCATCGGAATCTCTAAACTCTGCGTTTTCAAAACTAGTTTCGTAATGCCCGGCAGCTTGTTCTGTCCCATATATTCATGAGTACGCGGAGCTCCTGTTTTAAAGTCGTCCGTATCTTTATCCAGAATAAGATCGCCTTCATCCAATCCCCTAGGCTGGATCTCAAAATCCTGTGTAATCACCATCCCATTATTTAACGTAATTTGAACCGTCGCCTTACTATTCGATGATGTAGCGTTTACGGCATTCAGATACTGAATCGCGCCTTCTTTATCATATTCCGTAGCCGGTATCGTCATCCTTTTTCCGCCCACCGGTTCATAATATACTTCCTGAACTACCGGCTGGTGTTCTTTGCCCATATACTTATGTGTCTTATTTGTTTCCAAACACTGCGGACAATCATCACCCAATACAACATGCATATACCTCAGATCAAATTCCTGAATCGAGAACTCTGCCCATACCGATCCGTCATAGTTTCCGCTAAACGTAAATTTAGCCCAAAATGTTCCTGTCTTTCCGTTCCAGACTGTGATCGGCGTTTCCCCATTCTTGGTTTCAAAAAATTCAACACCATATCTGTCGCCTATTGTCGTCAGATATTTTTTCCATTCAACATTTCCATCCGAATCCTTTTTGCCAAGCATGGTATTTGTCTCAACATCCGGCTCGTCAGTGGTAGGGGCAAAGATGGATGTGCCAAGTTGCATAAAATGCTGATCTGTAAGCGGCTGCGGTTCGATATCGTAATACAGCCTTGGCGTTTCTTCCGTACCTACAATCTCTCCATAATAACCGCCGTTATATGCATTTGCGACTGCGTCGGCTTTATTCTCATATTTACCTTTGATTGTAAGATAAACTCTTCCGGCAGCCTCTATATTATTAATACCCTCAACTACTAAATTCGCATCCTTCCATTTATGCTGTTTATATGTCACATCATATAAGCTCGTACTGATCGGATTATCTTCCCCCGCATCCGCAAACCAAACCTTTGTGACTCTCTCATACAATCCCGCTTTATGAGATCCGTATTTATAAGTAATGCCTTCTTTTGGATCGTTGTTATATTCTGCGCTTTCGATATTTCTAATAACCGGAAAATACGCATGGGCTTTTCTGCCTTTGTAAGCGTTGTTTCCTCCGATTACGAACTTAATCTGTACCAAACCTGCCGTAGCGCCAGGAACGCCTTCTTCATCATATCCTTCCTGTTCCACAAACTGCCATTCAAAATCTGAACATTCTGATGCATTGATTGTGGCATCTCCCGTAGGCGTCTGAAATCTTTGTGGGTATACCTGAATATTGCGATTTAAATCATCAATAAAATCTTGCGGTTTTAGAAAATCATTGTCTACACATTCAAGCATAACTGCTTCATCTGATACTGGGCCAAAATTAAATGTCCTCTCATAATAGCCGCCATATAATTTACCCGCACCTTCTATTTTTAAATATCCCGTATTTTGCTCGTACTTCGGAAGATTATATTCCGACTTTGGAATTTCCTTATTATCTTTGTCAAATATAGTTATATTATTCGCAGTCACTGTCTGCGATGAATTTGTTGGTTCCGGATCTACGACGACTCTTTGTTTGCCCAAATCTCCGCAAATTCTAATATTTGAAAACTCAGCACATCCCAAAGTGCCGTTAGGATGTTTATAGTTTTCAAACTGAACATACAAACCGCCGCTTACCCCAAGATTTGGAATTACGTACGGCGTCACACCATCCGATTGAGTTAATGAATATCCTGCCCCTTCCTTTAACTCTGTACCGTTTACTGTAACCTCTATATTAGAAGTTGAAACCGGACTGCCCGCGCTCTCTACCAGTAATATATTTTGTGTATCATACACGGTATAATCTTTTCCGCTCGGACTGTCATTTTTCACCTTAAATGCAATATCAGTGATTTCCTGCTTCTGAATCGTATACTTAAAATTCAGTAATTTTGATTGAGACACCAAATATTGACTTCCTCTGGTTGCTGTCAAAGTAATTTTCACATCACCCGCTTTTTGCCAATCACTGCCTGCTTCAACGGCTACATTGTAATCTTTCCCATTCAGTTCAGCCCCGCTTAACTCTACCGCGGCTTCACCTTTTTTCTGCAGCATCAGCGTACTTGGAAACACCTTACCGGATGTGCTGTAAATAAGCTTTTCCGGCTCCTTGATCCATATAGCGGCCCCCGTCGTAATTTGTGCCGCAGCATTTGCATCCGGAACAACCTGAACCGTGCTTAAGTCCACTTTTTCACCAACTGCCCGCAGCCTAGGCGCAGCAATCGCCACCCCGCCCAGCAACAAAACCGAGCAGAGCACAATCAACATTTTTGCCCCAAACCTCTTCCATATGTCCCTGAACATACCTTACCATCCTCTCTGTCTTTCCCAACTCCTAAGACCTTATTTTTCCGCGCTGCCATAACCGGCCCGGCTTCGAATATCGATTTCTTACATAGATTCCAAGCAGGCCTCCGCGCGGAATTTGTCAGCCTGTGTATCCGGCATCCTACCATCCCACCCATTACAGAACCGTACGCTTTCTTGCAGTATGGCTCAAAGCCAAATACCTGCCTTACACCAGCACACCAGTCAAAATTGGGTAAATACACCTGATCCCACATGCAGCAGCCTATTGCTTCCATATATAATATATGCCCCGCTGTCATACTGCGGCACGCTATGGCGCATCAGGCTTGATTCACTAACGCTAATATCTATTATGAAGAGAAAAGCTTGTATGTTCAGCGGCAGCGCTGAACGCGCAGACTTATCTCATTAGATAGTTTAACATTATATCGGCATATTTTCTAAATTCTTAACCTTAAGGAGGAAATTTTTACATAAACCCGGCATGCATCCAGCGTCTTTTTATTTCACCGAACATACACTTGATTTTTTTTCATTGGCAGAATATACTATAAAAAATTCCGCACCCCGAATATCCCCGGTTCTGCATTGCGCGCAAAACGGGGGTCCTCCGGTAACATCCTGGTTCATCGCTGCCTTGTATTTTTTACAAATTTGTACTATACTGGATAAATAATTGCCATGTTGTGGATAAATTGAAGAACTCCTTGAAGTCAGCCATTTTTTATGCTAAGTTAAAGAGGGAAAAAAGCAGGATTATCGGCGTATGTACAGGTACTATCCAAAACGCACAGGAGGGAATATGGGAGATCAAATGAATAAGGCATATCAGAGTAATCTGAAGCAGATGAAGCGGGAGAACAGACAGCAATCCTACCAGCAGCAAAAACGGGAAGAGCTGATCTTAAAGCGTTTGGAACGCATCGAAAAATCGTTGGGCCAGGTAAACGCGTATCTTGCAAGGCTGACCGCATATGTTGACAAGCGTACCCTGCAAAGCGAAGATCTTATTCTGCGCGCCCTGCAGGAGCATGACCAAAAAACAGGCACACTGGAGAGCGAACGCAGAATACTGCAGGCTTTGCTGGAGCATGATAAAAAAACAGATCAGACAGAAAAGCAAAACAGGGAAGTGCTGAAGCTTCTTTTGGCTGATTCGGCGTCTGACAACAGACAGCCGGCCGCAAAACGTACGACTGCGAAAAGGAAACAGTAAATGGCACAAAAAACAGAATGCAGGCCAGGGACTCGGAATGCCTATTCGAGCCGTTTGGCCTGCCGGACCAGAAAAGGTATTTGCATGCATACAAAAATGAAACCACAAATAATATTAAAGAAAGCCGCGGGCTTACTTAAAAAAAGAACACAGACCCAAAATTGCACAGGCAGCGCAAAAATCCGGCAGGGTACGGCACTGCTGTGCGCAGTCGCTATTTTTTTTACTTCTGTTTTGCATGTATTGTCTCCCGGCCTTGTGCTGGCCGCGGGAACAGGCGGCATCAAAGGCAGCAACCTGCCTGCGGGATATGTAACCGAAAGCCAGATGGAACTGGCGAATGCCTGGCCTGATATGAATGAAAGCGCTCTGTACAATGTGATGCGCAAAGCACAGAACCGGCAGCGGGTCACGATAGCGTTTATCGGCGGCTCCATTACCAAGGGTACGATGTCTTTTGGCTCCAGGGACCGCAGCCTGCGCAAAAAACTGACCTATGTGGACTTTTGCAGGGACTGGTGGAGCAAAAAGTTCCCCAAAGCCGACCTGCGTTTGATCAATGCGGGAATCGGCGCTACGGATTCTTATCTTGGGGTACATCGCGTGCAGCAAGACGTGCTGGATAAAAAACCCGACCTCGTTATCGTAGAATTTGCCGTCAATGACAGCAAAACAGCGGAACATAAACAGGCCTATGAAAATCTGGTGCGCAAAATACTGGATTCGGAGACCAAACCTGCCGTCCTCCTGCTGTTTATGTCCAAAATGAACGGTCAGTCCTGTCAATTACAGCAGGCGCAAATCGGCATGCACTACAATCTGCCGATGTTAAGTTACGGAAATGTCATAAACGATATGGTCAGCAAGGGCATTTATACAATGGATGAGCTGTCCGGCGACGGGATCCATCCATCCGCGCTTGGTTATGCGGTCGCCGGAGAAATCCTGGTCCGATATTTTGACCAAATCAACGAAAAATCCATGGGGCAGGTCATTCGAAAGAAACCCTCTGCCAAATATGTAACAGCCAAAAAATACAACAACGCAAAACTCCTAAGCTGCAAAGACATTACGATCCGGAAAATGGGGACCTTTGAGGAATACTCACAAAACAGCACGTTTCCGGACAGCCTGACTTCAAAAAAAGGCAATGGGGACCTGACATTTACCGTAAACTGCAAAAATATCGGATTGCTTTTCTCAGCCCAGCTCAAAGGGGGCGGAAAATTTGATGTCTATGTGGACGGAAAAAAAGCGGCGACGATTAACGCGGATAATTCCGCCGGCCGAAAAAGCAAGCCGGAAGCGGTTGCGTGCTATTCGTCCAAGACAAAGAAAAACCACACAGTACGTATTGTCCGGAATAAAAAATCCTCCGGAAAACAATTGACCATTTATGGTATATTGATATCTGATTAATAATTTCCGTACGTTGAATTATGTCAAATTATGTGTTAAAATGCCAGTGTATTATTCGAAATAAAATGGATAAGGGCGGTGGATCAGCATGCCAGAACATGAAATTATGGATAACACAATTACAGCAGGAAACGGCCACCCGTGTGTGCCGCTGGACAGTTGGAGGCGTATTAAGGATTATGATGATTTAACAGGTATATATAACCAGAATCAATTTTTACAAAAAACAGAAGAAATGCTGCTGGATCATCCGCGGGAAACATTCGCATTGATCCAGATGGATATCAACCAGTTTCAGCTTGTCAACCAGTTTTATGGAATACGCGAAGCAGACCGCCTGCTGCAGTATATAGCGGGGCTGCTTGTCATGCTTGCGGACGATTTTCCATACATAACCTACGGAAGGTCGCATGCGGATGTATTTTGTTTTTGTATCCCATATAAAAGTGAACCGTGTGTGATAAAACTGTTAGAAAGGCTTCGCGACGACCTGAACCGTTATAATCTGGAGCACGTTCTGATTCCGGCTTTCGGTATTTTTGTCATCGATCCCAGACATCCGATCCATGACATTCATATGATCAGCGATTATGCCAACCTGGCTGTAAAGCAATGTAAAGGCAACTATATACAAAACTATGCATTTTATGATTCGTCCATCAGCGAACGGTTTATTCAGGAACAAAAAATAGTAAACGGAATGAAAAAAGCGCTGCTGGAAGAAGAATTTGTACTATATATCCAGCCGAAATACGATCTGCAAAAAAACGTCATTGACGGCGGGGAAGTGCTGGTGCGCTGGCTGGACGCGGAAAAAGGCGTGATTACGCCTTCCAAGTTTATTCCTGTTTTTGAAAAAAACGGGTTTATTATGAAGCTGGATTATTATGTATGGGAACACGCCTGTCAGATTATCCGGGGCTGGCTGGATTCCGGCTGGAAACCGTATCCGATTTCTGTCAATATTTCAAGGGTCAGCCTATATAACCCGAAACTGGCGGATCATATTATCGGACTGGTGGAAAAATATGAAATCCCGCCCAAGCTGCTGCAGTTGGAACTGACCGAAAGCGCCTACATAAAGGATCCGGAAGCGATTAAAGAAACCATGGTACAGTTACAGGAGTACGGTTTCTGCATTCTAATGGATGATTTTGGAAGCGGATATTCTTCCCTCAACGCGCTGAAAGATATTGCGGTAGATATTTTAAAAATAGACATGAAATTTTTATCCGATACCGATGTGCCGGGCCGCGGGGAAAACATTCTTGCCTCTGTCATGCGAATGGCCAAATGGCTCAATATGCCGGTCATTGCCGAGGGCGTGGAAAAAGAAACCCAGGTGGCGTTTCTGCGCAGCATCGGGTGTGAATTTGTACAGGGGTATTTTTTCTCAAAACCTATGCCTGTGGATGAATATGAACAGCTTGCGTTTCATCCGTTCGATTTTCATAAAAATGACACAAATGGGATGTATGATAATAAAGACGCGCTATGGGACGTCTCGTCACAGATGGAAATTTTATTTTCCAATATGCTGCAGGCGGTAGCCATCTACGAGTACGCGGCAGGAAGCCGGATCGTGGATACGATCCGCGTTAATAATTCCTACTATGACCTGTTTGGATACAACGACCTGGACCGGATTGGAAACGGCATTCAAAATGTTATGGACGCAGACTGCAGGGAGTCGGTCATTGACGCTTTTGAGGAAGCGGCGCGCACAAAAGGCGTATCGCAGTGTGAATTTCGCTGTACAACGGAAACCGGGCGTGAATTATGGGTGGAAGTAAAGCTGAAGTACGTAAACGCAATTGGGGACCGAAGCGTTATATTTGCTGTTATGACGGATATTACCGATCAGAAAAAAATAGAGCAGGAGCTTCGAAGGTACCGCAAAGCGATCTATTCTACAGAAAGCAGGGTGGAAACGATCCTGATCGTAGACGATATCGAGATGAACCGCCTGATGCTGCGTAATATGTTTGAAAGCGAATATAATATTTTGGAAGCGGAAAACGGCCGGGCAGCTTTGGAAATCATAAGAAAAAACAGCGGGCAGATCGACCTGATTCTGCTGGATGTGATTATGCCGGTTATGGACGGCCGTGAATTTTTGGAGCATAAAAGCGACGACATAACCATTGCAGACATTCCTGTCGTCGTTATCACCTCGGATGATTCGCCGCAGCAGCAGATCAACGCGCTTTCGCTCGGCGCGAACGATTACGTCGTAAAGCCATTTATTCCGGAGGTGGTAATCCGCAGGGTATGTAACGTCATGCAGTCGCGCAAACATGTCGGCACTGTACTGCAAAACACACAGGAAAGCGGCGGGCAGGACCAGCATGATTATTTGACCGGATTATATAACCGAAACAAAGCGGGACAGATGATATTGGAAGCCATGCAGCATAAGAAAGGGCTGCAGGCACTTCTTTTAATTGATATTGATAATTTCCATCAAGTAAATGAACGCTATGGACGCAGCACCGGCGATAAAGCCATCCAGGATTTTGCCGACAGGCTGCGCAGATGTTTCCGCAAAAGCGATATACTGGCACGTTATGGCGGAGATGAATTTATTGTTTTTGTCATAGATGTACCGTCGCGTGAATTTATAGAAAAGAAATGTGATACACTGATCCGGGATATGCAGCTTTTGGTGCAGAAAAAAAACCAGAAAGAGATGAAACTGGTTTGTTCGATCGGAATTGCAATCGCTTCTGCCCAGAACGGACAGGATTCTTTTATGGAACTGATCGGCTATGCAGACAAAGCGCTAAACGAAGCAAAAAACAGAGGCCGGAACCAGTGGTATGTTTATGAAGGGAAATGATTAAATTATGGCACAGGTAAAGAAATACAAACTGGGTGATCTCGAATTTGATACCGAACAGGAATACCAGCAGGCAGCCACAGACTTAAAAAGAATCCAGAGCCTTGTGGCAAAATACGATGTTGCAAACCCGCAGCAGGCAGCCAAAATCCTGGCATCGATACGGGCGCACCCGGAAGCGTTCCGCTCCCCATACGGCAGGAGATTTGTAGAAAAACTAGAGTCGGCCGCCTTAAAATCAGGTGCCGTTTCTCCAGGACAGGGTGCTTACGCGGCGGGAAATGCCTCCGCAAACCGCCGCAATGCCGTTCGAAAACCGGCGGCAAAAGAAAAACAGCCCAAACGAAAAAGAAACAAAGAACAACCGCCAAAAAGGAGTGCGGCCAAGCAAAACCAGCCAAACGAAAAAAAATCACAAAATATAGACGGAGAATCCCGGTTTCAGATTTTTACTGTACGGAATTTCACGATCGGCTTTATTATTATCGTATGCGTTGTGATATTCAGCATTTTTGCTCCGCAATGGTTTTCCATGAACGGAGGCGGCGACAGCAACAGCGATATCAGAACCAACCTGGTCACTGCCTATGCCAAAAACCAGGCTGCTTTAAAAGAACAGCTCTATACCTATTATTTCAATGTCGTAGGCGAAACAGAAGAAGAAGCTGAAAAAGATGCCAGCGAAGGCATCGGCCATTATGTCCTGGACCTGTCCGACCGGACGATCAGCACCATGTCAGAATCCGAGATTTCGGATATCTACAGCCAGCTCTGCGACGGCGGGGACATTCAAAACAACAGCTTTATCGAACCAGCCGAAATATCTGTACTAAAAGAAAAACTGCTTGCCGCTGGACTGGCAAACAACTCCGGACACGGCGTAGAGGGCGAAACCGCCGTAGTAGCCGCGATCAACAGTATGATGGACTATCAGGAGCGGATTTTTTATTCCCTCACATATGGATATTCCAGACTCAATTACAAAGAAGAGGACTGTGAAGCGTTTACGCTGGAAGATATGGCATCCATGTTCGGCGAAGTAATTTACGCGAACTCTATGACCGAGGAGGAAAAGCAGAAATATTTTGACAGTTTTTCAAAAAAGGGCCTGATCAAAGATAATCAAATCGTCCGATTTTCAACCGATCCATCGGCGTACAACCTCCCGGAGCTGACACCGGCTGTTGAGATCGCATTAAAAGGAGACAGCTCCAAATCATACCAGTGCAGTATGATCAGTTACGCACCTGCAGCAAGTGTATTTTATGAAATCCATTCCGGTAAAGAAACCGGTACGATCTGTTTTCGAAACAATGGAAAAAACTCCAAATACATTCCATTAGACGAGGAAACGTCCGTTACCGCACAGGGAGATTTCTTGATGACAATTGGGAAAAACGACAGATACGAAGGACAATGGTTCTATAACAATCAGGAAATCGGCATTTTACTAAACGGCGATTCCAGCAGCCGGATCAGTATGGTACACGATCTGACCTACTAAGGAACTGCGGCCTTTAAAACAGAAAAAGAAAAACCATCCGAAGCACTGAGTAATACATGCCGCGGATGGTTTTTCTTGTCCAAAAACAGCCGTGTAAATGGGATAGTTTGCTGTCATTGGGGTTCTCTTTCGTATGGCCCGTACTGCGGCTCAATTCCAAAGAGCTGTCCGAAATGATGCATCAAGATTTCGTTCAGATTTGAAATTTTCACTGCCGTACCGACATGGTGAATGTTTGGTACCAGAATCACCTACAAAGCATTTTATCAGAAAATTCGACAAAAAGCAATGGGATCAGACAAATTTTGCGAAAAATATTTTTGTTTCCGGCAATAGTTTATTGTACTGCTGCCGATTATCAAAATTTAGATTTTGCGCTCAGTGTTCCAGCTCCCGTTCTATACGTTCCCTTGCTTCCGGCGCCTGCTTTTCCATCTTTTCAGGAAATCCGAACATAGAAACGCAGGCAATGTTGTCCCCTCCTGCTTTCGGCGGATCCGCTTTCATCTGCTTATGCGCAAAATCCATTTCCCGCAAAGTTTCAAAAATGCCGTCAAAATCTACGTCTCCTTCCCCCATCGCCAAATGCTGGTGAACGGTCACGTCCGCCCTGCCCTGACGGTTAAGCCACGGCGGATTGGCAATGTAGCGGCAGTCCAGCGTTTGATTAAACGTATCCGCAAATAGAACATGCGTCAGCTCGTCCCCCGCATAGCGCAGCATAGAGCGTACATCCCCTTTTCCCTGGTCATAGAAAAAACCATGCGGGGAAGAATAAACATACCCCAGGTTCCTTGAACGGAAAGATTTTACCATATCGCAGGTTTCGTTATTCAGCTCGCAGAAATCGTACGGATGCGACTGGATCTCTACACGGATCCCTTCCCGCTCGATGATCGGCAGAAGCTCTTCCATCGACCGGAACCACATACCATTGCAGATTTCCTGCTGGTTTGGATCTCCGGAAAGCTCCGTATTGATCACACTGACCCCCATCTCACCTGCAATCTGGATCATGCGTTTCCAGTTTGATACCGCAAACTGCCTCTGCTCTTCCGTAGGCCCGGACCATCGATACACAACGATAAACGAGGATATTTCGACCCCTGTTTCCCGCAGGGCTTTTTTGTACTCCTCTTCACATTCTTTCGAAAAAAGAGGATGTTTATAAAATGGATTGATTCTGGGATGCGGAGACTGCTCAATATATTTGTAACCCCTGTCAGCGACCTGATGCACCATACGGTTAATATCCATCTGTTTCGCAAGAACATCGACATCAAATGCTATTTTCATATGCTTTACTTCTTTTTATTGATATTCCACCCAGGAAGCCCCATGTTCTGCGGATCGGACACAGTTTTCCACCCATCGTACGCCCTCCGTGCCGGCGTATACATCCAGATACCAAAAATCTACCGTCCTGCCATGGTCTTTTGCATCCATTGCCTGGGCAAAACGGCTGTACAGATTGCTCCAAGCCTCAAACAGCCCTTCCGGATGCCCTCCGCCAATTCGGTCTTCCAACGTAGAAGATTCATCCAGATATCCCATTGCGCGCTCCAGGATACGGACAGGCTCTCCCTGCACCTCATAAGTTAACTGGTTCGGTCTCTCATCCCACCATTCCAGGGACGCTTTTTCACCAATAACGCGTATTTTCTGCCCATGCATGGAACCGCAGTTCACACAGCTTGACCAAACATATCCAACGGCCCCGTTATCATATTCCATAATTGTCATCGCATTATCCTCCAATGGTGCGCGGGATTCTACGAATGACTGACGGCTGCACATCAAGCGTTTAATCTTCAGATCCGGCAGCATAACCTCAGACAAGTACAGCGGATGCGTCCCAATATCACCCAGCACATAGGACGGTCCGGCAACTTTCGGATCTACCCGCCATTTCGTCGAAGCAGTGTTCTTTTCTACAGCGACATTGTGAAAACCATGCGCAAACTGCATGTTTACAATGCGGATTTTCCCAAGCATACCTTTTTCAATCAGTTTCCGCGCTTCCTGAATCATTTGATGTCCCGCGTAACCATAAGTAACACCGACAATTTTATTCTGTATTTCCGAAACCTTTTCCAATTCCTTTGCTTCTTCGGTCGTAAAGCATAAAGGCTTTTCACAAATCACATGAAGCCCCGCAAGAAGGGCGGCCTTTGTGATCTCAAAATGTGTCCCGTTTGGTGTCGCAATTGAGACAGCCTGAATGCCGTCCGCTCTTTTTGCTTCTTCAGCAAACATCGTTTTATAATCCGGATAACATCTGTCCTCCGCCACATGAAGCTCTCTTCCAAATGCTTTTCCTCTCACCGGATCGATATCAAATGCGCCCGCCGCCAGCTCAAAATTAAAATCCCGAAGAGCGGCAGAACGATGGATATAACCAATCTGACTGCCCTTTCCTCCGCCTACCATAGCTCAGCGGATCGGGGTATCGATTTTCTTTTCTCCGTAATACATATTCGAATCCTCCTTGTATTTCATAACCTGCCCGGCATTCTGACGGCCCGTTAGAATGCCAAAAGTTCCTAAGCATTCTGCAAATTACCTAACGGCCCGCGTCTTTCATCCGGCATCCCCGCGGTCAAAATGAAGCACCTTATCTTAAATTTGATAACCTACGCTTTTAAGATAAGAAACACTTTCCTTGACATCTCTTAAACTCGTATCTGAATTTCTTGGATCACGTTCCTGTTCAATTGTTATGTAGCCACTATATCCGATTTCCTGCAATGTTTCTTTAATTCCCGGATAATCCAGGATGCCCTTTCCGATCTGGCACATTGCCCCTTTCCCGCATCCCGGGCCTTTTCCGAATGTCCGGCAGCATAATCTCTTTCCTCATGTCCCCAATCCATAACCGTCAAATAAGGCGCCGGATAATGCTGACCTTCGTGAACCGGAAGCGGCGGCAGTTTCGTAATCAGAGAACAAATATCATCTGTCTGTTTCAGCAGGTTTTCATAATTTTTTTCATCGACCAAATCATCAAAAATCGTGCCTGCTACAATAGATAACCCATTTTTTTCAAGCTCTGCGGATACCTCTTCCACATGGATCGGGAGATATCCGTATGGCCCGAGTTCAATCGCCCGGTATCCGGCTTCGCCAGCTTCCTTTAAAACTTTCCGCCACGGCGGGAGATTCGGATTCTTCACATCATCAACGGAAATAGAATCATGCTTGTGAAGCGGACGATGAATAGCTTTCCTGTCATTGTTTTGTTTGTTAATATAAACCATGGTCGGCAGCCTGCCATGTTTAAAAGCGTTTTCAAGCCGATGCGTGGTGTCTGGATAAAACATGAAATCTTCCTTTCTAAAAAATTGATAATTGCATTATATCACTCATCCAGCGCCTGTTCCAGACCATGCCGTAAAAGCACCCTTACAAGTATATTCACCGTCTATGTCGGCTGCGCTTCAATTAGAAATCAATTCCCCTGGCTGCTTAAACGTTAAGCGAAATGGTTTGGAAAACACTTCCCAATTACTGCCAATATAATTCTATTTTTCCCTTGCATCCATTTCAGACAGACCATATTTACACCGCAGTTTGGACAATACCTCTTCCCTTGGTATCCCATAATCCTGCCCATCTTCTACTGTTGTCCTAATCGCGGCTTCCCATGCTGCTTTCTCCGCAGCTTCTTTTTCTCTGTTGCGTACATGCATATCCCATGCTTCTTCCTGGCTAAATAACGTAAGCATGATGTTCCACTACCTCGCTTTCCCTGCCTGACAAGTATTCTTTTAGCACGCCCCTGTCCCTGCACTCTCGTAGTATGAATTGGCAAGCCAGTTTCCAATTTTTTAAGATTTGACAGCAGTTCGTAACCACGTTCTACAATATAATCATCCTGCTCTAAATCAAGTAAAATCAATAATTACGAATGATTCTCCGAAAAATTGAAAACTGTTCCTGCTCTGACAGATTCCATAATGGATAGAGCAGTAGTCTTGGTAACAATACCAGTATCATGAAGGTTTGACAGTTCGGGTATCATGTTCGCCAGACGCATATAGTTATTCATTGTTTGTTTTGTTATTCCATGAAATTCTGCAAGTTCTTTCTGGTTCTTCGGATTATCTTTTGAATTTGGCAAAGGAAAAACTTTTTCCTTTGCCACCGTATACTGATTCCCATGATTACCACCATGTTCAATCCCATAAATCCTTTCCAACTCCTTAATTCGCAACCCAACTTTTTTGGCAGAACCGCCTATATCGCCACGCAATAAACAAGCAACCTCAAACCCTTGTCAGATTCATGATTGCCCTTTCCATTTCTGCTTAATTTTTCGTTTGATTACTATGTACCTTATACCGCTACATGAATGCTGCATCTGCCAGTATTCCTTTTCAGAATCAAGCGGTTATCCTGTACTGAATTTAGACCTACACTCACATTCCTTTCTTTGCTTCTTGCCAGCAGCATGGATGGTCTTGTAAGGTCTACTGAAATATTAACTTCTTTAAATTTTTTGTGGTTGGTGAATAATTGAGACAATACCTTTTTGTCAGTATCTTCCGTAAATCCATGATTGAGTAGAAATTCTTTGTTGAATATGTTCATTGATCTGTAGTCCCTCTTTCTGTTTTGCTAAATTATAATTTGTTTAAATTTATGATTACCTTAAATACGCAACTCTGTAATTTGCTTTGTGATTCTGTTTCATTTTCTGCCCGATGCTATACATTGTGTATATTTCCGATCCATCGGACAGAGTACTCCTTTTTTAATATTACGGTGCTTAATTTGGTTGTTTGAGAATTGCAGTATAGGATATAAGCTATAGCAATCTTTGGTTGGGGCGTTACAGCTTATACCTTTTTTGATAATACAGGATGCAATAAACTTTTATATATGATCGGGGAATCGCAGCCTGTATTTTTGATTAGCTTATAAAGGACAGATACTTAAAGCAATGTACCCGATATAATCAAATAGTCTTTCAGATAATCCAGTATGATTTCCTGTACAAAACTAATGAGTGAATTTGTATCATATGCAAAATTGTTCAGAATAAGCGTATCCTGTGCTAATAGTTCTGTAGCTATCTGATATGCTATATCTGTTCGATCTTTATTCATATTTCATCTCCTTTCTTTGATTGGCGTGCTGTGAAGCAATAGAACAGCTTTTGTCTGACAGCATAAGAGACTGAATAAGTCTGGCAGCTTTGTAAAACAGGTTATTTCTCATCCCCCGTTTGCGGCCTGATTCCCTCTTGGCTTTCCTCTTTAGATGCTCCATAACCACAATCTGGTTGTCAATATCCATATATTCCTCCATCTGGACAGGAGTCAATGCGCTATATGGGGGTTTTTAATAAATGATCAATAACCTGTGTGCCATCTGGACACGTAATAATTCTGAAATCAAAAATAATTTTTCACCGCCTTTCTGTCAATGATAACAAATCGTTATGCAGTTAAATTAGTAACTGTAACATCATCAATGCGCCAAACTGGATACCAGCCTTGAAATATTCATGATCCAATATGCATGAAGCGTCTAAAGCATTACCTATTCTGCTTTCTATGGATTCCTCAATGGCTTCATCAGATAATTTTGACAGAGTACCATTCTTGCAATCCTGAATAATCCCAACCCCAAAATTACGAATCTCTTTTGTCAGTTCTTTCTCGCATTCATGGAAATATGATGGAGCTTTCTCTGTCAGTGCGCCAGCGTATTCTGTGATTGCGTCAAGGCTTGATATGTCCTTGAATCTGTTTTTAGGGTTGTGCTGTTGTTTTGAACCTCCGTAAGTGTAATTACACTGGCTGTAATGGTTCTGTTCTGGTTGTTTTTTTTGAATATTCATATTATTTTCACCTTTCTTTTTTGGCGGTCTGTGTTATAATTAAGACAGTGACCGCCAGATTGGTTTAAAGGGTTCTATGTATTCCCAATTACGCAACATAGTTATCAATCTTTCTTTTCAGATCTTTAATCGTTTTTGCACAGTCATATAAGCAAGCCCCATCATCCTGATATGCAGTATAAACGATTGTTTCCTTGTCGATCGTGCCATCGTAATTCAGATCATATGATTTTTCAATTTCAAAGCCCTTGTATGGTTTTAATAATTTACTCTCCATTTAATTTTCCTCTTTCTTTTGCGTGTTACTTTTGCTGTTTCGTTAGTTGTTGAGATTATTATATACTGTACACAGTATAATTTCCATTCACAAAACAAACAAATGTGCCCAGTATCTTTTGTTTATTTTTATACTGTACACAGTATTGCAATAATATATTTTATATGATAAAATTAAAATATTAACTATACATAAAGAGGTGATAATTTTCATGGCCTATAGTGAAGCTCAAAAAAAAGCTGTTAAAAAATATAATGAAAAATCGTATGATGAAATCAAAGTCAG
Source organism: uncultured Eubacterium sp. (assembly GCA_910586045.1). GTDB lineage: Bacteria > Bacillota > Clostridia > Lachnospirales > Lachnospiraceae > Eubacterium_J. The sequence continues at coordinate 20,422 of CAJUIH010000037.1, forward strand.
AGTGAAAAAAGGGAACAAAGACATAATTCAAGAACACGCAGAGTTAAATAACGAAACTGTAAACGGAATGATAAATAGATTACTTGAAAATGAAATACCTGATATAAAAGATTGTTAACTGCTATATAGAAATATATAGCAGTATTTTTTATTCATCAATATACTGTTCCCAGTATGCATATTGTACAAAAATTTTTATTTCTATTGCATTTATACTGTACCCAGTATGTAATAACCTCATCAAATAAAAAGCACATTGACAATTCAATAGACTTTATACTCTGGATGTGGTATACTACCAATAACAGCACATCATGTATAAAAGGAGCGTGATCATATGACAGATAACGAATTGTTGCTTGCAATATCCGATATTATGGAAAAAAAGTTAGATGCACGAATAAATCCTTTGGAAGATGATATTAAGTCAATCAAGGCAGAGCAAACAAGAATTAATATCATTATCGAAAATGAAATTCGATCTGATATTAAAATGCTTGCTGAAAACTATATGCCTGCTGCTAAAAAATATACAGAAGAAACAGCCAAAACAGAAGCTATGCAAGCTGATATAGATGTATTAAAAAGTGTAGTTAGAGAACATAGCGAGAAATTGCAGAAAATATCTTAATACATAGCTGATATATCAGAACCAAACAATCACATAACAACCCACTAACCAAGAGTGTAAAGTCTATTGAATTGCCAATATGCTTTACTCTTTTTGTTTACGAAAACATAGTTGAGATACAGTCGTTTTTAACGATCACTATTTTGTGGTGATTATCTTTATTGCTGTTATTGGTGTAACGGAATTGTATAATGTGTGAATATGGATATATGCACGCTCTAAATGAAGCAAATTCACTTTGGCTGCAAACTGCTAAGATGATTTAGGTATTTGATTGTTTGTCAGCATTTCTTAGAGCAGATCAAACGAAATCGGCTTAAAATTCAATTTTAGAGTATCAGGCAAACATATGGGGCAAGCTGTATAAAATGCGATAATGACTATTCTGGTGTGCTTTAAAGGCAATGAATACGTGATACAATTATGGTTGCTACATGACAGATCGGGCCTATCGGTTACCACTCTGCAACACGATTGTTCTTTTGAGATTATAACACATCTTTTAACGCTCCACAACAATATTTTTCATTACATATAAGATCACATACAATAAGGGTGTCAAAACGCTTACACCCTTGTATGATTGTTTCATATTCATCTTCATACCGCTGTCATACAATGCCATCACCATTTCTGCTTACTCATTCTGCTTGCTTGGCCTGCCGCCATTGCGCCCCCTTGCTTTTGCAGATACTAACCCCTCTTTAGTTCGCTGGCTAATCAAATCACGCTCAAGCTGTGATAATCCAGACATGACAGTTAATAAAAAATCATTATAAGGATTGCTGCTTGTAGTATCCAGCCAGGTATCTTTCAGGCTTTTTATGTACGCATTTTTATTTTTGATTTTATTAACGATTTCAAGCAAATCTTTTGTACTTCGTGATATCCTTGTTAAATCAGCTATAATAACTGTATCGCCTGTTTCCAGATCATCTATTAACCTGTTTAGTTCTGGCCTGTCTGCTTTTGTGCCAGTCATTTTCTCACAAGACAGATGCTTTCTGCTTATCCCTGCTGCTATAAGGGCATCTATCTGCCTGTCTAAATTTTGACTATCTGTGCTAACTCTTGCATGTCCCAAAATATCATTCATAATTAATAATCCCTTTCATATCTGTTCGTTTATTTGATGTTAGAATTGCATCAAAAACGCATCAAAATGTCAATAGATAAAGATACGTTTTTTGACACATTTTTACAGAATGAAAAGCCTTATTTTATGGGATTTGTTCGGGCAGGGAAAAAGTGTACCAAAAACGATTGTTTTTGACACATTTTAAATTCATGCACAATATTTCTTATTGTCTGAAAATTAAATGCCATTACCTTTTTTGTAGCACCCATCCTCTTCACAAGTATGTTGTGTATCATAATCTAATCCATTGGATCTATTATATTCTTTTGAATGTTCATTTACGTAATCATTAGTATCTATATATTCGGTGATTGAATATTGCACAATAAACCCGATAAACGGCGGGTCAGGAACAAATAATATTGTGCTGAAATTTTACGCCGTTTATATATATCTACGTTTTCAAATGGTGCAACGACTAAGCCTTTTCCAAACGACTTATCATTTACAAATCCACATATAGCGATTGTTTCAGTTTTGTATTGAATATTATAAACGCCATTTCCACTGTCTCTTTCTTCTAATTCTACATCACATACTGCTGACAGGATAGTTGTATATGCCAAAAGAGCATCTTTAATAGTTATTGTTGATTCATCGGCAGAATAAATATACATATTCTCATCTGAAGAAATCAGAGACAAACCTTTTACACAAGAATCCGGTTTTGGTAATACGTCACACTCTTGAAAATATATCCATTCTTGTGTTATAATATTTGAATAAAGATTATCTTTTAACTTTTGTTTTAATTCATTAAAATTAATATTTGGGTATTCGTTTTCTGCAAAGTTAATATCATAAGCAGATACAAGCTGATAATAATTTCCTATAGCTGAAGCATAATCCATTTCTAAAATTACTTTATCACTTATTTGAGATACAGTAAAAATGCTTTCTCTGCCATCTATCGATGATTGAAAGTTGCCTTGTCCACTATTTAATTCATATGAATTTGCAATCAAATATTCATCATTTTGCTTAAATGATTCTACATCCACTTTTGTTTTACTTGCTTGGTAATATATTTCTCCATCTGAAGAAAAGAATAGATATCCTGTAAATAATTCATCAACTGGATTAGTTTCTTCCCAGATTCCTATAATATCTGATTTTGATATATTTTCTATTAAATGCTTGTCATTTTCTGTCATATCTATGTGCGAAGTAGTTTTGTTTTCATTCCTGCATCCAGATATAATAGATGCCATTAAACCTATACAACACATTAGCATAACTATTTTTTTCATAAACTATATAAACGGCGTAAAATTTCAGCACAATATCATTTGTTTCTGGCCCGCCGTTTATCGGGTTTATTGTGCAGTATTCAATCACCGGATATATAGTATATTGCAACATCCCATAAAATACAAGCCCCTAGCTGGTTTCCTACGCCTTGCTGCAGCTTATCTGTAAGTGGTATTGGCGCATGTGTATCTACAATGACGAAAAAATGGAATACCGTAACATCTGTAAGTTATAGTATATACAGTAGGAATGGAATGACGGCGGCAGAATATGGGGAAAGCGCCAGGGCACACTGAGGGATCGAAAACAGCCTGCACTGGGTGCTTGATATTGCATTCCGTGAGGATGGAAGCCGGATCAGGGCTAGAAATGCGGCAGAGAATATGAATATGGCCCGCCATATAGGTATAAACCTGCTGAAACAGGAAAAAAGCTGTAAGATGGGGATTGCCAGCAAAAGAAAAAAATGTGGGTATGACATGTGCTATCTTTATAAAGTACTGGATGGGTTGAATACGGGGATAAAATAGCAGTTATAAAATAACAGTTACAAATTAATTATATAGTTGGATACATGGTAGAACCCCATGTCTAATTGTTATACGCAAAATAATTTAACCATCATATCTTTACGCATAGTTTTAATGTTAAATATTGATGCTCCCAAATTTATAAAAAGTTCATAAAGCTTGCGTTTACCGTGGGATGGTACGAAACAGGATTGACATGACGTTAATTCTTCGGTATGATATGAGTGCAGTCAAAAAATTTCCAGTAGCGTCTTGATTGGAATAATATATGAACTTCCTAAAATAGTATATTTGTTTAAAGGGATTCTTATTGGTTTTGTATGGATCAAGGATTCCTTTGGATAAATTATTTCATATACGGTTATGGGAGTTGGATAAGGAGCGGAATATGAAAAGGAAATGGGAACGAAAATTAAAGTCAAAACAGCATAAAAATTTGTCAAAAATTACTAAGACATTTCTTTTTAGAACGATGGCGTTTTTATTTGCATTTTATTTACTCAATACGAGCGATGCGGGATTTGTCCCAAAATCGGAAATGCCAGTTGTACAAGCAGCATCCCAAAAGGCCATTCCTTTAAAATTATATAAGAAAATAAAAGGTCGGTGGTCAGATAATTCTTCAGGTGGTTATAATCGTATAATAAAAAAGAATTGTATAAAGGTATATGACAGATCTACTGGCAAACTTGCCTATAAAAGTAAAATATATGGCTGTAAAAAAACGGACAATGGGTATTTAATTAAATGCAAATATCCTCATAATAATACGAAATACTGTTATGTATATAATGAGCAAAACGATTGTTTGGATTATTATTTTGATAGTTGGGAGGCACGTGGGGATAATTATTCAGGCTCTTCGAGCTTGTCAAGAGGTTGGTGGTAAAGTATTCTTCAATAAGGAACTGTAAAGAAATAACGTGATATAAATGATAGAAATCAGGTCTGGGGAAAAATGAAAATTTTGCTGTCGTGCAACTTCCATATTACTATATATCGGCAACTGGGAAAACCAGGTTACTGTTATTTTTGTTCAGCAATTTGAGTCAGGAGCTAAATTTTCTTATAATCATAGTCCTAAAGAACCGAAATAATGTGTTAATATGAAATCGTAAAAACAAACCGGCTAGGAACCCAAAAACGAAACTTTATATGAATGAAAGCATAAGATGAAAGCAATTGTTCGGTGCAGGAAAGTGTTTGGCGATTATACAATGAAAAATATTACAAAAAACAAGGGCATTTTTAATCATCATAATCAATGTCCATAACGAAGCCATACTAGCAGGAAACATCACTAAGTCCTTGTTTCCTGCAAATTTTCCCCTGTTTTTCCAGTTCCCGAAATCTATCCACAACTGTCAGGATGCTGCTTTCTTTATAGCGGAGGATGTAACGCCACCCGTTGTCCCGGCATTAAATCAAAAATTTTTACTTGCTTAAAGGCTTAGGCATCCACCGGATTTAGAAGCCTTTAAAAGCAATTAATGGCTTCTAAACCCTTTATTTACTGCCTTTTTAGCATCTGGAAAACATACGGCGCTATAATTACTGAAATAATTTAAAAAAGAATTTTGGGTAACGATTCACAAAGATACGGGCAGATATTAAGCTACAAAAAATTATTTTGCTATTTTGACTGATTCATCTTCGAAACAAGGGCAGGGCCTGAAATTATAACGAGAATATATTTCCAACCCTGCATGCCTAATTACGCCCTAATACATAACTGTTCTACTTTCTCATAAGTTAGTCCTGTATCTTCCACAATTTCACTAACTGGCCTGTTACGCTTAATAAGCTTCCGTGCAATTTCAAATTTCTCTTCACGTCTTGCTTCCCGTCTTGCATTATACAATGCCTGTGTCTCATCATGTCTTGCTTTTTCCCGGAGCCGTTCTTTTTCCCGAAACTCTGACGAAGCCGTAATCGTATAATAAGCATTAATCGCCTGACTCATAACTGGCACCTCCATTTCTTTAATTTTCTCCAGTCCTCTTCCGTATCCGCCTTGAACAGCGAAAGCCACAGCAGC
>CAJUIH010000038.1 GCA_910586045.1 uncultured Eubacterium sp.
CTACATGTTTTTGAATAATTAAACTATGATTTAAAATAACTATCAAAAAGTACACTTTTTGATAGTTATTTTTATTTCACCCGCGCCAGTCTGGCGCGAAAACAGTAAGCAGATCACAGAAAGGAGAAAGGGACGATGATGGTACAAACAGAAAGAAAGGCAGGAAAATTAAAATATGTCCGAACCGTGCTGGCGGGGCTTGTCATACTGCTATTTTTACAGGTAAACCAGGTGCAGGCGGCTACGGACCTGGCGCTCTTTAATTTTCAAAACGCAAATGATATGAAAGTAGAAAAAGGCGCCAAGCTAAACCTTGCAGGGGATAAAAAGGCGGTTTCCTGGAAATCCAGCAATCCGGGCGTGGTAAAGGTTTCGAAAAAAGGCATCGCGACGGCGGTAAAGACAGGGAAAGCGGTTATTTCGGCAACCATAGACGGGCAAAAAGAAAAATGCAAAATTACGGTAGTAGGGGATGTGGAAAAGGGAAGCGCCTTTATCAAACAGGCGGCGCGTACTTGGAAACAGGAGGAAACCGGGAAAAAAGTGACGGTAAAAGCAGGGAAGCTTTCCAAAGCACTGGATGCGTTCCTTTCCGGGATCAAGCGGCAGAACGAAGACGACGTCGTGTACCAGGGCGGCAGCAAAATTGTTGCGATTGAAGAAGACAGCGCGGGGGCGACTGTTTATTTTGAAGCCAAGGGCGTGTGCGGCGGCAAAACCATGCGTTTTCCGTGTGTGGCGGTCATTACAAAGGATTATGAAAACGACGCGCATGATTATGCGATGCTGCTGCATCCGGTCGTTTGGGTGACCAATGAGGGCCAGTTTTTGTACGGTGCGGGTTCTTTCTGGTATGCGTAATGGCGGCGAAGATTTGTTTTTGGTGTTTTAAATCCAGGGGAAACCAGCCGGTATGCCCGCACTGCGGCTATGTACAGGGCAGCGAGCCGGAGCAGGCTTACCGGCTTTCGCCCGGGACGGTACTGCACAAACGGTATGTGATCGGGGTCAGCATCGGGATCGGCGGCTTTGGAATTACGTACAAGGCGTTCGACGCGATGCTGCGCATGATTGTCGCGGTAAAGGAGTTTTATCCGGCAGGCCTTGTAAACCGGGGCGGCGGCGAGAAAAAAGTAGGTATTTTTTCGGGCGAGAAAAAAGCGGAGTTTGAAAAACAGTTGGGACGGTTTTTGGAAGAAGCCAGAAATATGGCGCTGTTTTCCAAAGAGCGGGATATTGTAAATGTGTATGATTTTTTTCAGGAAAACCAGACAGCTTATATCATTATGGAATATGTAGACGCGCCGCTTTTGAAAGATGAACTGAAAAAGCGGCGGTTTTCGCCCGAAGAAGCGGGCGGGTATATGCTTGCGATTTTGGACGCGTTGGAAAAAGTACATCGGCACAATATTATCCATAAGGATATCAGCCCGGACAATATTTTTTTAACAGGCCCGGATACGATCAAGCTGTTCGATTTTGGGGCGGCAAGGCTGGAGGGTTCGGAGCGGACGGAGGCTGTGGTCGTAAAAGCCGGGTACACGCCGCCGGAACAGTATACGTCCCAGGATGTACAGAGCCTTAGCATGGACATCTATGCGGCGGGGGCGGTATTTTATGAAATGCTGACCGGGGTAAAGCCGGTGGATTCGAGGGACCGCGTCGTCCAGGATGAACTCAAAGAGTTAAAAGCGTTTGGGGTCCGTACGGATGAGTATTTGCAGCGGATTATTTTTAAAGCGATGGCCTTAGAGCCGCGTCTGCGTTTTCAGACGGCCAGGGAATTGAAAGAAGCGCTGGTGCATCGGCGCAAAGTGCTGCTGCCGCAGGAGGAAATCCGTAAAAACCGCAGGCGGAAACGGATCCTTGCAGCGGCGCTTACGATGATCGTCCTGCTTGCGGGCGGGACGCTGCTATTGAGCCAGACGGTTTTTTCCGGGCGCGGCAAAATCGATCTGGCGAATCTGGAACCGGAGGAACTGTCCGTGTGGATTGCGGCGGAGGATCCTAAGGATGCGGGGGCATTGGTGCAGACGCTGTCCGAAAGCGTGGAACGCGTGTGCCCGCAGCTTACGGTAAAGGCTGAAGTCGTTGCGAGACAAGAGTACGCGCAGCGGATCCAGGAAGCGGCAGTTAACGAAAGCCTGCCGGATGTCTTTTGTACGGACGGCCTGGAGGATTCGTTTTTGGATGCGGGCTGCTGCGCGGATCTGTCCAAGCTGCTGCATACGATGGAATTGTCGGATTATCTGTATTTCGGGGAACTGGGCGCGGACGAGGACGTCTATGCGCTTCCGACCGCGCTGCAGGCCGGGATTGTATACGGCAGCAAGGCAAAGGCCGAGCAGGAACAGGAAGCCGCCGAAATGGATACGCTGGCACAATCAAACGATACGCTGGGGTATGCGGACAGCGATGATGCCTTTACCCGTTTTCAGGAGCCGGACGATCCGCTGGCATGGATTGTCGGGGATTTGTCCGATATGGACCAGGTAGAGGCGGTCACGGTGGAGGCTGTGCCGTCCACGGATTTTTCCGCGGTTCCGTTAGTAAAAGAAGAAAAGCTGGTCGGAAGCTTAGCGCACTGGTATGCCGTAAAACAAAGCGGGGATGAAAACCGGCAGGACGCCGGGATGGCGCTGCTGTCGTTGTTGCTAAGCGAGGGGATGCAAAGCGCCCTGTATATGGACAACCGCGACGGCCTGCCGTTAAACCGGACGGTTTTAGACAGCTATAAGGAAAACAAGCTGACGACTTATTTGGAATTTTTGCGGCATTACGATCTGGAGGAAGTACAGCTTTACGACAGTGACGGGAAGAGCCTGTGCAGCAGGATCAGGCAGGAAATTTCAAAATAAAGAAGCCTCATGCAAACGACAAGATGTAAAACAAACACGAATGAAGGGCAACAATGATCAGGAATGGCAAAGGACGGATAAATGCATGAAATTTCGGATACATACAAAAACTTCTAACATAGTTATAAAGGCAAAGCTGGCCTTTGGGGAAAAGCTCAACGAGCGGGAGCTGGATTATCTGCTGCACAACAAAGTGCCGGGTTTTTTTGAAATCGCCTATGACGGGAAAAAGCAATTGACTTATGAAGCGCCTGGTACGCTTACGCTTGCAAAATATTTAAAAGATACCAAGCTCGAGGAACTGGCGTTTTGGAAAATCATGATCCAGATGCTGGATGTGGAGATCGCGGCAAAAAGCAGGGGGTTATATCCGGCGCATCTTTTAATGAAGCCTGATACGGTCTTTCTCGATGAAAAATCCCTGCAGATGTATTTTATTTACCAGCCGGTTACGGTAGCAAAGGACCTGACGGACGACTTGTTTGCGGTGATCCACGATATTATTTATCAGGAATTAAAAAAAGAAGGCGGCATTGGGCAGGTGTATCTGATTGATTTTCAAAACTATTTAAAACAGGGCGATTACAGGCTGGAGCATGTCCGCCAGTATATCGCGAAAGCGGTTTCCGGCGGCAGTCCGTCCACGATGGCCAGCCAGGTGCTGCAGCAGCCGGGCGGCGAAGACGAAGAGGAAGATCTCGGCCAGTATACGGTGATGCTGGGAAGCGGCGGCTCGGACCATGGGGCGCCGAAGCCAAAGCAGATGCACTTAATCAGGGTCCGGACAAAGGAGCGCACGACGTTTTCCACCGATATTATACAGATTGGCAGGGCGACGCAAAATACCTACTGTGTGACGGGTAACGCGTCCATAGGCAGGAACCACGCGGCGATTGTCAAACGCGGGGAGGACTGCTTTTTAAAGGATATGGGTTCGGTAAACGGTACCTCGGTAAATGGAAAACAGTTGGCTGGAAACCAGGTGTGCAGGCTGCAAAGCGGCGACAGGATCCAGCTTGCGGATGAAGATTTTATTTTTGAACTAAAATAGTGGCAAAAGAGGGGGCAGTTATGGATATGGAAGAAGTAGCACAGCTTTTGTTGTCGCAGCAGGCAATTTTGGCGTATGAAATTGTGGTTTTTGCGGTATTGTCAGCCGCGATTGTACTGCTGACAAAAAAACGGAAGCTGCGCAGGCAGATCCAGACGTCCGCGCAGGAGCGCCAGGTAAAAAAATCACTCGATGATTCCCTGGCAAACCAAAGGCGGAGGTAACAGCGGATGAACGTTATATTATCAATCTATTCAAAAGAAGCATTTCGGGAATACCAGCTTCCGTCGGTAAACAATGCCGATTATACGCTGACGCTTCGCAGCGATTTTTTCCATCTGCAGAAAAACAGGAGCATTTATCTGGAAGTGATGGACCATGTGTGGAGCTTTAAGCCCGCAAAAGGCTATTCGATCCGCAAAGACGGGACGGTCTATGAGCAGCGCGGGCTTTCGGACCGGGATGTTTTAAATTTATACATCGAAGGGGAAAAGGAGATTGTCGTCATTGTAAAATACGCGCAGTCCCTGTTCCACGCGTATCAGAAATTTTCCCTCGCGGGGATCAGCCAGATTACGATCGGTGAAAAAGCGGATAATGATATCTGCTACGATTATATGAAGCTTGTCTCGCGCAGGCACGCGGCGATCGTACGGGACGGGGCGGGCTTTAAAATTGTCAATAACAGCCTGAACGGTACCTATGTCAATTCGTACCGGATCGAACGGGAACGGCTGCTTAGCCCGGGCGCGTGCATTGACATTATGGGGCTGCGCATGATTTACCTTGGAGACTGTCTGGCGGTGGATACGGCGGGGAGCCGGGCCAGGATCCAGACGCAAAAACTAACGGGTATGCCGCAAAAGCAGGCAGGCGCGCGCGGGCAGGCGGCGCCGCAGTCCCAGGGGAAAACCATTTACCACCGTTCGCCGCGCACGATCCATGAACTGGCCGAAGGGGAAATCGAGATCGAAGGCCCGCCGCAGCCGGAGCAGGATCAGCCGCAGCCGCTGCTTTTGACCATCGGCCCGTCTTTTACCATGACGCTGCCGATGATCGCGGGCTGCGTGCTGATGATGAATCCGTCGTCCGGGGGCGGCAGCTCGCTTTCTATGTATTCCGGCCTGATTATGTCGGTCTCCTCCGCGTTTCTCGGCGTATTTTGGGCGGTGCAGAATATGCGCCACCAGAAAAAAGGGGAAGCGGAAAAAAAGCGGGTGCGGTTCGAACGCTACAGCGAATATCTGCTGGAAAAAACAGAAGAGATCAAGCAGCGGTATGAAAATGCTTCCCAAAAACTGTTTGACCTGTATCCGGACGCCGGAACCTGCCTGACCTATGACGAGGGCATGGGGCTTTTGTGGAACCGCAACGCGACGCACAGGGATTATTTAAAGCACCGGCTCGGCATGGGCAACGTGCCGTTTCCGGTATCGATCCGGGCGCCCGGAGAGAAATTTTCGATTTACAAAGACGAGCTGGCAGACAAACCGCGTTTTATCAAAGAAAATTATGAAACGCTGTATGACGTTCCGGTTGTGCTGGATCTGGCAAAGCATAAGCTGGTCGGCATAATCGGAGGCCCGCAGAAAGCCGGGGCTATGGAAACGGCCAGGCTTTTGGCGGCGCAGATCGCGGCAAACAATTGCTATACCGACGTGAAAATGGGGTTTATTTATAACGGCGAGACGTCCAATGAAGAAAAGGAATGGGAGTTTGCAAGATGGCTTCCGCACGTATGGTCAGAGGATAAGAAAACAAGGTACTGCGCGTCCACCGCGGAGCAGGCGAGCGACGTTTTTTACGAGCTGACGAAAATATGCAGAAACCGCCTGGAGGAGGAAAAGGAGCTGTCCCTTGGGGAAAAACAGCTTCCAAAGCCGTATTATATCCTGTTTATTTCTGACTTAAATGTACTGGACGGGGAACTGATCGCCCGGTATATTTTCGGCAAGCACGAGGCGGCCGGCCTGACTACGGTCATCCTGACCGAGCGCTATGAAGACCTGCCGAACGCGTGCGATTTTGTCATTGAAAATACCGCGCGCTTCCAGGGCATGTATGAACTGGCCCTTGGCGAAGAAACAGGATGCCGGATCCAGTTTGACCAGTTGGACGGCTTTCGGCTGGAACGCTTTTCCAGACATCTTTCGACGCTGCAGGTGCAGGAAATGGAAAAGGGTGGGGAGATCCCGAATGCCCTGACGTTTTTTGAAATGCTGGGCGTGTCCAAGCCGCAGGATCTGCCGGTCCGGGAATTGTGGGCCAAAAACCGTACCTACGACAATATCAAGGGGATGGTCGGCGCAAAGGCGGGCGGCGTTCCCTGCTATCTGGACGTGCATGAAAAATACCACGGGCCGCACGGGCTTGTGGCAGGTACGACTGGTTCGGGAAAATCCGAGACGCTGCAGACGTATATGCTGTCCTTGGCGGTGAATTACAGCCCGGATGATATCGGATTTTTTATTATCGACTATAAGGGCGGCGGGATGGCAAACCTGTTTGACGGGCTGCCGCATATGGTCGGGCAGATCTCCAATCTGTCCGGCAACCAGGTAAAACGCGCCATGATCTCGATTAAGAGTGAAAACCGCAGAAGACAGCGTGTCTTTACCGAGCACGGCGTCAATAATATCAACCTGTATACAAGGCTTTATAAAAACGGGGAAGCTTCGATTCCGGTTCCGCACTTATTCATTATTATTGACGAATTTGCGGAGTTAAAGCGGGAAGAGCCGGACTTTATGCGGGAATTAATCTCCGTGGCGCAGGTCGGCCGAAGTCTGGGCGTACATATGATCCTGGCGACGCAGAAGCCAAGCGGTACGGTAGACGACAATATTTGGAGCAATTCCAAATTCCGCCTGTGCCTGCGCGTGCAGGACAGGCAGGACAGCAACGACATGCTGCATAAGCCGGACGCCGCGTATATTACACAGGCCGGACGCTGTTACCTGCAGGTCGGCAACGACGAGGTGTATGAATTGTTCCAGTCCGGTTACAGCGGCGCGGCCTATGAAGAAAATGTCGCGATGGGCAATACCGAAATCGCGAAGCTGTTAAACTTAAACGGCACGGTGGAAATGACCGGAAACTCGGCCAAGCTTTCCCAAAAGCAGCAGGTAGAGTACTTATGGATGGAAAAGCTGGCGCAGTGCATGGATCTGGCGCAGAAAGCGGCCAAAATCCAGATCGAGGAATGCAGCAGCAAGCAGCAGCTCGGGCGGCTGGTACAGGCGATGTATAAAGCGATGTGGTACGAAAAACTGGATTATCCGGTCAGCCGGTTTAATACAGACCGTCTGTGTGATTTTATCCTGCTCTATAAAAAGACGCAGGAAAGAAAGGGGACCAGGCGGGCGGTGCTCAAAGAACTGATGGAGCAGTCCGTATCCGGCAAAGTCCGCCTGCCGCAGCGCAAGGAAAAGACCCAGTTGGACGCGGTCAAAGAATACCTGGCGCAGCAGGCGCAGGAATGCGGCTATACGTATCATATGCAGCTATGGATGCCGGTATTGCCGGATCATATATACCTGCAGGAATTTGCGGAATTTGCCGACCGCAGCTACCAAAACGGCAAATGGCCGGCGCAGGCAAGCGTATGGAGCTTAGAAATCGTACTCGGCAAAATCGACGACCCGGCCAACCAGAATCAGATGCCGCTGTTTTTCGACGTGGCAAAGACCGGGCACCTGGCCGTATTCGGCAGCATTGTCAGCGGCAAAAGCACGCTGATGCAGACGCTTGCCTATGCGCTGATTCACCGCTATACGCCGGATCTGGTGCATATTTACGCGCTGGATTTCAGCAGTAAAATGATGTCCGCTTTTGAAGAAGCGCCGCATGTCGGCGGGGTCATGTATGAAAACGACATGGATAAGATCAGCAAATTTTTCAATATGATTTCCGGCGTCTTACAGGAACGAAAGGCGCTGCTGCGCGGGGGCAACTACAGCCAGTATGTACAGCGCAACGGCGTAACAATGCCCGCCATTCTCCTGTTTGTCGACAACTATGCGTCCTTTAAAGAAAAAACGGAAGAGCGGTACGAAGATCTGATGATTACGCTGTCAAAAGAAGGCGTCAGCCAGGGGATTTACCTGATCGTATCGGGCGGCGGCGTCGGTATGAACGACGTGACTTCGCGCGTGTGTGAAAACATAGCCGTATCCTTGTGCCTGCAGCTACAGGAGCGGTACGAGTATATCGACCTGCTGCATACAAACCAAATCGAAGTGATGCCGGAAAGCGGGCTGAAAGGAAGGGGGCTGACCGATTACGAGGGACGGATCCTGGAATTTCAGACAGCGCTGTCGGTAGAAGCGGAAAACGATTACGAACGCATGGAGATGATCCGTGCGCGGTGCGAGGAAATGAAGCGGGCGTGGACCGGGAAAGCGGCAAGGCCGGTGCCGGAGATTCCGAAAAAACCGGTTTGGTCGCAGTTCCATATGCTGGACGAATACAAAAAAATGCTTTCCGCGCAAGAAATGCTTCCGGTTGGATACGATATGGAAAACGCGCAGATTTATGGCATCAGCCTGCGCCGGACCTATTGTTATACCGCCTATGGAACCGCGCATTCCGGCAAAACAAATTTCCTGAAAGTATGCCTGCAGGCTGCCATGGAACGCGCGGGCAGCGTATGCGTGATTGACAACGATGCGCATGACCTGCACAGTTACGCGTCCGCGCCGGTTACTTACATAGAGGACGACAAGGGGCTGTTCTCGTTTTTCTCCAAGCTTTTGCCGATCTTCCAGGAACGCAACAAAAAGAAGCATGAAATGCAGGGCAGGGACTGCGAGGCGGATGAAATTTATGCGGAAATGTCACGCTTCGAGCCGTATTTTATCTTTATCGCGGACTTAAAGGCGCTGGTGCTGCTTGTCAATCAATCGGAGTACGATATGAAAGGATTTTTCAAAAATATCCTGGAAAAAGGCAGCATGCACAACATTTACTTTTTCAGCGCCATTTCCTTAAAAGACCACCAGGAGATTTTCGGGGACGATTTGTACGAAGCGTTTACCGGGCATCAGACCGGGATCCATTTCGGCGGGAATACGGCGGACAACCGTGTGCTGAATTATGAATATATCCCATACAATGAGCAGACCAAAACACTGCCGCCGGGTGTCGGCTGTCTGCCGGATGCGGGGGCTGGGCCGGATACGGCTAAAATTGCCGTGCCGCTGGCCAGGAGGTAATGACATTGGTTACCATGCTTGTATACAGTTTAAGGCGCAGGGAAACACAGCCTTTTGCACGGATGGTAAAAGAGATCTTTGCGTATTTGTCCGAAGAAGAATTAAATCTGCACTGTTTTTGCGCGCCCGCGCTGCTGACGGAGTTTTTAGAGCAGGGCCCGCTGCTGGATCTGGCCTGTATCGGCGTTGTGGGAAAGGAAGAAATCGCGCTGCTGCACCGGATCCGGAAACTGTACGCACAGGCGCAGCTTTTGCTGGTTGCGGACGCTTCGATTTCCCCGATGGAATACCTGACGCCGCAGATCCGGGCGGCTTCCCTGCTGCTGTACCCTTACGAGGAAAAGCAGAAAGAAGAAGTACTGCGCGCCTTTTTAAGGAGCTGCCTGTTCGAACGGCAGGAGCCTTTAAAGGAAAAAGATTTCCTGGTCGTGGAAAACCGCGAGGGCAGGATCCGGATCCCGTTTTCGCAGATTTATTATATCGAAGTGCGGGAGCGCAAGATCTTTATCCGGATCAAAAATAAGGAATACAGCAAATATGATTCCATGGAGCATATGATGACGCAGCTCCCGGAGGGCTTTGTGCGCTGCCACAGAAGCTTTGCGTTCAATATCCGGCATCTGGAACGGATCCGCCTGTCGGAAAACACGGTATATCTGGAGCACGGCATGGCTGTTCCGTTATCCAGAAGCTATAAATCAGCAGTAAAGGAGTATATGCATGGAAAGCACGCGGGACGGGAGTCCGGATGAAAACGAAAACGGTTATGAAGTGTATTATATCAAGGAATCCGGTTTCAAACTGCTATTGGCAGGACTGGGCCAGCCGGGCTGGTACGGCCTATTTTCCGAAGAACCCCAGGCGGGTGAGAAACAGGAGCCGGCGGTAAACACGATCCTGGCCGACCTGTACCAAAACGGCGTCATAGACTGGGACGGCGGGGGAGTGGCGGTGCGTCCGCCCTATGCGGACATGCTCTCCTGCATGCTGGAAAAAAAGAGGTGCGTAACCATACAGCCCCAGGATCCCGCGGCTTTGATCCGCTGCTGTTACCTGTCCGCCCGCGCGGTTGTACAGACGCAAAAGAGCCGGCGGGAAAAGCAGACGCTTGGGCTGGCGTATGTATCGCGGCGGCAGTGGATGCGCCTGCTGGAGGAAGAGCTTGTCCGGATGGAAACGGGGGAGCACACGGGGTTTTGTGTACGGCACAGCGAAAACGGGCGGATCGAAAGGCAGATGCAGGTACAAAGGGACGGGCTGCGCTCGTTTCAGATCACATGGGACAAAGAGGGAGCCGGGATACGCTGCATGCAGGATGAATTGGGAAAAAAACTGGGGGAGCTGCTTTGGGCGGACAGCCGCGGGCAGCTTTCCCAAAAACAGGGGGAATAAGCGCAATGATATTGGCGGACATTTATATACCTGCCGTGGATGCAAATTATGATTTTATGCTGGACGAAAATGTACCGGCGCTGCAGGTAATGGAAGAAATCAGCGAAATGATTTCCAAAAAGGTCAAAGAGAAAAAACCGGAGAAGATCACGGATTTTGTCTTATATTCCATGGATACCGGCACGCTGCTCGACCACAGCCTGAGTTTGTACGCAAACGGAATCCGTGACGGCAGCCGCCTGATTTTTGTCTGAATATGCCGTTTAGACATACAGACAGGTCAAATACGGCAGAAATGCGCCCTAGGTGAAAAAAGCTGGTATAGTCATAACCAACAGGAGCAGACAAATAAAAACAGCCGTAAAGCAAGGCAGAAACGTCATCTAGGACGTAGGGAAACCGTTTCGCATGGAGGAAGACAAATGGAAGCGAAGATGCACAAAAAGCAGCTACGGCGTCTGGCGCAGGAGATGGAACAGTGCGGCCAAAAGCTTTCCTCCCATAGCAGCCGGCTGGACGATTTGTGCGAAAGCCGCTACAGCCAGCCGTTAGAAAAAAAGCTGCGCGCGCAAAGCTCCTTTTTAAAAAAACAGGCGGGCCTTTGCAGGGACCTGGCAGCCGTACTTGAGCAGGCCGGCTATCTGTATGAAAAGGCCGAAGAGTCGATTATACAGGCCGCGGAAGCCGACGCGGGCAAACAGGAAGAAACACTGCGGGCGGTCAGCCTGGCAGGCATGGCGCGCATTCCGGTCCGCCTGCGGTAAAACACAGTTCCCGTAAAGCCGGGCAGGGAAAGGGGCAGCAATGGCAGATACGATCAGAATCAATACAGACAGGCTGGGGATCGACGCCGAACGCATCCGGGGTATGATCCAGGCCATTACCAAAGGAATGGAAGAGATCAGACAAAGCGCCGCCGCGTTGGAAACGATGTGGGAAGGCACAGGCAGCGACGCGTTTTACAAAACATTTTGGGACGATATGCAGACCGTTGCCGTAGCAGTCCAGGAAATGGAACAGATTTATGACTATGACGCGAATGCGAAAAAGCAGTATGAGCAGTGTGAACGAAAAGTTGCTTCGCTGATTGCGGAAATCAGGGTGTAGAGCCGTTTTCCCAAGAAACAGTTTCCGACTACGAAAGCAAGGGGCAACAGGAATCAAATGTATGTAGGTGGCAGGAGGGATGGAAATGTCGGATGTCCGGCTGCGTGTATCCGCGGATGAATTACGCAAAAGAGCGGCACAGATGGAACAGCAGATCAAAAATGTGGAAAAAAACTGGAACAGCCTGTGTGAGACGGCCGGCGCTTCGCGATATTACTGGGAAGGGGAAGCCGCGGATTACGGACGCAGGCTCTTAGAGGAAACAAAGCAGGACGTAGGGGCTGCGCTTGGCCGCCTGCGGGCGCACCCGGCCAATCTAATGGAAATGGCGGGCGTCTATGTACAAGCAGAGGAAAAAGCGGCGGCGCTGGCAAAATCCCTGCCGGATCATGTGATTTTGTAAAGTGGGGTAGGAACGATGGCAAAGACAATGGACCTGATTGAAATGGACTTTCAAAACGCCGTAAAAGCAGCGGATGAATTAGAACAGATTGCGAAAAACCTGCATACACTGGCAGACAGCCGTTTCCAGTCGTGCCTGTCCGGGATCGCGGCGAATTGGAAAGGGGAAAACGCGGCGGCATTTTGTAAAAAAGGGAGCATTGTCGGGGACCATATCCTGGATTCCGCGTCCGACCTTAGAAATGCGGCGCAGACACTGCGCGAGATGGCGCGCAATCTGTACGAGGCGGAAAAGAAAAATTATGAAATAGCGAAAAACAGGGAAATATAACGAAAAACAGCAGGCGAAAAAGGAATCGCCAGGAACCTGGAATTATAAAAAATGAAGATAACAAAAATGGAAAAGAATCAAACATAGAAAAATGATAGGAACGAATGCCAAACTGGCATTTAGCAGAATCAGGGCCGAGTTGAATACAAGATACAGAAAAAAGAGCAGAAGCAACATGTTGTTTCAGATAAAGATTCAGATCAATGACAAGCGCTGATTGGAGATCGATTGAAAGGATTTTAAAAGGATCTTAGATGTAGCCATACATTTCAAGATAAATAAAAAAAATAAAGGAGGTCATACATATGGCATCAGTAAATCAATTTACCGTAACACCGGCACAGCTTAACCAGAAAGCAGGGGAACTGCGTCAGAATAACCGCAACCTGACCACACAGATCGAAAATCTGAGAAACCAGCACCAAGCATTAAACGGCATGTGGGAAGGCGATGCAAAGAACGCGTTTGACAAAGCATTTAATCACGACATCCAGCAGATGCAGAATTTCTACAAAGAGATTGAAAACTATGTGGCAAAACTGACAGAAGTTGCAAAAAATTATGAGCAGGCAGAGGCAAGGAACGTAGAAACAGCGTATGTGAGAACTTCTACTAAATGAATGCCATCAAGATACTGAAAAATTAACGATATTTAAATGCGTTGTTTGGATTTATTCATTAAAATTAAGAAAGAGAGGGAACATAAATGACAGGAACATTAAAAGTAACACCAGCCAGATTACGGAGCACATCAGAAAGCTTTCGCTCTACAGGCCAGCATATCCAAAGAATGACACAGTCTATGACAAACGTTGTAAACCAGTTATCCGGCAGCATTTGGAGCGGTGACGCGGCGGATGCATATAAAAGGAAATTCGGCCAGTTGCAGGACGACATCAACCGCATGTCAAAAATGATCAACGAGCATGTGACGGACTTAAATGCAATGGCAGGCGAATACGAACGCGTAGAAAACGCAAACAAGAATCTGGTTAATTCCTTAAAAGAAGATGTAATCTCATAATTTCAAATAAGACTATAACAATAGGACGCTTGCAAAAGCGTCTTATTGTGGCAGTTATGGGGAAGCGTAAAATGGCGAAATTAAAAAAATCAGGCATGCAGACAGGGCTGGCCGCGCTCTTTTTGAGTATCAGCCTGGCCGGGCAGGTATGGGCGGCCGGGCCTGCGGACGGACAGGCGGGAGTACCGTATGACAGCCAGACAGCAGATCCAGGACAGGCAGGCGTATCATCCGCCGGACAGGCCGCAGACCCGGGACAGGCAGGAATGCTGGCCGCCGGACAGGCCGCGGATCCGGGACAGACAGGAGTGCCGACCGCCGGACAGGCCGCGGATCCGGGGAATACAGGCGCAGGCAGCGACCAGGCGGCGGTGCGGCCCGAAGCCGGGATTATCGAAGTCGAGAGCGGGTTTGTCGATGCAAAAGGGACATTTTGGAAGATGAAGTCGGGCAGCGGCTTCCTCATTGCAAATAAAGAGCATGACACCTATATTGTGACCAACAGCAGCAATGTATCCAATACGCCCGGAAAAATAAAAAAATTCTGTAAAAAACATGCCATCGATACCGAAAATATGCAGCTTGCCAATACGATCCGGGTCGTGGTTACCGGGGATGTGACGGCGTCGGCGGAAGTGGTTATGAAAAGCGCCGAGCGGGATTACTGCGTGCTGTCCGCCGCCAATGTGGTCAGCCAAAAGGAATCGTTAAAAATAGGAAACAGCGCGAACGTGCAGGTCAATGAACCGGTCTATGCCTATGGATTTCCAAAACAGACGGACGCGCAGGCGGCGCTCGAATATTCCGAGCTTGACGTGCGCCCGATTCAGGGTGCGGTGACGCTGACGGACGCGTATCAGGATAACGGCGTATATCTGGCGCATTCCGCCCCGGTGATGCAGGGGTACGAAGGCGGGCCGCTGCTGGACGCGGACGGATATGTTATAGGCCTTAACTGCAAACAGTCTCCGGAAGAGGACACCGGCATTGCTTACGCGGTACCGATTGACGAGATCAGCGCGGTTTTGGACAATTTTTCGATTTATTACGGCAGCAGGGCGATTGACGAAGCGTACGCACAGTTAACGGGCGCTTATCAGGAATGTACGCGTATTCTGGAAGCAGGCGGGTACAAACAGGAATCGGTAGAAAGGCTGCAGCAGGCGTTAGAAACGGCGGACGAAGCGATGAAACTGGAAGAACCGTCCGCGGCGGTCTTTACAAACGCGTATCAGACGCTTTGGGCGGCGCGGGACCTGCTGGAGCCGAAGACAAAGACGCTTACCATTGTAATGGCGGTTCTCGCGGCCTGTGACGGGCTGCTTTTGATCTGGATGCTGATCCTCGCCGTAAAAAATGCGCGGGAAAAAAAGCAGATGGAAATGCAGCGGGTACAGCCCGCATATGCCGGGCAGCGCGCGGGCGCGGGTTCTGGCGGGCGGCAAGGCGCGGGTTTTCGCGGGGCAGACGCAGGTACGGGAGGTTTTGATGGCGTGCATGCGGGCATTGGCGCGGGTTCTCGCGGCATGCACGCGGGATCCGGTTACGGCGGGGCAAATGCGGGATTCGGCGCGGGTTCTGGCGGGGCAAATGCGGGATTCGGCGCGGGTTACGGCGGGGCAAATGCAGGCCCAGGCGCGGATTATAGCGGCGTAAATGCAGGTGCAGGCGCTTATGCGGGCAGGCAGAACGCGGCAAATTACAGACAGCCGGTAGCGCCCCCGGCAGGCAGGCGGCTGCGGATGATCCGGCAGAAAACAGGGCAGACCGTTGTATTAAATAAAAATCAGTTTATTATCGGAAAGAGCCAGACGCTTGCGGATTTTGCGCTCGCGGATAACCAGACCGTCAGCCGCAAGCACGCGATGCTGTTTGAAGATAACGGCGGCTGGTACGTAGACGACCTTAATTCCTTAAACGGCACCTGTGTCAACGGCGCGAAAGTAGTCCCAGGACAGCCGGTCAAATTAAGGAGCGGGGACGAGATCACGCTGTCTGACGAGGCATTTTTAGTGCAGGATTAGGGAGGCGCGATGGGAGAATTTGAGATTGCCTGCAGGAAAGTGGCAGGATGGGCGGAAAAAATCGATGGCTGCAGCAAAGATATCAAAAGGCAGGAAAGCCATGTAGCCGACGTTATGCATAAAATGCGCGTCCGCGGCGCGCAGACCTATGGCGTGGAGCAGGCGCTGACGGGCATTTCCGAAAACCTGCACAGGCAGCACGAGCAGATGAAGCAGTACGGGGATCTGCTGGAATCGATCGCCAGGACGTATGAGGGGACGGAAGCGGACGTATTGGAAACAGGGGCGCTTAAAAACGGACAGTGAACGTGTGCATACGCGGCTGGCGGCGGTTTGGCCCGTTTGGATCAGGAGAATGTGATGAATCAGAAAAAAACCAAAACAGACACAAACAAGCAATTTGGAAAAAAAGAATGGGGTATTTGCGGACGCTTTTTGCTGGCGCTTTTTGCCGCGGCGATCTGCCTGCTGCAGGCAGGCCCGGTTTTGGCGGGGGAATCCGGCATACAGGCAAAAGCTGCCGCCGCAGGCACGCCCCAAGGCCCGCGGTATAACGAAGACGGCACCCAGGTAGAGTATACCAATCTATATTTTGGCAGCTATCCGCAGGCGGAGGTACGCGGCTCGGCCCTTACGCCCGCTATTGTAAACGCATCGTATGATAGTTATGGGGACGCGACGATAGACGGCGTCAAATACCGCAGGATCCGCGCGGACCAGACGAACCACAGCGGGCAGTTCGGGGACAGTACATACCGGTATTTTAAATGGGAGAGGATCCAGTGGCGCGTACTTGCCAATGACGGGAAAACACTGTGCGTGATGGCTGACAGCGGCCTGGACTGCAAGAGCTACCATGAAATGGGCGCGGCGGTGACCTGGGCGGATAGTTCCCTGCGCAAATGGCTGAACACGTCCTTTTACCGGACCGCGTTTAACAGCACCGAGCGTGCGGCAATTGCGCCGCAGACTTTGGATAACGCCGCCTATGCAGACGAAGCGGATGCGTCCGGCGCCAGTACGCAGGATTTTATTTATCCGCTATCTATGCAGGAAGCCGCAAATCCGGACTATGGGTTTCCGGCCGCGATCCAGAATCCGTCGCCGTGCCGCCAGATCCTCGCGAGCGATTATGCCTATGCTATGGGGGCGCGGCTCGGCGCGGAGGACGGAACCGGGGAGCAGTGCTGCTGGTGGTGGCTGCGCAGCCCCGCGTCGGAAGAAAAAGACGCGTTCCGTTACGCGGCCTTAATCGGAAATACCGGCGCTTTTTCTTTATACGGCCTGGTAGAAAATAAATACCGCGCGGTCGTACCGGTTTTGCATATCAGCCTGGAATCCCGCGCATGGCAGTCCGCGGACGACGGTTCGAGCGGGTCCGGGGGCGGGGAAGCCGCCAAAGAGCCTTTGACCGTCAGCGCGCCGAGCCTGCAGCGCAGCAGCAATGTCGCGGCGTTTGACGTCGAAGCGAAAGGCGGGCTGACCGATGATTATACGTACCAATGGTACTATGCCCCGGCCGAAACCGGAAGCGGCCATCCGCTCAGCGAGTCGGATTACAAATCCATCGTATGGCAGGGCAAAGCGCTGTATATAGACCTGAAAGCGGACGATGTGCCGGACGGTCTGTACCTGTACTGCGCGGTCAGCGACGGCCGCACAACGGTAGAAAGCAGCCGCGTCTGGTTTTCCAAAAAGAAAAAAAGCCAGACCATTACCTACAACAAAGGAAGCATCCAAAATAACCAGTTGGAATACGGGGCGGGGTTTTCCCTAAAGGCAAAGTGCAACGGGGCGGCGGCGCGGATCTCCTATAAAACCAGCAATTCCAAAATCGTATCTGTCAGCAAATCCGGAACGCTGAAAGCAAAAAATTACGGCAGGGCCACCATTACGATTACGGCCTCCGATTCCCCGGTGGACGAATACGGAAAAACAACAAAAAAAATTACGCTTTCGGTAGTTCCGAAACAGGTGCAGATCAAAACAATCAAACGTACAAAAGACCGGCAGGGAAACCTTACCAGCGTATATGTGGAATGGAAAAAAGACAAAACAATAGACGGATGCCAGTACCATATCGCGTACAACCCGAATTATACAAACAGTACAAACGGAGAAAAAACAGGGACCGAAAATTTTATCCGTCTGCGGTATTTAGACGTCAGCAAGGACAAATTATATATCCGGGTCCGGACGTTTAAAAAAGCTGGCAAAAAAGTTTATTACGGAAAATGGAGCAAGAGCTATCGGATGTCGCTGTAAGGAATTGGACCGAAAGAGAAAGACAGCGGCAAAAGCCGGTAAGGGTGCGGCGGCGCGGCCGCAACCGTTTCTAAGAAAAAGCGGGATGGTGGAAATTTTGTGTTAGGGCGAAAAAAGGCAGAAAAGCAAAAGAAAAACAAAAGGCGGACGGACGTGTGCGTCGGATCTGTATCAGACGGACAAGTATATGAACAGCTTGGCAGCCTGTGCGAACAGGCAAACGCGCCGTATGTACAGCAGGAGCCTGTTTCATACAGCCGAACGGACGCGGATCCCGGCGCCGTAACCAGAAAGATTCCGGGGCGGGAGCCGGCGACGCTGGATCTATCCAAACGAAAACCAGCGCACACGGCCCGCGGCGCATGCGGCAGCGTGCAGATCGGTACGTCCAGTGTGATTGGAAGCCGAAAAAGCCAGCAGGACGCGGTGTTTGGCTACCAGTCGTCCGGCTGGGCGCTCGGTATCGTCTGCGACGGCATGGGCGGGCTGGCAGGCGGGGAAATCGCAAGCCGCGTGGCGCTTGAGAGCATCGCGGACGCATGGTTCGCGCAAAGTCCGGTCGCCGATATCCCCGATTTTTTCCGCAGGGAAGCGGCCAGCGCGGATCAGAAAGTATACAGCCAGACAGCCGCGGACGGCAGCCGGATGCAGGCGGGCACTACGGTAGTAGCGGCGGTGGTGCGCGCAGGCGGGCTGTACTGGCTTTCGGTAGGCGACAGCAAGCTTTATTTTATCAGGGGACAGGAAATCCAGTCGTTAAATGTAGAACACAATTACCGGCTGGAATTAAACAATCGGCTGCGCGAAGGCAGCATGACGGCGCAGGAATACGCCGCGGAAGAATACCGGGCCGAAGCGCTGACCAGTTTTCTTGGAATCGGCAGTCTGTCGGAAATGGATGTAAGCCCAAGCGCCTACCCGCTGCAGGACGGCGACCTGATTCTATTGGCAAGCGACGGGCTGTACCGCGGCCTGACAGAAGAAGAGATCCTGGCCATTGTGGCAAAACACAGCCGCGACATGCAGCAGGCGGCGGACGCCCTGACAGCGGCGGTCAGGGGGAGGAAAAAGCAGGACAATACGTCCGTAGTGATCCTGCGCTACCGAATGGAGAAGCAGACATGATATTAAAAAGATGTGACAAAGGACATTATTACGACGGTGAAATCTATGCGCAGTGTCCGGAATGCAGCGGGGCAGGCCCAGGCTTCGGCGTACAGACGCCGCAAACGTCTTACGCGGATTATGCGGATTATGCAGATGAAGATTCGGTAACGGTCGCGCTTCCGCGCAAGCGGACAGCCAGCCCGCAGGCGGGCATGGGCATGCCGGGGCAGGGCACGCCAGATAAGAGTGCGCAGGCGGGCGGCGGGATGCAGGGCTTAGGCATGCGAAACAGCCGGGGAACGGATGCAGACGGGGAAGACGGCACCGTCACGATGGCGCTGCCGCGCAGCCCGGTAAAAAAAGCGCCGAATAAACAGGGATTTAAACCAGCGGTCGGCTGGCTCGTCTGTATCCTGGGCAAAGACTTTGGCAGCAGTTTTACGCTCAAGCTCGGCAAAAATTATATTGGCAGGTCCGCGCAGATGGACGTTGTTTTGCAGGGAGACGAAAGTATCGCGATGGAAAACCACGCGGCGGTTTACTATGTACCGAAACAGCGGCGGTTTGCCATAGAGCCGGGAACGGGCGGGAAACGGGTTTATGTAAACCGTGACCAGATCGTGCGCCCGGTCTGGATCAAGCAGCATGATATTATCACAGTCGGAAATGCCGGGCTGATGTTTTTCCCGTGCTGCGGGGAGCATTTTAGCTGGGAAGAGCTGATCCGCAGGCGCAGGGAGAGACAGCAGGGGCAGTAAAGCCGCAAGTGTATAAAAACAGGAGGTGCGCAAAATGGCAAGGTGTATGGGCTGCATGGCCGAAATGGCAGAAGACGAGCGGATCTGCAGGCACTGCGGATACCAGAAAGGGACAGATGTAAAAGAAGCGTATTATCTGCTGCCGGGGACGGTGCTTGGGAAAAAATATTTGGTCGGCCGGGTACTGGGCTACGGTGGGTTCGGCGTAACGTATATCGGCTGGGACCATGTGCTGCGCCGCAGGGTGGCGGTCAAGGAATATTTGCCGAGCGACTTTGCGACAAGAAGCTATGGCTCCAGGCGGGTGACCGTATTTTCCGGGGAAGCCGCGGAGCAGTTCCAGGCCGGGCTGGACAGCTTCCTGTTTGAAGCAAGGCGTCTGGCGAAATTTAACGCCGTTGCGGAAACGGTAGATATTTACGATTGTTTTGAAGAAAACGGAAGCGGCTATATCGTGATGGAATACTTAGACGGCGCGACTGTAAAGGAAGTGCTGCGCAAGCGCAAACGCCTGTCTGTCGAGCAGGCGCGGGTTATCGCGCTTTCCGTGCTGCGCGGGCTGTCCGCCGTCCATAAGGAAGGCATCATCCACCGTGATATTGCGCCGGATAATATATTTATAACAAAAAAAGGGCAGATCAAGATCCTGGATTTCGGCGCGGCCCGCTATGCGACCGCCGTGCAGTCCAAGAGTCTGTCCGTAATCTTAAAACCCGGCTTCGCGCCGGAAGAACAGTACCGCAGCAGGGGCGAACAAGGCCCGTGGACGGATGTATACGCGCTCGGCGCGACCGTATACTGTATGATTACCGGAAAACGCCCCGAAGAATCGATCCAGCGGCTGGCGGAAGACCATGTAAAACCGCCGTCCGAATTAGGGATCGCGATCGATCCGAATATAGAAAACGCGATTATGAACAGCTTAAACGTCCGTAAGGAATACCGCATTCCGGACGCGGAGACTTTTTTCAAAGCGCTGCGCGGCCAGGAGGATGTAGAGCGGATTATTGAAAAGACAGACGGCAAAATCGACTGGAACCTCCCATTTTGGATGAAAGCCGTCGCGGCCGCAGCCTGCGTGCTGGTATGCGCCTGTATCGGGCTGTATGCCACCGGAAATTTGGGATTTACGAAAAAGGAAATTACAAGCGCGGACGGCATGGCGGCGCTAAGCGGCACACAGCGGTATGTGCCGAACGTATCCGGCATGAGCTATGAAGAAGCGGAAACGCTGTTAAAAGAAAAAAATCTGAAGGTCATTATCAGCGGAATGAACTACAGCGAGAGCATCGCAAAAAACAGAATCCTAAGCCAAACGCCGCCGGACGGCGCAGTGGCGGATCCGCAAGAAACGATTCAGGTCATTATGAGCGGCGGGCAGGAGGAAATTATGATGCCGGACTTATCCGGGATGACAAAAGAAGAAGCCAGCCAGCTCATTGCCAAACAAAATTTAATATGGAATGAAGAAAAAACGACGGAAGAATACAGCGACGTAGTAGAAAAAGGCAGGGTAATCGAACAAAGCGTCCCTGCGGAAGAGCGGATCGCCGTACAGACAGAAATCTCCCTGGCGGTTTCCCTCGGGAGCCTGTCAACCGAAACGGCCCTTTTGGAAGTGCCGGATTTAAAAGGCCTGACAAAAGGAAAAGCAATCAAAAAATTAGGAGAATGGAAAGAACAGTTTGGCTTTACCTATTCGCTGGGTGAAGTGAAAAATAAATACAGCACCAAAGTGAAAAAAGGCCGGATTATCAGCCAAAGCCCGAAAGCGGGCGAGACGGTGCGCACAAACGAACCGATCCGCCTCGTGATCAGCAAAGGGCCGGAAATGGTACAGATTCCGCAGCTTGTTTACCTGACGAAAGAACAGGCCGTCAGAAAGCTGGAAAAAGCAGGCCTGCGGGCGGAGATTGCAACCGCGTACAGCGAGCAGGCGGCGGAAGGGCTTGTGATCGCACAGAGTGTGGAAGACGGAAAGAAAGCGGCGAAAGGCAGCAGTGTGAAGCTGACGGTCAGCCTTGGGAAAGAGCCGGTGCAGAGTACGGGCGGCGCTGGCGGTACGGGAAGCGGTGGAAGTACGGGAAGCGGCAGTACTGGAAACAGCGGTACCGGCGGGAATACAGGCGGTACCGGAAACAGCGGCGGAAGCCAGGCTCCGGCAGGTAATGCGGGAAGCGGCGGAAGTATGGGAAGCGGCAGTGCAGGAAACGGCGGTACTGGCGGGAATACAGGCGGTACCGGGAACAGCGGCACAGGCCAGGCTCCGGCGGGCGGCACGGGAAGCGGCGGTGCGGGCCAGCCGACAGGCGGTTCCGGCGGAAGTACTGGCGAAAACGGCGGTGGACAGACGTCGTCCGGGGGTAGTTCAGGTGACGGCGGTTCTGGCGGGAACCGGGCGATTATGCCGGATGGCGGCAGTTTTATTGTCGAGTAGAAGCAGGAAGCGGTTGTGTGTGGAGGAATGGCAGGGGATAACGGGCTGTGTGTCATTCCGCTGCTATATGAAAATGGAGAGGGATTGTTATGAAGTTTGGCAGAAAGATTCTGGCAGCGGTGGCGCTGTGTATGGTAATGGGGCTGGTGGTCTGGCCGGACAGGGCGAAAGAAGTGCGGGCGGAAGTCTTTGGGGATTTTGAGTATCAGGAATTAGAGGATGGGATGGTTGAAATAACGAAATATACGGGAACGGATGCTGAGGTAACGGTTCCGGGAACAATTGATGGGAAAAGTGTGACCAGTATAGGAACTTCTGCATTTAATGGTTGCAGTAGTTTAATAGGGATCAGCATTCCGGACAGTGTGACAAGCATAGAATCTTTTGCTTTTGAAAATTGTAGCAGTTTGACAGAAATGGTCATCCCAAACGGTGTGACAACTATCTGGGGGATTTTTAGTGGTTGTAGTAGCTTAACGAAAGTAACCATTCCAGATAGCATGAAGACAATAAGTTATGATGCTTTTAATGGATGCAGTAGTTTGAAAGAAATAACTATACCGAATAGCGTAACAAGCATAGACAGGAATGCTTTTAGTGATTGTACGGCTTTGTCTAAAATAATTTTGCCAGACAGTGTAACGAGTATTGGAACGGCTGCTTTTTCTGGATGCAGTAGTTTGAAAGAAATAACTTTGCCGAGTGGTATGACAGATATAGATGGCGCTGTTTTTAGTCGTTGCAGTAGCTTGAAGGAAATAACAATACCAAGTGGGTGGAAGTATTTAAATTATTCGACTTTTATAGCCTGTAGCAGTTTGATGAAAATAACTTTACCGAATAGCATGGAGTATATAGGTGAAAATGCTTTTAATCATTGTAGCAGTTTAACGGAAATAACTCTGCCAAGCGGTTTGTTGATGATAGATAATTCTGCTTTTGCTAAATGCAATCGTCTAACAAAAGTTCACATACCGGACAGCGTAACCAGCATAGGCAAAAATGTTTTTAAAGAGTGCAGTGGATTAACCGATATCTATTTTTCCGGTACAAGAGAACAATGGAATAATTTGATCAATATCGACGACGAAGGAAATGAAGAACTGCTCCATACTGTAATACATTGCAGTGATGATCTTTCCGAAGAATATACCTACGAAATTTTGGACAATGAAACGGTAGAAATCACAAAATACATCGGTTCTAATACAACGGCAAACATTCCAGCGAAAATAGACGGAAAACAAGTAACCAGCATTGGCGAGTCAGCCTTTAGCGGCTGCAGAAACCTGACAGAAATTATCATTCCATCCGGCGTGACGACGATCGGCGACGGTGCTTTTGACGCCTGCAGCGGCCTGACAAAAATCACGATTCCAGACAGTGTAACAAGCATCGGCCGAAGCGCTTTCTTTTCCTGCAAAGGTTTACAGGAACTTACAATCCCGGACAGCGTAACGACGATCGGCTACGGTGCTTTTGGAGAATGTTCGGGCCTTACCAAAATTACGATGCCGTCCGGTATCGCAAAGATCGAGGGAGAAATGTTTTTCTGGTGTACAAGGCTGGAAGAACTCACAATCCCGGATCGTGTAACAACCATAGACGCGGGTTGCTTCCGGGGATGCGGCAAATTAAAGGCCGTTACGATTCCGGTTGGTATGACAAATATAGAGCCAGAAGCATTTTGGGGTTGTGAAAGTTTAACAGACGTTTATTATTCCGGCACAAAAAAACAGTGGGAACAGATCAAAATAGAAGCAAGCGGCAATGAAAACCTGCTGCATGCCACAATCCATTATAAAGAAGATCCAACCCAGCCGGAACCGACCACCCCCGAAGAACCGGTTCTGCCAGCCGCGACTACAGCCAAACAGGAATTGGAACGCCTGCTATCCGGCGATCCCCTTTCCTTAGAGCCGACGTTCCATCATTACCTGTCCCAGGAACAGACCGACATCCTGGAACGCTACCTCTACACCTGGCTGGCCGACATCAACTACACCTACCGATACACCGGCAGTTCTTCCATTCGGGAAAACATCCGAAAAAGATCCGGCATCGACCCGCAGGGCGATTTCGCATCCGGCACGGAGCAGGCCATTACGCATATTTCCGCCGAAACAAAATACGGGCGCAGGACATTTGAAATCACACTCGACTTAGGAGCGCCGGACAGCAGCGGAAACCTGTACCCGTCTTACGGCGCGATGCGCTTCGAGGTACTGCCAAAAGGCGGCGCCCCATCCGACGTGCCGACAGACGGCCAGATCGGGCAGTCTTCCTACGGGGATATCGCCGCATTTGCGGCAAGCGTCGCACGGGCCTGCGAAGATTCCCTGCACGGGACATTCCAATGGGAATCGTTAAGCGACGAGATGGTATCCGGCATTTTGGTAGATAAAACGGTAACCGAAATCATAGGCAATAAAAACGGCTCCTTTTCCGACGGCATTTTTACGATCTACGCAAAACCGCTGTTTACCTACAGCAAAAAAGTAACGATCGCCTGCCCGGTGGATGTGTATGTCTACCGCATGGACGGGCAGGAAGCCGGAACGATTATCGGCAGCAAACCGAATGGAAAAGATGAAAATATCCGCCTGGATGTAAACGGGGATACCAAAACGGTCTACCTGACGGGGAACGACTACTACTTAAACCTGCGCGGCACCGACACCGGAACGATGAAATATGAGGTCGAGGAAATCGCAAACGAAGAAGTATGCCGGAATGTGCAGTTTTTGGAGATGCAGTTGAAAAAAGACATGCAGTACGAGGGCTATGTATTCCGCCCGCTGAACATCGACAGCGACCTGTACGCGCTGCGTACCGTAAACGGCCCGGGATCCGGGGAGGTAACCTACGCGGATAAGGACACGCTGGAACCCGTTTTTAAAAAGGTACAGGGCATGTCGTTAAGCCAGCAGAATACGTCCATGCACACAGATAAAACCGTGCAGCTAAATGCCAGCTTCGTCCCGCTGGACGCGACCAATCCGAACCTTGTATGGATTTCGGACAACCCGTCCGTGGCATCCGTAGGAAGCGACGGCCTGGTTACGGCGCTTGGCGCGGGGCGTGCTACCATTACGGTTATGACACGCGACGGAAGCTTTTTAAAACAGTCCTGCATTGTGGATGTTGCGGGAAACCAAAACCAGACGCCGGATCTTCCATCCGCAAAACCGGACGCCCCGTCCAGCCAGCCGGGCACAAGTACGCAGCCAACACGTCCAAGTACGCCGGATTCCTCCGGCGGCACAGGCACGCAGCCGGAAAAGCCGTCCGGACAGCCGGAGGATCCGCCAAAGGACGACAGCCCTGTCGTGGCGAAGCTGTATTATATTGTCCAGTTCCATGCCAACGGCGGTACGAATTTAAGCCGCAGGACGATGACGCTTTTAAACGACGACAAACTCGGCATTTTGCCGAAAGTCCAGCGGAAAGCATATTTGTTCAGCGGCTGGTACACGCAGCAGACGGGCGGCGCGCGGATCTACGGGGATAAAAAACTAAATGAAGCCACGACCTTATACGCACGCTGGACGAAAGCAAAGGCCCCGGCAAAAGCCGTGCTGCGGACGCTGAAATCCACGAAAAAAGGGCAGGCCAAGGCAGCCTTTCAAGAGGCAGACGGCGCGGCAGGGTACCAGGTGCAGTATGCGCGAAATAAAAC
>CAJUIH010000039.1 GCA_910586045.1 uncultured Eubacterium sp.
GACTGAAAATCCTCGTGTCTCTGGTTCGATTCCGGAACTGGGCATTTATATTCAAGATAAGTAGAATATGGGATACTAGCTCAGTTGGTAGAGCACTTGACTTTTAATCAAGTTGTCGGGGGTTCGATTCCCCCGTATCTCATTAGACCTTATAAATACTATTTGTATGGTATTTATAAGGTTTTTTTCTTTTTTGGATCAAAGGTTTATTTTTAATCAGTGGGATGGGGAAACCGTATGTATAGAATTATGATTATAGAAGACGATTTTACAATGGCAGATGAAATAAAAAAACAAATTGAATCATGGGGAAACGAAGCATTGTATGTGAAAGATTTTCAAAATGTGATTTCGACTTTTGCATCATTTGATCCGCATATGGTATTGGTGGACATTATGCTTCCTTTTTACAACGGCTATTACTGGTGTACGGAAATACGGAAAATTTCCAATGTACCTGTTATCTTTCTCTCTTCCGCGTCAGATAATATGAATATTGTGATGGCAATGAATATGGGCGGCGATGATTTTATTCCCAAACCGTTTGACTTGAATGTACTGACGGCCAAGCTGCAGGCCGTATTGCGCAGAACTTATGATATGGGCGGGAAAATATCGGTTTTGGAACACAAAGGAGCCGTACTCAATTTAAACGACACGTCTTTAACCTATCATGGCACAAAAATTGAACTGACAAAAAACGATTTTCGGATTTTACAGACTTTGTTTGAAAACAAGGGAAAGGTAGTCAGCCGCGATACGCTGATGACAAAGCTGTGGCAGATGGATTCTTATGTAGAAGAAAATACATTGACAGTAAATGTAACAAGGCTGAGGAAAAAGCTCGAGCAGGCAGGTTTAAAAGGATTTATTACAACAAAAGTGGGAAGCGGCTACATGATTTAATTTGCTGCTTTTGGAAAATCAGGAGAAAAACAATGCAAAAAAAGCGATGGAACGATTTGCTGCGTGCCTATTTATGGCAATACCGCTATACTGTTTTACTGTTTGCGGGGGATGTATTTTTATTTGCCGCTGTACTTTCCTTGTATCATCTGGAAGTCGAAGCAGTTTGGTATGCTGCGGCGCTCTGTATGTTGTTTATGCTGATTGTATTATGTATTCATTTTGTCCTCTTTAGGAAAAGACACAAGGAGCGTCAGAAAATATGCAGAGAGATCCAGATTCGATCCGATGGCCTGCCGAAACCGCATACATTAGCGGAAGCAGATTATCAGGAGATGGTCGTTGCGTTAAAGCGGGCCTGTGATGAAAATCTGACTGCATGGCAGAATGAACGGCAGGAAAGCATGGATTACTATATTACGTGGGT
The DNA here is from genome assembly GCA_910586045.1 of uncultured Eubacterium sp. GTDB lineage: Bacteria > Bacillota > Clostridia > Lachnospirales > Lachnospiraceae > Eubacterium_J. The sequence continues at coordinate 1,334 of CAJUIH010000039.1, forward strand.
GCATCAGATCAAATCGCCGATTTCGGTCATGCGTATGATACTGCAGGGAGAGGATACCAAAGAACATCTGGAATTGTCAGCGGAATTGTTTCGCATTGAACAGTATGTGGAGATGGTTTTAAGTTATCTGCGTTTGGGAAGTGAAACTTCTGATTTTGTCTTTCAGCAGTATGCGCTGGATGATTTAATTCGCCAGGCAATACATAAATATGCGCCGCAGTTTGTCAGAAAAAGGATTCGACTGTTGTATGAACCGTCCGGGGCTGTCGTTTTAACCGATGAAAAATGGCTGTTGTTTATTATGGAACAGATTTTGTCGAATGCGGTTAAATATACGTTGAAAGGATCGGTAACAATTATGGTTGCGCAGGGTCCGGTTTTAAAAATCTCAGATACTGGGATTGGGATAGCACCGGAAGATATCCCGCGTGTGTTTGAAAAGGGCTTTACCGGATATAATGGGAGGGCGGATAAAAAATCTACGGGCCTTGGACTGTATCTGTGCCGGATGGCAGCGGATCGGCTTTCACATAAAATCAGTATTGAATCAGCGATTGGGGCGGGTACGACGGTTTCCATTGACCTGCATACAGATCCATTAGATCCATCGCCATAATATGTTATTACAAAAATGTCACATAGACGGCCGAAATGTCACCGGATTCGATGTCGGGAATTTCGGCCGTTTGCTATGATAAGGATGTAAAGAAAACAGGAACGGAAAGCAGATGAAACAATAAATGGCTGACGCTCCGAAAAAATACACCCAAGAACAGACGAATAACAGGAGGTTATTGTATGGCAGTAGTATTGGAAGCACAGTGCCTAAAGAAGATTTATACGACTCGTTTCGGCGGAAATCAGGTGCAGGCTTTGACAAATGTATCTTTTTCAGTAGAACAAGGAGAATATGTGGCGATTATGGGGGAATCCGGCTCCGGCAAAACGACGCTCCTTAATATATTGGCAGCTCTGGATAAGCCGACGGCTGGCCGGGTGATACTGGATGGAAAGAGCCTGGCAAATGTAAAAGAAAGAGAGATGGCGGCATTTCGCAGGGAAAACCTTGGATTCGTGTTTCAAGACTTTAATTTGCTGGATACGTTTTCCTTAAAAGACAATATATTTTTGCCATTAGTACTGGGCGGAAAAGATTATCAGGAAATGAACCTGCGGCTGATGCCCATTGCGAAAAAGCTGGGAATTACAGAGATTTTGGAAAAGTATCCTTATGAAGTTTCTGGCGGACAGAAACAGCGTGCGGCCGTAGCAAGGGCACTGATCACGAATCCGAAACTGGTTTTGGCGGATGAACCAACCGGAGCATTAGACTCACGTTCGACCGACGGATTATTGAAAATATTTAATGGCATCAATCAGGAAGGGCAGACAATTTTGATGGTGACCCATTCTACAAAAGCGGCAAGCCATGCAGGCCGTGTGCTGTTTATTAAAGATGGTGAAGTATTTCATCAGATTTACCGGGGCAGCAGTACCAATGAGCAGCTTTATCAGAAAATATCGGATACACTTACGCTGCTGGCGACAGGTGGTGAGAGAAGATGACAAAATTTTTTTATGCAAGACTTGCAATAAGTAATATCAAAAAGAACCACAGAACGTATGTGCCATTTATTTTGACTTGTATCCTGACTATTGCAATGTATTATATTATGAAGTCCTTATCATTAAATCCAGATATAGAAAATATGGTTGGCAGCGAGATGATTGCCTATATTATGATGCTTGGCAGTTGGGTTGTCGCGTTGTTTTCCGTGATTTTTTTGTTCTATACAAACAGTTTTCTTGTAAAAAAGCGAAAGAAAGAATTTGGTGTGTTTAATATTCTTGGTATGGAAAAGCGGCATTTATCAAGGGTACTTGCATGGGAAACGGTTTATGTGATGCTGATTAGCCTGGCGGCGGGGCTTGGGTTTGGGATTGCCTTGGATAAAGCCATGTTTCTGCTGATTGGAAAAGTATTGGGAGCAGATGTCATACTTGGGTTTTTCATTTCCGTAGAAGCGCTTGCCAGTACTTGTATTTTATTTGCGGTGATCTTTGTGATTATGTTAGGAAACGCAGTCTGCCAGATCCAGGTATCCAATCCTGTCGAGCTGCTTCGTGCCGGAAATACTGGGGAAAAGGAGCCTAAGACAAAGTGGCTGCTGGCTTTTGCTGGCGCGGTTTGTCTGGGAGCCGGCTATTATCTGTCTGCTACGACCAAAGACCCGGTTTCTTCGATCTTTGTATTTTTTATAGCGGTGGTACTGGTAATTATCGGTACTTATATGCTTTTTACGGCTGGAAGTATTGCTTTTTTAAAGCTGCTGCGAAAAAATAAACGGTATTATTACAAAACAAAACATTTTACAAGCATTGCCGGAATGATTTACCGGATGAAACAGAATGCGGTAGGATTGGCGAATATCTGTATCCTGTCTACGATGGTGCTTGTAATGGTATCTTCAACGACTTGCCTTATGGTTGGAATGGAAGATATTATAAAAGCACGTTATCCGCATGATTTTTCTGTTTATTTCCAGCAGGAAGAAAGCGAGGGAGCGATTGATGTGATTCAGTCCTTTCAGAAAGAGCGGAAATTCCCTGTCTCATATGAGCAGCAGTATCAGTTTCTGGAGTTTGCGGCGTTTGGTGAAGGGGATTCCTTTTCCGTCGTCAATGATAGTAACCTTGCCGCGGTACAGACGATTACCACGCTTGTTTTTGTGACACTGTCTGATTTTAACGCGGTTACAGGAAATCATAAAACATTGGAGGAAGGGGAAATTTTTGTTTATCCGTGCAGGGAAACATATGACGCGTCCGTATTGCAACTGTTTGGAAAAGAGTACCAGGTTGCCGAGATATTGGATACTTTTATAGGCAATGGATCACAGGCCGCCAATATGAGCGGTTACTACGGTATCGTAGTACCAGATCTGGATGAGATGAAGCGTATTGGACAGGAACAATCGAAGGTCAATTCGGAATGGCCTGCTAAAATCCGTATGCTGTATGAATTTGACAGCGACGCTTCGCCTGACCAGAAAAATGCTTTTTATGATGAGCTTATGGGGATTTACGAGCAGCACGGTTTTTCCATTTATATGGAATCCAGAGAGCAGAGCAAAATAAGTTTCATAAGCTTGTATGGGGGATTATTTTTTATAGGGGTCTTCCTCGGCATTTTGTTTTTGATGGCTACGGTTTTGATTATTTACTACAAACAAATATCGGAAGGCTATGATGATAAGGAACGTTTTACGATCATGCAGAATGTCGGAATGAGCCATGCGGAGGTTAGATCTTCCATTCATTCTCAGGTATTGACGGTCTTCTTCCTGCCGTTACTTATGGCCGGTATTCATTTGCTGGCAGCCTTTCCGTTAATTTCAGAACTTTTAGCTTTGATGAATTTTGTAAATACGCGTTTATATATTCTTTGTACAATGAGTTCCTTTTTCGTATTTGCCGTATTGTACGTACTGATTTATCTGATTACAGCGCGTACCTATTACCGGATCGTAAGTACGAAACAGTAAAAAAAATTGCCGCAAAACCATGGAATCCTGCAGAAAAAGTCAGGATTCCATGGTTTTTTTATTGACAAAAAAGTAAATAAGTAATATAGTATATTTAGCAATACTAAATATAAAGGATTAAAAAATGAATGAGAAATATGCAAGGCAAATGAAAAAAGGTGTATTTGATATGTTGGTTTTGAAACTATTGGAAAAACAACAAAAATATGGTTATCAATTGATTAGCGAACTAAAGGAAAAAAGCGGGGAGCTGTTTTTATTAAAGGAAGGGACGCTTTATCCCATTCTTTACCGTTTGGAAGACGACGGGCTGGTGCAGAGCAATTGGAGCAGTCCGCAGGGAAAGCAGATGGCAAGAAAATATTATCAAATCACAGACAAAGGGAAAGAAACGCTTCATGAAATCGCAGAATTGTGGATTGGAATCAGCCATGGTGTGCAGCAGATTATGGAGGACTAAGATATGACAGCAAACATGTATGTAAACCAGATTGTAAAAAAAATCAAATGTTCCGGGAAAAAACGGAAAGAAATACGCAGGCAGCTTCTTGCTGATCTGGAAATAGATCTGCAGAACGGAGAGACAATGGCAGCAGTGATGCTGCGTATGGGAGAACCGATTGTCATTGCGGAAGAATTTAACCAAAACCTGCCGGACAGGGAGCGCAAGCTGTATAAAAGAGGAATCCTGCTGAAAACGACAGGCTGTATTGCGGCAGTGCTTGTATTGCTGATCTGTGCTGTTTTGTGGTTTCTGCCGAAAACGGCGCAGATAGAAAAAAGCGGCATTTTTCAGGCTAAAGCATTGGAGGAACGCAGCAGGGAAGTTATCAGGCTGTTGGATGCGCAAGACTATGAAGCGCTAAAGAAGATTTCAATTGATGAAATGAAAGCGGTGCTAAACAAAGACAGCATGGATCAGGCAAGGGCGTCGGTCAGCAGCGATTGGGGTGATTTTATAGAATTTGGAAAGTTTTATATGCAGGAATACACGCAGATGGGAAAAACGCTGGCATTAGTTCAAATCAATACCGCATATAAAAATACAAGTGTCACTTATACGATTTTGTTTGATAAATCGATGAAGATCGCGGGACTATATATGAAATAAAAGGAATGGTCTGCCATTTATAGGCAAGAAAAGGAGGATTTCTATGATTTCTGCATTTTTAGCATGGCTATGTATGGGGGCAGTATTTATAGGGCTGGGAATCTATGCGCTTATCTCGAAAAGCCCTGTGCGATTTTGGAACATTCAGCAAAAGATCGAAGTAACCGATATCAAAAAATACAACCGGGCGATGGCGAAGATGTGGATTTTATCCGCGGTTTTGTTTATCGCACTTGGAATCCCGTTATTGCTGGTAAAACAAAATTCTGCGTGGGCTGTTATTTCTATTTTGGGTATCATGTTTTGGGCAATTGGGCTAATGGTTGTCTATACGTTCATAGAGAAAAAATATCGTATAATAGGACGTATTTAAAAAGAATTAGGAAGAAAGGCTGCGGGGAGTTGGAAAATGGGATTTTGGATTTTTATGTTAGTCAACGAATTATTGCTTCCATTCTTGATGATTGGATTTGGGCGGAGTTTTCAAAAACATCCTCCGAAAAAAATAAACCCGGTTTATGGTTATCGGACAAAAATGTCCTCCTTAAATATGGAAACATGGAATTACGCCCATACGTGCTGCGGCAGTATCTGGCAGCGCAGCGGCTGCGCCATGTCTCCGGTAGTTTTGTTATGCATGGTTTTTACGCTTGGAAAAAGCAATCGGGTCATCGGTATTGTTGGGACAGTCATCCTGCTGGTACAGGTAGGCGTGATGCTGCTGTCGGTTGCGGCAACGGAAAGAAAACTGCATAAGACCTTTGACTTAAATGGTCATAGAAAGGAGTAACCGGTGTAACCGGTGTAATCGGTGGAAACGGGAAGCAGGAGCCTGCTTCCCGTTTCCTGCGTCCGGTTTTGTTTTGTATAAGCACGGCATACAAATGAAATTTAGCCGGAACGCTTGAGTTCTGCGGTTACTCTTGCTATAATAAAAGAAAACAATCACAGCATAACAGCAATAAACAAAGGATGACAATGAAGTGGAATATTGAATGGGCAGACTTAAAAAATATCGAATATATGATTGCAGAATGCTGGCGTATGAGTGAACGGCAGATGAAGCATTACTGTAAAGACCTGATCCACCAGCGAGAACTGGTCTTTGCAGGGGAAATTGGGGTCAAATTTTTAGAGCATATTTGCCGTAAGATGGACACGGGAGCGGAAATTGACTGGCCAAAACTGCAAAAAGATGTCCGTTATATGCAGGATTTGATAAAAAACGGACAAAATCAGGATGAAAACTACTGGGCCAAGCAGTATCAAAAGCTGACAGCGGATCTATCATTTTATTTTAATACTGAATTAGGAGATGCGTTTACAGCACAAATTGCTTATAAATTAAAACTAAACTTAAATGAAGAACAAAAACGGCTGCATCAAGATCTTCAAACGATAGAAAAAATCTGTATGGCATGTAGCTGGAATCACAAGTCGGAAATTCGTAAAGCGTTGTCCTATTTATCCAGGAAAGATAAAAATGTATTTGTAAGCTGGCTCGGAGACGGGTTTGTCCATATTGTATGGGAACGTTTTGGAATAAAGAAAAAGCAAAACCAACCGCGGAAAGAGCAAAACGAAAGCGTCCCGCTAAGCAGCTATACGAAACAGCAGACAGGCAAACAGGCAGCGGGGAAAGCAGTCCTTTGGATACCTGTTTTCATTTCCATTGGGTTTTTCTGCGGTTATCTTTGTTCGCAGATCCGGGAGGGGCATTTGGATGCAGAACTGGAGTATTTATCCGCGGTATTTGATCAAATAAAAGTTGGCAGCACAGAAAAAAAGGAACAGGAAAAGGAACCGTCTGACAGTAATTTTGCGTCGACGGCGGATGCGGGCAGTTATCAAGTGTCACAGGTTCCGTCTGACGGTCAGCGCCAGCAATTGGATCAACGGAAAGACTCGTCCGGGGTCCAGCAAATTCCGGATGCTCAGACAGACGATGGGTCTGCTGGATTCGATGAGGGAAAGTACCCGGATGCGGAAAGTACCGGGATGGAGGATGAATCAAACGACAAAAACGAGGATCTGGTTCCTGAAATTTTACCGCGGTACCAGTCCTTTTATGAAAGCTATCCGGATTTATTTGGCTGGATCTGTATTCCGGGTACAGAGATTGATTACCCTGTCATGCAGTCAGCGCAGGACTCCGGGAAAGAGGAACGGTATTATTATCTGCACCGTGATTATACAGGCAGAGAAAACGAGCAGGGTTCATTGTTTGTAGAAAGCAAAAGCTGCGGGTATCCCAGGGATGATAATACGGTTATTTACGGGCACAATATGAGCAATGGCCGTTACTTTGGAATGTTGGAAAAATATAAGGAGCAAAGTTTTTTAAAGAAGCATCCTACCATACAGTTTGATACCATTTATGAAACCGGAACCTATCAGATTGCCGCCGTATTAGTAACAAGGGTTTTATACCAGGAGGAAAAAGGATTTCGTTACTATCAGTTTTATAACTATACTACGGACAGTGAATTTCAGGATTGCATGGATTTTATACAGGAAAATCAATTGTATGATACCGGCGTGTCCTTGCGGTATGGGGATCAGCTTTTGATGCTGTCTACCTGTGAATATACAAAAGAGAACGGACGTCTCGTAGTTGTAGCAAAGAGAACAGGATAAATAGGCCAATTTATTCACAGACAATTAAGAGAACGGGCGAAAAATACGATAATATATAAAAGACGAAAAATAAGGGGATGTATAGTGGGATATCAAAAATAAGGCAGGAAAAAATATGATAGAGTGGACAGTTGAAGAAAAAGTTCTATTAAACAGCAGGCAAGTGGTTGTAGATGGCTGGCGTATGAACGATCAACAGCTTAACACATGTCTGGAAAAATTGCTGAAAAATCAGGACAGAGTCATGCCGGGCCGTTTGGGAAAAGGGTTTCTTGAGATTATAAGCCAGATTGCCGCCGGTAAAATGAAAGCTCGTTGGTCAGACCTGATGAAAGATATCGAAAAACTGCAGGAGTTAATCCAGGAACACTGGCAGTGGGAAGAAGAAAACTGGTTTGAATATCTGCAGGAGTTGGAAGTACAGCAGGACAGATTTTTTAAGACGCAGTTAGGTGCGGCCTTTATTGAAACATTGAAATATAAATTAAAACTGCTGGAAGAACCGGAAAAGAAAAAAAAGCAGATCGAAGATGACCAGGAAATTCTGCCGCCGTTTTTACGGGAAACAGAACCGCCGGCCATCCAGCAGGAAGAAGAGCCGCTGCCTTGGGATTCTTCCAATACGGGATTATCGAGGAAAGGTTATTTTAGAAAAAAAGCCGCAAAATCAAAGAAACAGCATGGAAAGAAAAAAAATGAACCGGAAACGGCTGTGTTAGATGAGATAAAAAATCAGGAAGCGGCGGAAATTATGACATGGGATCCGTTTGCATCGGATTTGGACACTCAAAAAGACTCGCAATATCAAAACGACTGGGATCCATTCGAAGATCTAGCGCAGTTAGACAAACAGGATGACGGGGCTTTTCCGGACCAGTGGGTTTTACAGGAAGAAAAGCAGGAAACGGCTGATTGGGACTTGTTTGCGGATGAGCCGGTCACTGGAGGGCAGATTCGCTTCGATCCGTTTGAAGAACCGATGGAACAAGAAGAACAAATGGATGGGAATGGATTGGATGAAAAGTCCGGGGGATTGGAACCAGACGGTTGGGGCGCATTGCAAGAAAATATTGATCGTTTTGAAGAGCCTGACTGGAATGCGTTGGAAGACGCGTATGTCACAGGCGCACAAGTGGATTGGGATTCATTAGAAGAAAAAATGGAGGAAAACAATACCGAGCAAAGCTGCAGCGACATGGAGACGGCTACCGTGTCCGACATAGGCTCTGGTACGGCAAAAGCGGAAATGGAAACAGAAAACGAGCCGGAAAGGACTATGCGGAAACAAAAACCGGCTGAAAAAAAACGGCTCAGTATGTCGAAAGTACTGGAACGAACCGCGATTGCTGTCATTGCCTGCCTTTCCCTTTGTTTGATTGTTTTTTGGCTTCGTGACCAGATTGCACGAAATATGGACAAGTGGAATATGAAGCAGATCAAAATTGGGTCATTTGGAATAGCGGAGGAATCGCTGCAGGAATGGCAATTATCTGAAATCAATGGATTGCAGTATAAACAGGGAAATATACAAAAAAGGGGGAATTATGATGTGTAATGTACAAAAAAGAACAGGAACTAAGCTTCTGGCATTCTTAGTTACGCTGTTGTTCGCGGTAATCTGGATTGCGGGAAGCGGCATACATGTTTCTGCGGGGGAAACCGGGGCAGACAAGGCCGCACAAAAAGCGGTCAGTGATACTGCGGCACCGGGCATGGGACAGCGATTGCAAAAAGCGCGTGTACTGGCCGCAAGCACTTCCGGCGGTGCCCTGACCGTGTCGTTTGATACAAATGGCGGTACGCCTGCGGTCATAGAGCCGATTACAGTAGAAAGCGGTACGCCTGCCGGTGATCGGTGGCCTGCGGCGCCGACAAAGGCTTCGTATGTTTTCCGGGGCTGGTACAACGAGCGTGAAGCGGGCAGCGAGGTAACGAAAGACACTATATTGACACAGAGTATAACGCTCTATGCCCGTTGGGAAAAAGTTACAATGACAGGCATAAAGGCCGAATTTTTGGGAAAATACCTGATGGCAGGGACAAACGAATGGATCGATTCCAAAGATCTGCGTGTTACGGCGATTTATACAGACCATGAGGAACAGATTACAACGGGTTATAAGCTAGATGATTATAAGATTGTAGAAGGAAAAAATGAACTTACGGTACGATACGGTGAGTATTCCACAACAGTGGAAGTACTGGGAGTTACGATTAAAAATATCGGCGTTATTTATCAAGGCGGGCCAAAGCCGGTCGGAACAACCAGGCTGGAATATATTGACCTGAATGTTATGGCAGAACTCTCGAACGGGGAGTATTTATATAAGACAACCAGTTATACCATAGATCCATTTGTCATTCACTTGGGGACGAATACATTAACCGTCCGTTTGGGCGGAAAAAGCGTTTCCTTTAACGTCACCGGAGAAAATGGGAATGCGGGAGGTACGCCGACTGTAGTCGCTGACCGGATTACGGCGGAGTATCGCGGCGGCGCAATCCGCAGCGGTTCGTATGTAAGAAAATCGGACATTATTGTTACTGCGTATTTTGCGGGAGGGTCGTCAAGAACCGTAACGGATTTTACAGTTGACAATTATCGGATTCTTAGAGGAAATAATACGATTACCGTTCGCTATGGCGGGCAATCCGCGTCCGTCATCGTGGTCGGTGATGATACCAACGGCATGCTTACCTATCAGGTATTTTTTGAGAGCCAGGGCGGGACGGCTGTTGAACCAATGGTCGTGCAGGCGGATGATCTGATCATGACGCTTCCTGTTACAACAAAACAGGGTGCGACTTTCCAAGGGTGGTATACCATGGTAAACGGCGGAGGCAGCAGGCTGACCCCGGTTACGAGAATTACGCAAAATACCGTATATTACGCAAATTGGTCCGATCAAACCATAAAAAGTATTTCCGCAAACTATAACGGATCGACGGCGGTAGGGACAAATATTGTCACAGGCCTTACCGTAACCGCAAATTACGCGGACGGCAAATCGGAACGAGTGGATAATTACACTGCGTCAAAGTGGATCCTTACAGAGGGCAGCAACCGCATTGTCATTACTTATGATCATTTTACGACAGAAGTTGTCATCACGGCGACAGAGGGAAATCCGCAGACTCCAAGCGGCGGAAATACCCCAGGAAACAATACGAACAACGGAAATACAAACGGCGGCACGCCATCGGATCAACCGTCGCAAACGCCGTCCTATTACGTAATCAATTTTCATGCAAACGGCGGCACAAAGTTAAGCAAAAGTAAAGTTACTGTTGATGTTGGGGACATACTGGATGAATTTCCGTCCGTCGTACGGAAAAATTATTTGTTTAAAGGATGGTATACGTCCAGTACCGGCGGTAAAAAAATAAGCGACATCTTAGTACCGGAAAAATCTATGACGTTGTTTGCGCGCTGGAGTAAAGTGAAAAAGCCCGCAAAAGAATCGGCGCCGTCCGTAGCATCGAAAAAGAGCGGACAGTTACAGGTTAAGTATAAGAAAATATCGGGTGCGAAAGGGTATCAGATCGGTTATTCGATGAAAAAAGATTTTTCTTCCGGTGTAAAGAAAGTCAATACATCCGCTACGAGTAAAACAATTAAAAATTTAAAGAAAGGAAAAACATATTACGTTCGGGTACGCGCCTACCAAGTGGATTCCGCGGGAAATAAAATATATGGCGCTTACAGCTCGAAAAAAAGGATTAAAATTAAAAAATAAAGAAAATAGATAAAAAGCATTGACAAAAAATGACTATTGTGATAGTATTCGTATATGAAGAACACTATTGCAATAGTCATTTTTCAGAAAGGGGAGGATAAAAGTTATGGATCTAAAATTATTTGATTCTGAACTCAAAGTCATGGATACACTGTGGAACGCGGGAGGTGATCTGCCGGCTGGGCAAATTGCAAAGATTTTGCAGGAAGAGATTGGCTGGAACCGAAATACAACTTACACTGTAATAAAAAAATGTATTGCAAAAGGAGCCATCGCGCGAAGTGATCCAAAATTTCAGTGCCATGCGCTCGTGACCAGGCAGCAAGTGCAGAATTATGAAACAGGGGAATTGATAGATAAGATGTTTGACGGATCCAAACAGAAGTTTTTTGCGGCGTTTTTATCAGAGAGCAAGCTTACCGCAGCGGAGGTTGCGCAGTTAAAAGAGCTGATTGCCGGACTTTCCGGCCAGGAATAAAGCGGTAAAGAGGGATAGCCTATGAAATTATTGGAAATGAGTGTTTCAGCGGGTGTATTAGTTTTATTTCTGCTGCTGATGCGTACATTCGTATGTTCAAAACTGCCAAAGCAGGTATTTGCCCTTTGTTGGATGATTGTGCTGGTCCGGTTATTTTTACCGGTAAACCTGCCGTTTCAAAAAGGAATTGCAACGCCTGCCGTCAGTTTGATGCAGCGGGTCATGCAAAGACAAGATACCGGAAAACAGAAATCAGCAGGACGTGTGGTTCAGGAAGCGGCTTCTTCCGGGATCGCGGAACATGCGGATTTTAGCCGGTTCGGTTTTACATTAAAGATTCCGATGGGACTGTGTTATCTATGGTTGGTTGGAGCAGTTCTATCTGGTATGTATTTCGTATGGTGTTTTCGAAAAGAGCAACGCTTTCTTTCACAAGCAATTCCGCTGGAGTGTCTCCCGGCCGGATCAAAAAGAACCGACGGCCCGAACAAAACAGCTTCTTTGGAAGAACTGTATACCTCCGTCCGCAGAGTGGTCGGATGCAGACAGCAGGGCAGAAACAAAGGGCAAATCCTGACACATGACCGTCTGGCGACTCCATTGGTTCGGGGTGTGGTTCATCAGCGGATTGTCATTCCAAAAGAAATGCTGCATATGGAAGATCGCCAGATGCAGTTTGTATTGGCGCATGAGATGGTTCATATTAAGAAACGGGATAATCTATGGAAATTGCTGTCCGCAGCCGCTGTCAGCCTGCACTGGTTTAATCCGGCGGTATGGATCATGCATGATTTGCTGGCAAAAGACTTGGAATTATCCTGTGACGAGCGGGTGCTGGCACTGTATGGCAGGAAGAATCGCGAAAATTATGCGATGACACTGCTGATGCTTGCACAGAATCAAAAAGAAACCATGTTATTTAGCAGTGGATTTGGAAAAAATCCCACAAAGGAAAGGATAGAGTCGATTATGAAATACGATAAAATATCAAAAATTGGATCTGTAGGCGCGGTTATGATGTTGGCGGGGGCGATTACTATATTTGCCGCCAATGACCAGGCAGCAGCGTCTGAAGGACAGCAGGAGCGCTTGCAGACGGAGACGGAATCCTATTTGGAAACCAAAGCGGCGGATTTTTCCGGAACGGATACAGATGTGAACTATAAACTGTTTGAGGTTTCAGAAGACGGAGAAGCGAAAGAAATAAATTCTAAATTAAAAAATGACAATACTGTGGAAGAGATAACCGAGGAATTTGTGCGGACCAACGCAGAATCCGAGTCCGGGGAGCCTGGATCTCAAGAAGCCGCATTGACATATTATGTGGGAACCGATAAGGATACCGGTCTTAATGAAAATGGGGAAGTGCGTTTGGAAGCAAATCAGGTATATTTAGAACAAAATGGGGAAGCAAAAGAACTTGACCTGGAAAACGGGGATAAACAGACAGTTACTGTTGACGGCAAGAAATACCAGGTATCTTTATCGGTACAGGATGAGACAGAGAATATCTTTCTGAAAGTGACGGAAGATCAGTAAGCCGGATCGCGGTATAGGAAGATCAGTTGGAATAGGAATAAGGGGCGGCGCTGCGTGAAGTGCCGCCCCTTGTTTTGGGGAATAAGATCCCGCGATTTAGAAAATATATAAACGGCGTAAAATTTCAGCACAATATGATTTGTTTCTGGCCCGCCGTTTATCGGGTTTATTGTGCAGTATTCAATCACCGAATATATAGATTGGGGAACGTATCTTTGGAAGATATAAAGTTTCTGCAAAAATTGGACAAAATTGTTGATTCATGCAGATAAAAAACCGTGCTATTTTTAAAGGCGGAAAAATCCTAAAATATAGATTACCGGCAAAAATAAACTATGAAAACAAAATATCTGAATTTTTAGCTATTATTACAGATAAAAATATAAGGTTTTAATAAATATAGTTTATATAATTATATATAAATTCGATAAAAAAAGAGGAAAAACGAAATATGATAAAATAATAAATAGAAATTTATTAAAGAAAATAAAGATCAATTTTGGTATTTTATAATTAAAAAGAATATTTTTAACGAAAATAAATTATAAATAGGTAAAAATATACAATAATAAAATACAAGGACAATACTAATTGGCGTAACGTTTTTGGCGCATCAAACAGGATGATTGTTTTTTCCTAGGGTTTTGAGTTTATATTGACGGCGATACATTGCAGCTTCGTACAGTTCTTTTATAGTAAGATTTAACAACGCAATTTTCCAAAGACAGCATTGTGTTTTTTTCATAATGCTGTTACAATAAAATCAGTATACAGCCGGTATTGACAATGGAAAGCGTTTGTTTGATCGTGGAATGGAGGATTTGTTATGGCTGATTTTTTATCCACGCCAGTATTTGTATGGCTGGCTTTTATGATTGTGTTTCTTATTGCGGAAATGGTTACGGTTGGATTGGTCAGTATCTGGTTTGCGGGCGGAGCGTTTGCCGCACTGGTTCTGGCTGCCGCAGGGTCTTCCGAAGTTTTGCAGGTAATTGCGTTTTTTGCTGTATCCGTGGTATTATTGCTTTTTACAAGGCCGTTTGTACGTAAGTATGTCAAACCACATATGATTAAAACCAATTATGAAATGATGGTTGGGAAAGAAGTCCGGGTGACGGAGCGGATTGATAACCGGGCCGGAACAGGAACGGCAGTCTGTAATGGTATGGAATGGTCTGCTAAAAGTACAGATTATGATACAGTGATCGAAGCAGGCGAGAGTGCTTACGTAACAGAAATTAAAGGCGTAACGTTATATGTAAAATCCTGTGCTGCTCAAAAACAGGAAATTAGATCTAGCTGATTTTACAGTATAAGGAGTCTGATATGAAATTAGGAATTACTTTTGAAGGAGGGGCGAACAGAGGAATTTTTTCCAGCGGGGTGGCAGATGCCTTTCTGGAAGAAGATCTGATGCCGGATTATTTTATCGGAGTATCTGCGGGAATTGCGTTCGGAGTATCGTATTTATCGAAACAGAAAGGCCGGAATTGGGAAATCGTTGAAAAATATATACAGGATCAAAGATATATGGGAATCAGACATTTATTAAATCGAAGTAAAAGAACGTATTATAATGTCGATTTTGTCTTTTCTGAAATACCGGATCAACTGGTTCCGTTTGATTATGAGTCCTTTGCGCGGTATCCGGGAGAGGTTGTAGCGTGTATGACGAATATCCATAGCGGAAAGGCGGAATACTTGCCTATACCAAGGACACCCGAAATGAATAATTATCTGGCTGCAAGCTGTTCCCTGCCTGTGCTGTTTCAGCCTGTACAAATAAAAAACCACTATTATCTGGATGGGGCATTGGCGGATGCGGTTCCTTTTGCACAGGCTATCAAAGCGGGATGTGATAAAAATATTGTGGTTTTGACCAGGCCAAGGGAATATGTTAAAAAATCAGATCATGGTACCGGAATTACCAAAGCCTTGTACTGGAAGTATCCAAAGATTGTGGAAACACTGAAAACACGCGTACAGCGGTACCGGCTGTGCATGCAGAAAATCCGCGACATGGAGCAGGCAGGGGAGTTGTATGTGATTGCTCCAAATGATACGCTTGGGATCCGCAGAACGGAAACGGACATCGAAAAACTGCGCGGCCTGTATCAGCAAGGTTATGATATAGCGAAAGAAAATATAGAAAAAATAAAGGAATATATAAAAAGTTAAATGGAAATTTTGCTTATAAGGCATGGAATGACGAGAGGGAATCTGGAACATCGATATGTGGGGCGTACGGATGAGGCATTATGCGCACAGGGTGTGGAACGGCTGCGCAGACAATTTGCAGAGCTGGTTCGTCAGTTGTCTGTTACGTGGAGTGATTGCGTGTGGGACAAT
Source organism: uncultured Eubacterium sp. (assembly GCA_910586045.1). Classification (GTDB taxonomy): domain Bacteria; phylum Bacillota; class Clostridia; order Lachnospirales; family Lachnospiraceae; genus Eubacterium_J. The sequence goes on from CAJUIH010000039.1 coordinate 16,730, forward strand.
ACGGGGGATCGGATTTTTTGCGGCGTGCGGATACTAACGAGTCCGATGCGCCGCTGTATCCAGACGGCGGAGCTGTTAGCGGCGTATATGGGGCAGGTTTCTTTGGATCTGGTACGGGTTCAAGGCTTACAGGAAATGGATTTTGGTAAATTTGAATATAAGAATTATGAAGAATTGCGAAATGACAATGATTACCAGCGCTATTTGGATACGAATGGAAGAAGCGCATTTCCGGGAGCAGAGACATGGGAGGGATTTCGGAAACGTTGTATCCGTGCGTTTGCCGGCCAGCTAAGGATTTTGGAATCACAGCAGGTGCAGAAAGCGGTTTTTATCATGCATGGCGGTTCCATCATGTCTGTTATGGAACATTTTGCGCGCCCGCAGCAGGATTATTTTTGCTGGCAGGTAGAAAATGGCGGGGGTTTTCGATTGAAAATCGTAAAAAATGGGGAGGGAGGAATGGATCTATGCCAGGTTTTACAACGCATTACCTATTCGGAATAAAAAATATGAAACGTCTGCGGCGTACGGATACATGCTGTACGCTGCTTGAAAGCGTAGGGGAACATCAAACAGTCTTTCAACTGGGGCTGCAGGGCCCGGATCTTTTTTTCTATCATTTGGCGTCACAGATCAGAAAAATTAGGCCGGGTTCTATTGTGCATACAAGATGGACCGGGGATTTTCTGAACTATTTAATAGAAGCTGCAGAACTGTTTTGGGAAAAGGAAAAGCGCCGTACGGCACAGGCGTATGCGGCCGGGTTTATCGCACACTATGTACTGGATACGCAGATGCATCCGTATGTTTATTGTCTGACCGGGGTTGGGGAAGAATTAAAACAAAAAGGATACGCAGATCATATTGCCCTGGAATCAGATATGGACGCCAGTTTGCTGATGCGCTACGCGGGATGCCGGCCGTCACAGTTTCCATATGCAAAGACGATTGCATTTGGTGCAAAGGAACGTGCGGTTGTCGCCGAGGTCTTGTATTTTGCCTATAACATGGTTTTTCCGGAGCTTGCGCTTTCCAAAAAATATTTGGCCAAAGCAATACGGTCTATGCAGATTGGGACAAGTCTGACCTATAATCCGCATAACTACAAACGAAAAATAGCCAATATGGCGGAACAGTTTTTGTTTGGCCACGCGGTTATTTCGCCGGTTATTCCATGCGACAGGCTGCAGTACACCGAGGATCCATTAAATCTGCGGCATATGGAATGGTACAATCCGTGGAATGAGCAAATGCGCTCCGCGGACAGTGTACCGGAATTGATAAAAAAAGCTTCTGTGCGCTATCAGAGGATTTTACGGTATCTGGATCAGTTGTATGAGACGGACGCATTCTGCGAAACATATGACAGGATATTAAAACAGATTGATGACCTGCTTGGGCATCAGTCTTATCACAGCGGGCTGGACTGGGAATTGGGGGAATGATCGAGCAACTCTGCCATTGGAATCGTATCGAGTAACAGTTCAGATAGGGTGTTACATTTTGGCTGGCCGGACGCTGGGAGAGACGGTTTGTCCGGCATTCTGGAGCCGGAGCCGCAAGGCCAGGCCTGCGTCCCTCATCCGGCGTCCCCGCAGCCAAAATGTAACACCCTATCTGAACTGTTACCGTATCGACAAGATTCTGAATAAAAATCTTTAAAAGATACATCAAGATATGTTATACTAAAGAAATTAGATGCGTTGTGCATTGTAAATGTTACATAGGAAACAGGAGACGGAAGCATGGCAGGGAAAAAGAAAAATATGCTGCTGCAGGGCGGGATTTTGGCCGGGGCAGGATTAATCACAAAAATAATTGGATTTGCTTACCGCATCCCTATGAGCAATATGATGGGGGATGAAGGGAATGGGCTTTATTCTGTGGCATTCGGTATTTATGGGATTGCCCTTACCATTTCTTCCTACAGCCTGCCGCTGGCAGTGTCTAAGATGGTATCCGCACGGGTTGCGAAAGGGGAATACCGGAATATGCGTACCGTAGTGACGAATGCTCTGGTTTATGCGGTCATTGCAGGGCTGCTGGCCATGAACATCCTTTTTTTTGGTGCGGGCGCTTTTGAACGCCTCTATGACCGTCCAGGGCTGGAAATGCCTCTGCGTGTGCTTGCTCCTACGACGTTTATTGTGGCGCTGTTAGGTGTTTTCCGGGGATATTTTCAGGGGCATGGCGACATGGTGCCGACGTCTATTTCGCAGATTTTGGAACAGATTGTAAATGCGGGCATCAGCGTATTTGCAACCTGGCAGTTTCTAAAGATCTATGAGGATTCTGATCAGGCGGCATCGTTTGGCGCGGCGGGCGGTACATTTGGGACACTGGCCGGGGCGGCTGCGGCTCTGCTGTTTATGGGATTTTTGTTTATGTCTGCCAGTGTGCAGTACCAGGGGCAGTTAAATCCAAATGAAAAATTGGAATCCGGCAAATATATTAATAAGGCATTATTTTTAACAATTATCCCTATTATTTTAAGCCAGACGACGTATCAGATTGGATATACGATTGACGACTTGATGTTTGGCAAGCTGATGGGGGCAAAAGAGATTGCCGCGCATGATATTACCGCTCTGCTTGGGGTATATAACACCCAGTACAACCAATTGGTAAATCTGCCGGTAGCGATTGCCACCTCTATGGCGGCATCTACGCTGCCAAGCATTGTATTGTCCAAGATGCAGAATGATATGCATGGCGTGCATGAAAAGATTACGCAGATTATAAAAGTGAATATGGTGATTGCGTTTCCTTCTGCCGTTGGGCTTGCTGTTTTGGCGGAACCAATTATGCGCATGCTGTTTCCTAGCCTGGTGACATATCATCAGCAGGCGGTTATATTTTTATTGACGGGTTCCAGTGCAGTTGTATTTTACGCATTGTCTACCTTGACCTCATCCGTCCTGCAGGGGAATAATTATATGAGGCTTCCGGTCATCAATTCAGCCATTTCATTGGCCATTCATGTGGTGCTTGTGTGGATCCTGTTAACGTTTACGGAACTAAGCGCCTATGCGCTGGTGATCTGCAATGTTATTTTTCCGTTGATTGTCAGTATCTTAAATTGCCGGGCCATTACAAAAAAAGTCGGATACCGGTGGGAATACATGAATACGTTTTTTAAACCGCTGGCAGCTTCCGGTGTAATGGGAGTGGTAGCATTTGCGTTATATTATGTTTTAAATATGGCCTTTGACAGCGTTTATATCGCAGCCGTCATTGCAATCGGAACGGCTGTGATCGTATATGGCATTGTTATTCTGCAGATCCGCTGTTTTAGCGATGAGGAACTTGAATCGATACCGGGCGGGCATAAGCTGACGCATTTAATTCGTTAAAGCATTTTTCAAACTCGCTTTAGCGGATTTCCCAGTTATTTCTGCATGCATAAAAGTTTCCTATTTACAGATACTACTTGAGGAAAAAGTAAAATCTGTAAATGGAGGAATTTAGCATATGAAGGCAACTGGTATTGTCAGACGTATAGATGATTTAGGGCGTGTTGTTATTCCAAAGGAAATCAGGCGTACACTCCGTATCCGGGAAGGGGATCCGCTTGAAATCTTTACCGACCGGGAAGGGGAAATTATCCTGAAAAAATATTCTCCGATTGGAGAATTAAGTGAGTTTGCGGGGCAGTATGCGGAATCTTTGGCACAAACGACAGGTATGCTGGTGTGTATTACGGATCGCGATCATGTGATTGCGGCTTCCGGTAACGGGAAAAAAGATTTTGAAGGCAAGCCGATCAGCCATCAGTTGGAATGTGTAATGGAAGACCGTAACAGTATGGTTGCAAGCAAAGAAGAAAGTGAATTTGTTAAAGTAACCTTGGATGATAATGGAGATTTTGCTTCGCAGGCCATCAGTACTATTATCTGCGAGGGAGATGCAATCGGTTCCGTCATCTTATGCAACAAAGATGAAAAAACAAAGATCGGCGAAACAGAAAGCAAACTTGCCATGACAGCCGCGGGATTTTTAGGAAGGCAGATGGAGCAGTGACTCCGATAACATGAGAAAGAAAGGAAAAATAAAATAAAATTTAATATCTTAATATTTTTAGCCGCGATAGAATGAACCGTTTCTATAATATCGCGGCTAAATATTTTTTCGCATCGGCAGGTTCCATTAATCTTCTGTGTAGGCAGCAGATACCTCTGTGATCTCGGCTTTTGCAATCAGATAATTAAGAACCTGATCTTCCAGTAATTGTTTGCGGATTTCTTCTTCTCCGTAATCTTTCATAAAATCATCTTTCGATTCATAGTCATTTTTCTTCATATAATAGGCAATACCTGCCTCATAGTCCGCATCGGAGAGGGAGAATTGTTCTTTTTCAATAATCGTATTTACAATCAATGTGCGCGCAAGCGTTGCCTGGATGTCGGATTCGATATCTTCATCGGTCATATCCAATTGTTCATAGATCGAATCCAAATCGGTTCCAAAAAGTTCGGCATAACTGCGGTAGGCATTTTCCACCTCCGTTTTTGCGCTTTCATATTGGTCGTTGGTATATTGTAAAATATGGGAAGAGTCAATGACCTGTTTAAGCAGGTCTTCCTGCAGGGTTTCGGTACTCTTCATTTCGTAGCGGTCAGCCACAGACTGGCGCGTCGCATCTTTAAATGCCTGATAGCTGTCATACTCCATGTTCTCTTTTACAAAAGCGTCGTCGGCGTCCGGTAAAAGTTCTTCCTGAATATCAGTTACCTCGATATGAAAATCAACCGTTTGGCCGGCCCACTGGGAAGAAGCGTCGTCGGGTTCATAGTCAATCGAAAAATCCAGTTTCTCTCCAGTAGAAACACCAGTAATTTTTTTATCAAAGGCGGTACCGAATTCTTCTTCCCCTATGGTAAAATAATAGTCTGATTCTTTTTCCACTTCAGAGCCGTCTATCGAGATCGAATAGTCTGCATAAACCGAATCGCCCGTTTTGGATTTGCGGTTTACGGATTTGTATTCTGCAAACTCACGCAGGCGTTCTTTCATCGCATTATTTACAGCCTCGTCTGTAACCTTATAAATTTGTTTTTCTGCTTTTAGTCCGGTGTAAGGTGCAAGGGATACATAATCCGTATCGTATGCTGCATTGGAAAGCGGTTTTTCGCCGGTGGTTATGACTCCCTTGTTCCCGCAGGCAGTAAGTAAGCAGGCAGTCAGCAATAGTATCGTAAATTTCTTTTTCAAGATCGTACCTCCTGTCATTTAAAATGGGGTGATTTTGTAATCAAAAATCATTATAACATATGTTAGCATGAATTTGTGTCTAAATTCTGAAATAATATAACCGGCTGCATTCCTATTCCGGCCAAAAAACGGCAGTGTCGTGAAAAATAACGATAACCGCATCAATTCTGCAATATGTGAAATATGCTCTTGAGAAATGAACATAATATGTGTAAAATATTTGTAGAAATAAATCCACTGAAATAGGGAAATAGTTATATTTTGATTAAATAATAGAAAGGTTTAAGCGGAATGGAAAAAAAGAAAAAAAAGAAATATCGTGGTTTTTGGTTATTCTTTAAAATCCAGTTAGTATTGTTTATTTTGCTGGCAGGTGCCGGAATTTATTATTTTGCGGGAGGGTATGCGAATGAAGTACGCCTGTTGAAAGAAGATGCGGATACTTTAACGGCAAGAGCGAATTCAGAAACGTTTCGTAAAGGTGAGACAGGGCTGGTCTATGATGCGCATGGGGATCTTTTGAAAGAATACAAAGGAGAAAAAGATTCGTATTATATTGAATATCAGGACATTCCGGAAATTGTGGAGGACATTTTTGTAAGCGTCGAGGACCGTAAATTTTATAACCATAAAGGGGTGGATTACCTGGCAATTATCAGGGCCGTTCTTGCGATGCTGCAGAATGGGGAGGTGACCCAGGGAGGCAGCACGATTACGCAGCAGTTGGCGCGTACCGTCTTTTTGACTACAGACAGAACATGGCAGCGGAAAATGGAAGAGATCTTTATAGCACGCAATCTGGAGGATAAGTTTTCGAAAAGCCAGATCATAGAATTTTATGTCAATAACATTTATTTTGGAAACGGTTACTATGGGATCCAGGCAGCGGCCCAGGGATATTTCAGCAAAAGCATAGACAAACTGAATCTGTCACAGACCGCTTTTTTATGCGCGATCCCAAATAACCCTTCGATTTTTGACCCGCTGAAACATAAGAAAAATACCCTAAAGCGGCGGGACCTGATTTTGGACGGTTTGTATGATCAGGGAATGATTTCAAAAGATGCCGCAGAACAGGCAAAAGATAAAAAAATTAAATTGAAACGAAAAAAAGGTACAGAAAAAAATAATTATGTGGAAACCTTTATCAATCACTGCGCAATCCGTGCATTAATGAAAGCGCGCGGCTTTGTATTTCAGCATTATTTTGACAGCGAAAAAGAAGAGAAAGCTTACAGAAAGGAATACAGCCGGCTGCATGAAGAATGTGAAGCAAGCCTTTATAGCTCGGGTTATCGGATTTATACATCCATCCAGTTAAATCAGCAGGAAAAGCTGCAGGACGCACTGGATGTGGGACTATCTGATTTTACGGAAGTAAGCGGCGAAGGGATCTATAAACTGCAGGGGGCAGGCGTCACCATAGATAACACAACTGGTTATGTAACGGCTGTTGTTGGCGGAAGGACACAGGAATATGAGGGATATACATTAAACCGCGCATACCAGAGTTTTCGCCAGCCGGGCAGTGCGATCAAACCACTGCTTGTTTATACCCCGATTTTGGAACGCGGTTATACACCGGATACCGTCGTGGTAGATGAGCCGATTCCGGACGGGCCGGCGAATGCGGACGGTTCCTATGCAGGTGCCATGACAATGCGGGAAGCAGTGAACGCGTCCAAAAATACCATTGCATGGAAGCTGCTGGATCAGATTACACCAATTGCAGGACTGCAATATCTAAAAGCCATGGATTTTTCACAGTTATCTCCAGAAGACGAGCGGCTTCCGATAGCATTGGGCGGTTTTACGATCGGTACTTCGCCGCTTGAGATGGCTGCCGGCTATGCAGCGCTGCAAAATGACGGCTGCTACCGGGAACCAACCTGTATCATAAAAATCGAGGATACACAGGGAAATTTAATCTATACATCCGAACCGGAAGAAACGGGAGAAGAAGAAGGCACACGTATTTATAAATCAAATGCGGCCCGTATGATGACGGATATGCTGCAGACTGTTTTGGTAAATGGTACAGGCACAGGACTCGGACTTGGCGACATGCCTGCAGCAGGAAAAACCGGAACGACAGATGATAACAAAGACGGATGGTTTGTGGGTTATACCAGATATTATACCACAAGCATATGGGTGGGTTATGATCAGCCGCAGACATTGCCGGGGCTGATGGGATCCACATATCCGGGGAACATTTGGCATAATTATATGATGTCTATACACGAAAAACGGACACCAATGGGATTTGTACCATATATAGAGCAAAAAGAGGTTGTTACGGATTGATCGGATTTTGAAACTTTTGGCTAAAAGCGTAAAAGCAAGCGTTTCGAAGAGGGAACAGTTCGGAGAAAGCGTTATATTTTGGCTGCGAGGACGTCGGATGAAAGGGACAGATCTGGTTTGCGGTTCAGGGGTTGTCAGCAAGCTAGGCAAACCGTCTCTTTCAGCGTATGGCGAGCCAAAATGTAACGGCTATTTGAATGATTGATTCGAAGTGGCATAAAATTGAAAAAAATAAAAAAATAGCTGGACAAATGATCTGTATTATGATATTATAATTTAGGCAATGAGAGAAATTGCTTATGTAATAGTTTAGTGCGATGCGTGGCTCAGTTTGGTAGAGCGCTGCGTTCGGGACGCAGAGGCCGCAGGTTCAAATCCTGTCGCATCGACTCTTGGCAGGGGCACCGGAAACCGCTTGGATAAAGGGTTTCTGGTTCTTTTTTTGTTTTGGAAAGAGACGGAAAAGTGGCAGGATTTCCGGGCGTTACCCTATCCGTTACCCAATTTCCAGCTAGGCAAATAAATCCGATGCCATTATGGATATTTCGCTCAGGTCAATCTCACTGGAATTAAGCCGCTGTTTGTTGAAATGGGAATAGATATTGAGCGTGGTCTGTGCATCTTCGTGTCCTATCCAGTACGGCAGGCGTTTTAAATCCCAGCCTTTATTAATCAGGATGGAACAGCAAGTATGCCCTTACGGTATAATAAGGACAAATCGGAAAACCCATTATTACCAAGGTTGCTCAGGTGTTGTAAAGCGCGCATATGACACTAAATACAGAAACAAATAATGTATACAATACTATATGTTGTTGTTTTCTGAAAGCAAAGAAATCCATGAGCAATCTTAATCAGAGAGGATTTTCGGATTTGCCACCATTCTTTTTCCATTACAATACGCCCTTTGGTGGGGGCAGACTGGGAGGTGATAAGGAACCATTTCACATAAAGGACAAACGGGCAGCAACCCGGTAATACCGATTTTAATTCATATCAGCCGCACAGTAACTGACGGATGTTCAGCTACTGCGCGGCTTTTTTTGTTATAGATAACTCTGCCCTGGTGACGTAGATTACCGG
>CAJUIH010000040.1:0-2138 GCA_910586045.1 uncultured Eubacterium sp.
TTGATGATGAGCAGATTATGAGAACTTATGAGAAAGATATTAAAAGGGAGACAGAGAGGGAAACGGAAAGAAAAACAGCCGAAAAAATGATAAGAAAGGGAAAAATGACTTTGGAAGAAATTGCAGATTGTGTATCTTCACTGTCAATAGATGAATTAAAAGAGATTGAAGCAGAAATTTTACAGTTAGCATAATCATCAAAACAACTTAATATCAAAAAACAGCGTATAGACGCATGGAACAGTAAATTGTAAACCATGCGTCTTTTTTTGTACTCAAAAGGAGGAACATGAACAACAATATTCAGTCCACTACCACAGGGCAGACACCGCCTTGCGTGCAACAAACGATTGGCAAGACAAAGAATTTAGTAGAAGTACATTTTTCTGCCACAAGAACCCAATGCGTAGAGGACAAGCTAAAGCGTGTCATTCTCCACGACTTAGAGCATGGAAAACAGGGAAATCCGAAATAAAATGATGAAAAAGTCCTTGACAAACCGCAACAGGATGGCTGACAGGATTTTACCGTCTCTTGAACAATAAACAGACACCAGGAAATGACGCCATATTAGCAGCCATTCCCCGGCATTCTCTTTTTACTTCGTATTTTCCACAATCAAAATGCAATCCCGTTTCATAGGTCACCTTTTCCGCTTCTGCTTCTTCTTCCCTTTCTTCTTCGATTTTTCAAGCTGCTGGAGTTCCTGCTTTTCCAGTTTTTCCTGGCGTTCCAATTCTTCGATCTGCCGCGCCAGTTCCATCAGTTCCGGCCCGTCTTCCTCAGAAACTTCTTCCATTACAGATCCGCGTACTTTCACATGTTCGGTAACGACCGGCGTGATGTTTTCCAATGCATCTTCTTCGTCTTTGTCAAAAGAAAACGCTCCGGCGAAAGCCTCCGACGCTGTTTGTGCATGGATGTCTTCCCAATCGTCATCCGTTTCCTGCTCCGCTGTAAAACTGCCCGTAATTGAAGCGCTGCCAAATACTGCTAAACGATCTTCCTCTATCCCGATTTTTTCCAGCGTGGATGTCAGCTCTTGTGTATCTTCCGGTTCGGGTTTCTCCATTGCTGACGCTGAAATTCCGCTTTCTTGTGCAGCGCTTTCCATGGGTGTGGCATCGGACTGCGATTCCGTTGTTTCATGATCCGCTGCTCCGGCTGGTTCCTCCTGTACTGGATCCGAAGCCTTAGGCTCTGTGCCGGCCCCCTGCTGCGGGTAAATGCCCTCGCTGTTTTCGCTGACCTGGACTGCTGCCTTGTCCTTTGCGGATGCCGCCTGCGTATCCGTATCTTTTTCTGTTTCCGCCTCTATGATGATCGCCGCGCTTTCGGTTTTGGGTTCTTGCGGTACGGCCGTCTCCGGATCCGGCGGCGCAGCCGTTGCTTCGTCATTTTTCGGACTGTCTGTCTGCGGTTTCGCAGCGGATTTTTTTGCAAACGTCTCCAAGGCCGATTTCCCTTTTGCCATCCCATACATCCACAAATCGGTCCCTGTGGAAGTGCTTTTTTGCGCTGGAGATTCCTTTGGTAAACGGCTTATATCCTGCTCTTTACGGCTTGTCTGTGAATCCGCGGCGTCCGCCTCCTGCACCGGAGCAAGCAGCGCGCTTAGTTCTTCTTCCGATAATTCCGCAAGTGTCGGTATTACGAGTTCTTTTAACTCCTCTTCGGATAATTTCGGCATTTCAGGCAGCTTAGGGTCCATTTCCGGAACTGGATCTACTGGGGCAAGCAGTTCTTCCAGTTCTTCCTCGGATAGTTTTGCCATTGCCGGAATTGGTTCTTTGGCCTGGCCCCGAAAAGGAAACGGTTCTGCTGCTTGTGGAGGGCCTGCGGCTTGTTTTGCTTTTATTTCTTCTATTTCTTCAATTGCTTCTTTGAACGGCTGCTTTCTTTCCTGCTGCGCGCCCCATTTGTCGTCTGCATGCGCCGGCGGTTCTTTTTCTTCCAGCCTGTCCGTATGATCAGACGTTTTAATGGATGCGCTGTCTAAATCCGGCACATCCGACTTTTGTATTTCATGATCTGTTTGTTTTTGGTCTTGTGTCTGTTTTTCGATTTCCTTTTCGGTCTCTTTTTTTGTTTCTTTTTCGATTTCTTTCTCGATTACTTTTTCGGTTTCTTTTTCTGTC
>CAJUIH010000040.1:2238-25087 GCA_910586045.1 uncultured Eubacterium sp.
TTTTTCTGTCCCTTTTTCCGCCTCTTTCGCCGGTTTTGTTTTCTTTGCCTTTTTTTCCCTGCCCTTACGTTCTTCCTGCGTCTGGTCTGCTTCTGCCTGCTGCGCTTCGTCCGGTTCTTGGTTTGCCGCTCCCAGCAACGCGTCCGCAAGCGCTTCCTCCAGTTTTTCCTTATTTTGGCGCAATTCTTTATTGACTGCCTGTAATTCCCGCCGTTCCTGCTCGCTTAAACGCAGCATTTCCTCAAACTGTCGGTTTTTTTCTTCGGCTACTTTTGCGCTGTTTGACAGCAGTTTATGCTTTTCTTCCAAATCCTGCAGTTCTTTTTCCAACTGCCGCTCCCGGTCTGTTTTCTGGTTGCGCTCCCTGCAGGCATGGTCTAATTTTTCCTGCAGTTCTTCTACCCGCATCTGCGTATCTACCAGTTCATGCTTGAGTTCAAACAGATCTTTTTCCGCCTTTTTATAGTTTTCTTCCGCGTTCTCGAACTGTGCCTTTGCTTTGAAATAGTCGTCCGCAATATTTAGTTGGATCATAATAGACTTGATATCATTTGAAGTCTTGCGGTATTCTTCCCGGTCGGTAATTTCGGAAATCTTGGCATTGATATAGGATGCAACGCTTTGAAGATACCCCTCTTCCTCATATCCGCTCACTTTGCATACTTTTCCAGCTATCATTACATCCGTACTTTTTTTTTCTGCCATGTTTTCGTACTCCCCTTAATTTCTGCGTAGCAATTCTATCTTGTTTTATTATACTGGCTTTTATAAGGAAAAACAACCATTATTTTCCAATTCCAAAGTGTTTATAGGCAAGGTCTGTCGCCGTACGCCCTTTCGGCGTCCGATTGATCAGCCCGTTTTGTACTAAAAACGGCTCGTATACATCCTCTATCGTCCCCGGGTCTTCCCCGATCGACGCCGCGAGCGTATCCAGCCCGACCGGACCGCCTGCAAATTTATTGATAATCGTAAAAAGGATGCTGCGGTCGTTCTGATCCAGCCCCATTTTGTCCACTTCCAGCAAGTCCAGGGAAAACGCGGCTACCTCTTTTGTAATTCTGCCGTCATATTTGACTTGCGCGAAATCACGCACCCGCTTGAGCAGACGGTTGGCAAGGCGAGGTGTTCCGCGCGAACGGCGGGCAAGCTCGTAGGCTCCGTCCCCATCGATTTCCACTTCCAGTTTATCCGCGGAACGCAGGATAATTGTCTGCAGCTCGGATACGGTATAAAATTCGAGATGGTGGATTACTCCAAAGCGGTCCCGCAGCGGCGCTGACAAAAGCCCTGCCCTTGTCGTGGCCCCTACCAGGGTAAAATGCGGCAGATCCAGGCGGATAGAACGCGCCGTAGCCCCTTTTCCAATCATAATGTCAATCGCATAATCTTCCATAGCCGGATACAGCACTTCTTCTACTTGGCGGTTTAAACGGTGGATTTCATCTACAAACAGGACATCCCCCTCCTGCAGTCCGCTTAAAATCGCCGCCATCTCCCCTGGCTTTGCGATGGCAGGCCCGGAGGTGATCTTCATATGCGTCCCCATTTCATTTGCGATAATCCCGGATAAAGTCGTCTTGCCAAGCCCCGGCGGGCCGAAAAACAGCACATGGTCCAGGGCTTCCCCTCTCTGTTTTGCCGCTTCAATATAGATTTTCAGATTTTTCTTTGCTTTCTCCTGCCCGATATATGCGTCCAGTGTCTGGGGGCGGAGATTTTTTTCTACAGACAGATCCTCCTCCTGAATCTGTGTGGAGATGACTCGATTTTCCATAGCCGCGGCTTTCCTTTCTTTCAATGTTAGGAACTGGCGCTAATTAAAGCATGGACATATTTTTTAACGCCTGCTTTAACAGCGCTTCCACTTCCATATCCGGCGTGATCGTAATACCGCTCAAAACTTTCAGCGCTTCCGTCGACGAATAGCCAAGCGCGGTCAGCGCCATGACCGCTTCCGATTTGATTCCGGCCAGGTCCTCCTGTGCGGGCGTTTCTCCTGCCTGCGCAAATGTTTGCGCAAATGTTTCTTCAAAACTGATTTTGTCTTTTAATTCCAAAATCAGGCGTCTGGCTGTTTTAAGCCCAACCCCGGGCGATTTGGCAATCGTTTTGGCATCCTCGCCGAGTACGGCAAACCGCAGCTCGTCGGCGGTCATTACGGATAGAATCGCAAGCGCCCCTTTCGGCCCGATCCCGGACACGCCGAGCAGCAGTTTAAAAACCTGCAGGTCGTCTTTGGTCAAAAAGCCAAACAGCGTCATCGCATCTTCACGGACCTGGAGCCATGTATGTATTTTTACCGGCTGTCCGATGCCTGGAAGCCGGTCTAATACCTGGCCGGATACAAAAATCTGCCAGCCGATGCCGGATACGTCTACGACGATGCTCTCCTGCGACTGGTCCGCCAGGATACCTTTGATATATGAAATCATAGATTTTCCCCTTTGCTACAACATATGCCCCGGCGGCAGGCGGAGCAGCACCTCCTGTGCCGCGATCCCAATTAAGATCCCGGTAACGGTTCCCGCAGCGAACAGTACCGGAAAATAGTAGAATAAATTTGCGTTTTCTACAACCGCCGCCGCTACTATAATCTGGCCAAGGTTATGCGCAATGCCGCCGACCGCGCTGACGGATATAACCTTAAATTTGCCCGTGCGTTTTAGAAGCGCCATACAAAACAGGCTGCACGCCCCGCCTGCCAGGCTGTATAAAATACCAAACAAGTTGCCGAATAAAAACCCGCAAAGAATGATTCGCAGAATCGAAACGGCCGCCGCGGACGCTGTGTCCATATAATAGAGCGCAATCAATATTACAATATTCGTAAGGCCCAGTTTTACGCCCGGGATTCCAAACGAAAACGGGATCAGCGATTCGATATAGCTGCATATGAGCGCAAGCGACAAAAATAAACCTAGATGCGCGGTTTTTTTCATGCTCCCACAACTCCTTCCTTAGCGCGCGACGGAATCAAATGCGGCTTTCCCTCCCGTGACTTCCACCACAATTTTATTCGGCAGGCACACAATCGTCTCCCCTTGCTTGGAAACCGCGTTGTGCTGTACACAGAGCTTGTCCGGACAATCTGCCTGCACCATGCGCGCGCTGCCGCCGGAAATAAGCAGCGTATTTGTAACCGGGCCGTCCAAAGAAATCGCAACCTGCGCTTCTTTAGACAAAGGATAGGTTCCATAGAGCTGCCCGTCCACGGTAATACGGACCTCGGCGCCTTCTCTTGCCCGGGCGCGCACGAACCATATGCCCGCGGACCCGGCTAACAGCAACAGCGCAAGCAGCAGCAAGTCCGTCTTTGTCATCCGCTTTACCGGCGGCTTATGTCTGTAGAGCGTCGTCTGCGATTGTCCCATAATAATAAAATCCCCTGCATTCTTCCAGCCGCACCTGCACCAGCCTCCCAACGAGTTCTTTCGCACCGGGCAGATGGACGGTCGCATGATTGTCCAGTTTGCCTGTTACAAGCGCAGGGTCTTGGTCATTTACGCTTTCTACCAGCACCGTTTGGATGCTGCCGGTCAAACGGCCTGCTTTTGCCGCGGAAAGCTCCTGAACCGTTTTTAACAGACGGTCGAACCGGTCTTTTACGACAGACGCTTCGACCTGCCCCTCCATGGACGCAGCGGGCGTTCCGGTACGTCTGGAATAAATAAATGTATAGGCGCTGTCAAAACCGACGGTCTTTACTACACGCAAAGTTTCCTGAAAGTCTTCTTCTGTTTCCCCCGGAAACCCTACAATCAGATCGGTCGTCAGCGCGAGATCCGGCATAGACCCGCGGATTTTTTCGACCAGCTCCAAATACTGCGTTTGGCTGTAATGGCGGTTCATGGCCTTTAAAATCCTGGAACTGCCGGACTGTAACGGCAAATGCAGATGCCTGCAGATTTTTTTGGATGCGCACATGACGTCTATTAATTCATCGGAAAGGTCTTTGGGATGTGAGGTCATAAAACGGATCCGCCTGATCCCGTCGATTTTTTCGACCTCCTGCAAAAGCTGCGCGAACGTCATCGGATGGGCCAGCGTCTTTCCATAGGAATTGACATTCTGCCCCAAGAGCATGACCTCTACCACACCGTCCATGGCCAGGCGTTTGATTTCCTGCAAAATATCCTGCGGTTCCCGGCTTTTTTCCCTGCCGCGGACATACGGTACGATACAATAGCTGCAGAAATTGTTGCAGCCAAACATAATATTGACCCCGGACTTAAACGGGTACTTACGCTGCGCCGGAAGATCCTCCACGATCTGGTCCGTCCCTTCCCATACCTCGACAACCATTCCGTCCGTTTCCAGGGACCGCGCCAGCAGTTCGGCAAACCGGTACAGATTATGCGTGCCAAAAATCAGGTTTACGAAACGGTAACTTTTCTTTAATTTTTCCACTACGCCAGGCTCCTGCATCATACAGCCGCACAATGCGATGCGCATGGCCGGATTTTTCTTTTTCAGACTATGTAAATATCCAAGCCTGCCGTATACCCTGTTATTTGCGTTTTCCCGCACCGTACACGTATTATAAATCACAAAATCCGCCTGCTCGCTGTCGGATGCTTCCAGACCGGCCGCTTCTAAAATCCCGGCCAGTTTTTCACTGTCTCTGGCATTCATCTGACAGCCAAACGTTTCCGTATGGAATGTCATCCGCCGCCCTAGCCGCTGTTCTTCTTTTTTTACGGCCCGCCGGCATTTTTCCATAAAATAATACTGTCTGGCAGGCTCTTTTGCCGGCGGTTCTTGGTTCCTTTCGATTTCTTCCGGATGGATTTCTTCCAGATTGTTTTCCTGTTCCATTGTTTCCTGCTTTCTTTTTCGTTTTTTATACGCTTAAAATCCCGCGTTCACTTATCAGATACGCCATTTTTTGATCCCATGCAGCCATCGGCAGGCATCCGGCAATCTGGCATTCATACGCGCACCCGGCTAAAACGGTCTCTTTATCCGCAAAATAACGGTCATAGTATCCCCTGCCATAGCCAATCCTGGCGCCTTTACGGTCAAACGCCGTTCCCGGGACAAAACAAAGATCCGGTTCCCAGGCAATCGGCTGCCTGTGCGCGCTGTCCGGTTCCATAATCTGAAAGCTGCCCGCGCGTAATTCCCCAAGGTCACAAACCTCATAAAACCGCATCGTTTTTCCGGTTACTTTTGGAAACGCAATGTGTTTTTTTTGTACAAGGGCGTCTTTTATCACCGCAAGCAAGGACACTTCCTTTCCGAGCGGATAATAAAAAAGAACCGCGTCCGCATCCTGATACAGCTTCCAATGGAGAATATGCGCGCAAATTTCCCCGGATTTTCGCTCTGTAAGCCGAAGCGGCATCGCTTCGCGCCGGGCTTTATAAAAGGCCCGAAACTGGTTTCTAATCTGCCTATTGTCTCTAACCTGTTTATTCTGCCTAATGTTTTCCATATTTTTCACCAAGATTGACAATCGTGCCGTCTTCCATCTGCAGATCGATCTGGTTTAACTGGTTTTTGATGCTGCCCTTAACCGCCGCGATATACTGCTGGCGCAGCATCTGCTGTTCCTTTTTTTCCGCTTCGGTTAAGCCTTCGGCTTTTGATTTATGATATAATTCGTTAATTCGGCTGATATTTAAGTCTGGCATGCCGCCCCTCCCTGTTCTTTGCCGCGCGTCAGGCAATTTTATGGATTACTTTTACCAACGGCTTTAGCGTGCGGTAATATTTCTGCCGCAGTTTTCGGTCAAATTTCTGATCGAAATCCTGCTTGATCCCTTTTAAATCGTCCTTTCCATGGCTAACAATAATTTCATACGCCGCCCTTGCCCCGTCCGGATCCAAGCCTTTTACCTGCAGCGCCGTTGTAACCAGGTGGATCCCGCGCACAGACGCGTCGTTTTGATAATATACGGAAAGTTCGCTGCGCAGCTTTGCGTCTTTTTTAAATCCGCAATACCATACCCTGCCGTCCTGCGTACCTAAAATCGCGGACGCGATGCAATACCAACTGCTTAAATCCGTCGTCGGCACACACTTGGCAATGTCCGCCATAACCTGCTGCATGGCAGACCGTTTGTCATTTTCCGCCTGCTGTGCGCAAACTGCCTGCTTGCCTGCCTGTTTTGCTTTCTGCTGCTGTTTTACAGACGGTTGTGCGCTTTCTTGTTTCGCCGTTTTCTTCTTTTTGACTGCCTGCGCTGCCTGTCTGCCCGTTTTCTTCTTTTGCGCTCCCTGTGTTTCCTGTCCCGCTTTTTGCTTCTTTTGCAATGCCTGCGTGCCGTTTGGTCCGTCCGCTGGTACGGGCTGGTTTCCCGCTGTTTGCGTTTTTTGTTTACGTTTAGCTTTTTTGTTCTGCTTGTTTGCTTTGTCTTGCTTGTTTGCTTTGTCTTGCTTGCTTCCTTTGTTCTGCTTTTTTTGATCATTCGGCTTCTTTTCAGAAAGCGCGAAACCTTTCGTACGAATCTCAATCCCCCTGCTTTTCCAAAAATCCACCGTCTCCTGATAATCCGTATCGTTGGAATAAATACAATAAGACGCTTTCGGATGCTTTGCGATTAAATAAGACAGCACCCCAATAAGCTGGTAATCCAGCGCGTTGTTTCCGGCTGCGCATTCCAGCCAGACGATTTTTGGATTATGTACCTGTTTGATCAGATATTTCTCCAGATGGTTTGAGTGATGTTCTGTATAAAAGGAGATGATGTGGTCTTTCTTGCCGGCTTGATCCGGCAGGTCCAACCACCTGTCCCCTACATTTTCCGTGTCTATTAAATAATATTTTCTTTTCAAAATAAAAATCCTTTCGTGTGGCTGCGCATTCCCGCTATGCCCTTGCCAGACGCCCCATCAGCCGCAGCACAAGCCTGCCTCCCGGAAACATTTTCATCTCTTCCTTTGTCAGCGCCCGCAGGATCAGCAGCAGCGCAAAATAAATCAAAATGCCGCATACAATGGCAGCCGGTACCGTCACGTATTTATGCACCGTCACCTGGCTTAACCCAAATTCAATTACCCAGCTAAAGGACGCCATAATCATAGCGCATACGGCCGGAAGCAGAAATGTCTTCATAAACTCCGGCGTCCATACGCCGCAGCGGACCAGCGCAAACAAATCCAATAAAGTAGCGCTGATACTGAATACAGCCATAGCCGCGACTACTGCATAAATTTTTAAATCGGTATATTTTAACAATACGACGAGTGTGATTAAATGCAGGATCAAAGCGGCCGCGCTGTTGATCACCGGAAGGCGCAGTTTCCCGATTCCCTGCAAAATACCCATCGCAACGGTAGACAGCGAATAAAAGATAATTGTAGTTCCGCCTGCAAGCAGCAGCCCGCTGGCTAACGGCTCGGTATCCTGAAATAAAAATTCCATAATCGGAGCCGACAACAGCATCAGCCCAAAGGAAAACGGAAACGCAATCAATACGCAAAAGCGGATCACAAGCTCCGTCTTTTTCTCCACATCCCCCTTATCCTTTTTGGCCCTGGCTGCCGCGATCCCAGGGATACAGGCGGCGCCGATCGCTGCGGCAACCGCGACCGGAAAATTCACAAGCGTTTTAAATTTTCCGGAAAAAATACCCCACCACGCCGAAATCTGCTCCGGCGACGCGGCGTCTTTCATCATATGCTTAAAAATGCCCTGTTCAGCCACGATATTGATATTGTATAACACACTGGCTCCAAGAATCGGCAGAACCGTAAGCAGCATAATGCGGAATAACTGCCTGGACGTTACTTTCCTTGCATGTTCTCTGCCCATCCTGCGCTTCGACGAACGGGAAAACGCCCGAAACAAAATATATAAAAATACAAGGGAAACCGCGGCGCCGACTGTCGTCCCAAGCGCGGCGCCCGCGGCACCGTAGGCTGCGCGGTAGCCGCTTTCATTTGCAAGCACTTTTCCGATCCGCATTCCGCCCGACGATAAAAAATATGCCGCAAGCACGCTGACCGCCGCGTTCACCAACTGTTCCAATACCTGGGAAACCGCGCTTGGAAACATATTTTCCATCCCCTGGAAAAAACCGCGGTAGATGCCGAGCAGCGCCGTAATCAACAGCGTAGGCGCCAGTACCCAAAGGGCGTACAGGCTCAACGGGGTATGAAAAATCGTTCCGGTTATATAACGCGCCCCAAAAAATACAAGCAGGCACGCTGCCGAGCCGACAGCCAGCGCAAAGCCCGTCGCACACTTTAATACCTTATACGCGTTTTTTAATTCCCCTTTGGACCGGTAGCTGGATACCAGCTTAGAAACGGCCATCGGCAGGCTGTAGGAAGATATTAAGAGCATAATATTATAAATATCAAACGCGCACCCATAATAATTATTTCCCTCATCCCCGATAATCGACGTCAGCGGGATCCGGTAAATCAACCCAATCAGCCTGCCTATAATCGCTGCAGACGCCAGTGTCCCTCCCTGCATTAAAAAGCTACGATTCTTATTCTTGTTTGCCATAACTCTCCACATTCCTGATTATTGCAAATTCGACGCGTCTTCCAAAATACGCACGCGCTCCAGCGCAGACTGGTCTACGACACAGATCCACGTTTTTCCCTGGTTCAGCGTAATTTCTTTCCCGCTGCCGTCATAATAACGGGCCGGGGAAAACGCGTCCGTGCATTCCCATGTGATTTCCTGCGCGGCTCCGTTTGTAAGATACCACCCACTGCCGCTCCCGGTCGTCTGGACTTCCAGATATCCGTTTTCATCCAGCACCCGCACGGTGGCATGCTGCAAAATAATATTTTTTACTGCAAGCTGGTTGCCGTCCGCCCCGTCAATCTGCCGCCCGCCATACTGATAGCGGTAATATAGGCCATCTTTTTTCTCATATACGAAATACGGCTTGTTGACCAGATAGCCCGGCTGTACGGCGCCGGCTTTCCTGCTTGACGCCCCTTTTAATTTTACCGGGCTGCCGTCTTCGGCAAACCGAAACGTCCCCTTGTAATCGGCCGCATGCTGTGTATCGTATTGCTTCAGCGCAATGCCCCGGGCAAGCCCTTCTCCGGTTGCGTAGGCGTTATGCGGCGCTTTTTTCGACTGGTCGCGGTAAATAACCGCCGCGTCGACCTCATATTCCATCCCGTTTAAATCGTCGATCTGCCCGCTTTCCAAAAACCCCTGCGCATACGAAGCCTGTCCGTAATGCAGGTAAACCGCGTCAAAACCCATGGAATAATAGGCATAATACAGCCTGCTGCTGCGCACGGAGCCAAGCTGCCTGATATGCTGATAGTCCTCAAAAATACCCATTAACCTCGTCAGCCCGCCTTCGACCGGCGCTTCATAAATCACCTGCGCCTGGCCGATGCCAAACTGCGGCAGCGCCGACTCCGTATTGCCGATCATACAGGAAACCGGACGCTGCGCCGCCAGTTCCTGGTCGATCCATTCCCCGGTCAGGAAGCTTTTCGCCTGCCCTTCATGCGTCTCTTCCTCAAAAACCGTATCTTCCGCTTTCGGATCCTGCGCGGCAGGTTCCGGATCCGTCAGCGTATCTTCCCATACCGTCTCCGGCTGCGGCGGTTTTGGAGCAGGCTCCGGTTCCGTTTTCTTTCCGCATCCGGAAAAACAAAGGCATAGGCACAGGCCAACCGCTGGAACGATCCCTGCTAAACCGCGTTTTCCATAGCCGCCAACACCTTTTTTTATTTGTACTGCGTTTCTTCGCATCCCGTTTCTTAACCCTGTGTTCCTTTTCCTGCGTATGTTCATCCATTTTCTCCTGCTTTTTGATTCCTGTGTGAGCGGGTGTTATTTGGTAAATTTTCATTTGCACGAGTATAGGTTATCCAAAAAAACGAGTTTCATTCCTATTTATCCTATCTATCCGTTTTCCCTTAAAATATGAAGGCCGTCTAAAATTGCGCGCTGCTGCTCTTCCATCAAAGCCGCGTCCTGCTCCTCGATATGGTCATAGCCAAGCAGGTGCAGCATACTGTGCACAATCAAAAAAGCATACTCACGCAATTCACTGTGCCCATAGTCGCGGGCCTGCTGTTTTACCCGCTGCATATTCAAAACCATATCCCCGAGCAATGCTTCCCCGGTATCCGGGTTGAAATTATCGCCGTCCATTTCGATCTGTGAAAAATCCCCCGCGGTATCGTACGCGATCATTGGAAAAGACAAAACGTCGGTTGCGCGGTCGATTGATCGAAATTCCCGGTTCACTTCCTGAATCCCATGATCGTCCGTCAGTATTAGGTTTATTTCCGCTTCAAACGGAAAAGACTGCTGGTCCAGCGTATACAAGATCACGGTGCGCGCAACGGTTTCATAATCAAACGGTACGTCTGCTTTTATTTCTTCTTCCATCCGGATCGTCATAACAGCTCCTCCTCTTTTGCCAGAAATTCGCGAATTTTTAAAAACTGGTTCATGGACAGCCCGCTTTCGTCATAGATTCCGGTCGCAGACTTTTCGTTCAGCGCCTGGTAAATCACGATATCCCGGTTCCAGGAACTGGACAGCGTAGACTGGTCTAGCATCTCAAACCTGGTCACAAGCATGTCCGCAATATGTACAATCGCCGATTCCACTGTGGAAATGGGACGTATCATCCCATTGTATTCGCTTAAAATCGCGACGACCGCCCTTGGAAAACAATTATTCTGCGCAATCCGGACCCCGTTTTCGATCTGCGGGCCGCCGTCAAACTTACCAAGCCGGTAATAAAATCCTCCAACCGCGGCCAGCTTTGCATCCGCCCCGATATTGACCGCGCAGTGCGCCGCCACCCTGGATACGCGTACCGCATGGCTGTAATCCGCCTGGGAATATTTTTTCATCTCCCGTACCAGATGGAAACTCTGGTCCACAATCGTGTTGAGCGAAATCTCGTCATAGTTTTCATATGAATAGCTCATGCTGTCGTACAAAAAATGCATGCCGATCACACTGATCATGCCGCTGATCAAACAAACCACAACAAACCAGGCCGTTGGCGTACCGGATTCCAGATAGCGAAACAGCAAAGGGACAGCCGCGCTTAACGCAAGGGTGATCAGTTCGGTCTGCCTGCGGTATTGCTTCTGATCGTATACCGCGGTCATCATAACGCCCAAAAATGTCATCATCAAATAGCAGGACATGACGTATACAGAAGCCTGCAGGCCGAGTGCGAGCTGCACATTAAAAAACAGTACAACGACCAGCGCACGTTCTTTGCCTATCCCCGCGGACAGCAAGAACGCGATCGCAAAAACCGGAGCCGTATAATGCGGGCAAAAGGAAACGAGCAGCAGCGCCGCCGCGCTGACCGCAAAACAGTTGCACATCTGCTGGTAATCCTCCGCGCAGTCCGGTTCCCCTTTCTGATGCAGCCGCAAACTTTCCAGATAACATACGAGGATACCCGCATACAGGATATCCACAAACACAAGCGCCAGCACATCCCCCAGGGAGCGCCGGTGTACCATTCCCATTAACACGCCGGATAACACGGCCAAGGCAGCCAGCAACGCAAGCCTTAACACCCGCTTTTTGATAAACCGTTCCTCCAATAAATCCTGTTCCAGCATTTTATCTTCTGTTGGTTCCGCTTTCATCCAACTTTCTTCCATACTGACTTTTTCACACTTCTCCTTCCGTCGTTCCTAAACGACCGCACCGAAAAGCCTGTGCTTTGGGGCGGTCTTTCCATTCTGGTACTTTCGTTTCCTATGCATATTCTACAGCCGCACCGCTTAACGGTTCTGCCTGCGGTATCCGGCTTGTCCGCCGCGCTGCCGTCCCGCTGCCTGCTTTACATATTCCAGCCGCTTTTCCTGTTTTAACTGTTTTTTCTCATACACCTCATACGCGTTTACAATCTTCTGCACAAGCGGATGGCGCACGACATCCTTGCTGGTCAGCTCGCAAACCGCGATCTCGTCAATGGATTCCAGCACTTTTAACGCTACATCCATCCCGGACTTTGCATCCGGCGGCAGGTCTTTTTGCGTCGCGTCACCGGTGACAACGACCTTGGAGCCAAACCCGATGCGCGTTAAAAACATCTTCATCTGCGCCGGCGTAGTGTTCTGCGCCTCGTCCAGGATAATAAACGAATGGTCCAGCGTACGCCCTCGCATATAAGCAAGCGGCGCCACCTCAATCAACCCCTTTTCCATATTCCGCTGGAACGCGTCCGCCCCCATAATCTGGTGCAGCGCATCATAAAGCGGCCGCAGGTACGGGTCGACCTTGCTTTGCAGGTCGCCCGGCAAAAACCCCAGCTTTTCCCCTGCCTCAATCGCCGGACGCGTTAAAATAATCCGCTCCACCTCTTCTTTTTTAAAGGCGGTAATCGCCATCGCCATCGCAAGGTACGTTTTTCCGGTACCCGCCGGCCCTGTTCCAAAAACGATCATCCGGCTTTGGATCGCGTCCACGTACTGCTTTTGCCCCAGTGTCTTTGGATGGATCGGCTTGCCGTTTGCCGTATAGCCGATACAGGATTCGTCTATCTGCGCAAGCGTAACCTCCTCCTCGCTGAATACAAGCGCAATCGCGTAATCTACGTTCTGCTCCGTAATCTCATTGCCCTTCCCGGACAGTTCCAAAAGCTGCGCAAACACGCTTTGCGCCCCCGCAGCCTTTTTCGCGTCGCCTAAAATCTTTACCTGCCCTTCACGGCAAATCACCGTCACCTGAAACGCACGTTCAATCTTTTTTAGATACGCGTCAAACTGTCCAAATACATTGGTCATATGCCCGGCCGGCAGTTCCATTGTGATTTCATTCAGACCCATCTGCTGCATTCCCTTCCTCGTCCGTACCCGGATCAAGCGAATGTTCGGTGCTTGCCGCATACTGAAATGTATTTTCCAGCGCCGTAATACTGCCGGATACGGTATATTTATTTTTGCCTGCTTTTATCATAACATTTTTTTCTAAAATGAGAACACCCTTTTGCGTTAATTTTTCCAAAAATTCCGTTAAATTCCGTGCAGCCCGCTCTTTTGCCTCCTGTTTGGTATAAACTGCCTGTCTCGTTTCGTATTCTTCAAACGTCCGCTTAACAATAGAAACCGGCAGATAAAAGGAATCAAATAAATGGAGCTGGTTTTTTGTCTCCAGCACGGTATACTGCGTATAGCCTGGTTTCTTCCAGGGAATCTGAAAAAAAGCCTCCCCAAACGCCACCCCATAACGGTTTTGGACACGCCCGCTGTAAACGCGCTGTTCATATTTGGCCGAAAAACTGTCCTTATACTGGTATTTTGTACGGATTTTTATATCCGCATCCGCCGTGCAGTACTGATAACCGGTAACGGTCTGGCTGTCGTCGTAGATCGGCAGCAGCCCGGAAACAAGCACATCCCCCTTTTTTACCGTATCCCCTTTTTGTACAAGCGGGGTTCCTTTTCGGACATAAATACTTTCCACTGTTCCGCCGTGTACCGCTAACAGGTCATAACCGCTTTGCTCCTGGTCCTTTAAATCATCCGGCAGGGCGGCTTTTGCCTGATCCGCGGCTACAATCAGGTTTTCCTGGATATCGACCGTAAGCGTCGTCCCCTCTCGTTTCACAGACGTCCAGATCACATTTTTAAAGCTGCTTCTAATTTCCTCTTCTAATTTTGTGCAGTCCACATTAGAAATATAAGTGCCGTAGGAACTGTGATTTTCTTCCAAAAACTTGAGCAGGCTGTCGTCGGTCACACTGTCGTTTCCGTTGATATTGATTTTCCAAATAAAACGGGACAGCGCAAACAGCACAAGCATGCAGCCGAAAATACCGGCAAACAGTATTTTGCGCCTGCGGTAACGAAAAAAGAAAAACGGCAGCCCGCTTTTTTTTCGGATCCGGACACGGGTGCCGGACTTTTTGAGCAAGGGCTTCAGGCAGCGGAAACCTTGCAGCGAGATTTTAAAATCATACGCATCCCCCTGCCTGCGCAGGTCCCATACCAGGATGTCATGGTTGCTGCACAAATTAAAAAACCGTTCGGGTGCATAGCCCCATAACGTGACCTCCACATAACCGCGAAAATATTTGATCAGACGCAACAGCATATTACACCTCAGTTTTCATATAAAATCTGTTCAATCAGGCCTTTGATTTTCATTTCCTCATTGGTGTAATATTCCACTTCCAGCCGCTTGCCGACGATCAATACCCGGCAGTCTTTTGCCTGTATGCGGATATGGTCGTCTTTGTATTCCAAAATGCCCCGATAATTTTCGATCAGCAATTCATTTTGTCCGGTAACAGATACCAGCACACATCCATAGGCTAAGTCCTGCGGCAGGTCTAACGCCCTTACGACACTGTTTTTCAGATCGTTAGGCAGACGGTTTCGTTTTTTCATAACGGCTCTCTGGCTTATGCGGTATTGATACTATTGTATGCGCGCCGCGGGGGCGGTATGAATATCCTTTCGAATTGCCATTTCTTTTAATACCCGTACGTACCGTCCAGCGATTCATCATGCGCAATCCACGCATCCACCTGAATCGTACGGTATTTTTCATCCGTATCCCGGATATAGACGGTCTTGATCCCCGCATTGATAATCAGGCGCTTGCACATAGCGCAGCTATTGGAATTTTGGATATACGCCCCGGTATCCGCTTCGCGCCCGGATAAATACATCGAGGCGCCGATCATTTTTTCCCGTTCGGCGCTGATAATCGCGTTTGCCTCTGCATGTACGCTGCGGCATAGTTCATACCGCTCCCCGCGCGGGATATTCATTTTTTTGCGCAGGCAATAGCCCAGATCCGTACAGTTTTTGCGTCCCCTCGGGGCGCCGACATAACCGGTGGAAATCACCTCGTCATTTTTTACTATGACCGCGCCGTAATGCCTGCGCAGGCAGGTACACCGCTTGGACACCACGTCCGCCAGATCCAAATAATAGTTGATTTTATCACGTCTTGCCATAAGCTGGCCGCTCCTTTCCGTAACTCATGAAATCCGTGCACGCACCCATCCGCCAAACGGCCTGTGCGCGCAGCTAAGGAACTGTTCCAAAATCACTTACCATATTCCTTGTCTTTTTCTCCGAGAGCACCACTCAAAAATCAGTTACATAGCCCGCTATGCGCCTGATTTTTGAGTGGTGCTCTCGAAGAAAAATCCTGCGGACTATCGGTAAGTTATTTCGGGACAGTTCCTTAGCGGCATTGCTTTGGGCCATGCTTCCACCGCAGCGGTTCATACATTTTTTTCAGCGTATGCACGCCCTTATTGCGGCTGTAATTTTTAATCGTAATATCGTACGTACCTTCCGTGCTGCCAAACGTAAGCGTATGTGCAAGCCCGGTTTCCTGTTTCAGGTATTCGATCATATTCTCTTTTGTAGCATTCCGGTTATAAATATTCAGATAAACGTAACCAGGATATTCACAGGAACTGCAGACCGCCACACGCAGTTTGGTACAAAACTCCTGCTCTAAGAGCCTGTCATGGATTTCCTGTATAAGATCCTCTTTCTGCAAAAGCATCACATACACACAGCGCGCATGCGCCACTCTGTCATTTGTCGTAAAATGGGCATACGGCGAATAGCGGCGTCTTTCATATTCCCCCTGTTCCGCTTCATTGAACTGATTTTTATGCTGGATAATCAGTACATTATCCAACAGCATATTAAGAAAATAATTCACATCATAGGCATCCAAAAACTCCTGGAGGAAACACACTGTTTTCTGCGAAAGGACATAGGCATGCAGGTATTCATGTTTTTTCAAATCATACATCACAGCCCCGTCCATGGCAATCACCGGGAGCTTGAGTTCAATCCCGCGCAGCATCTCGATTAAGGAAGCCGGCGTACGTCTGGTCGACATCGTAAAATTCGCCCCGTCATCAAGCATCCGGTTTAATTCCACATATCCGTAAGACGACAGCGCCCGGTTTTCGGATAAGATCTCGTCATCCATGCACAGCACAAACAAGGTATCCTTTACTTTCCGGTACGGCAGGCGGATACTGTTGACCGCCATACCGATTACGATCCCAATCAGCGTATCCATCAGGCGGCGCCATACAAACGGATACGGGTCGGCTTCCCCGATATGCGTCACGACAATACTTAAAAAAGTAACGCATGAAAAATAGGACGTGTCCCGTTTTCGTATCAACAGGGTAATATAAATCACCGGAATGACTGCCGCCGATACCATCCCTATGTAGAAAAACTCACCCCACATACCGGATAGGGCCAGTTTTTGGTCTGTTAAAATAACGGCAAGGCCAAACACCGCGCCAATGAATGTTCCAATCATCCGGTGCACCGCGTTCATCCGCATATTTTCCCGCTGCGGCTGGATACACCAAAGCGCCGCGTGGGCATAAAACAAAACGCCGTCACTGTTGGCCAGGTCTGCCGCAGCAAAACTGATAAACACCGCAACCGCGGATTTTATAATACGCATCCCAATGCGCGGCAGTTTTCTTCTTGTAGTATGGTTCATGCTTTATCCCTTCGTGTATGCAAACGCGCAGCCGTCCGGACATGGGAACGCATGCGGCCTGCTGCCATGCTTTTGTACGAAAGATTATAATATAAAATACATCGGTTCGCAACCGCCAGTTTCGATTTTCCGGATAAAACAGAGAAAAAAAGCGTAACCGTTCAGATCAGATGTTACATTTTGGCTGTCTCTCCCAGCGTCCGGTGAGAAAAATATAACACCTGATCTGCATTGTCGAATGGTATGGCAGCGCGCCTGTTTCTTTGATTTTTATTTTTTTCCTTTGAAACATTTACGCTATAATATAAATATCCGCTCAAACCGGTAGCATCACTCCCAACCAACTTCAACCGAAACCAAAATTTTGCCATGCTATGTCAGAATCAATCATGCAGAAAGGAGATTCCCATGCTTCAAATAATCAGAAAAAATATTTCCGTCAAAAAACCTGCGCTTATTCTTTGCACAATTGGAATCCTGTGTCCGCACCGTTTCCAAAGCCTGTATACGGGGCTAACTTCCTTTCTTCGAATCCGAACCGTTTGCATACCAGCACCACAAAAAGCACCAGCCTGCCGGAAGCATACGATGCCAGGGCATATGGCCGTATCACCCCCGTCCGCTTCCTGGCAGGACTGGGCGCTTTGCGATATCCCTGCTGCCGCAAGGATCAAGGCATTTACATCCGATACGAAATCGGTTCCGGTAACGTCTATTACATTGGAAGATTCCGTAGTAATAAAACCAAAGGAACAGAAACAATTGCTGCTAAAAAGCTTTCAGCCGTCAAACGCGACCGATTTAACTCCGAAATGGAAAACATCGAATAAAAAAATCGCTGTGGTAAACAAAAACGGCAGCCTGACCGCCGTCTCCCCTGGAACATGCAAGATTACGGCCGTCTGTTCAAATGGCAAACGGGCAGTATGTAAAGTGCTTGTATAAGAATGAAATAAAAATCGTGCGCAGCCCCATTTACAAGCTTCCGCCCCCGGCTGTATGTCCATCCGTATCATGGTTATGCTGGTCATAGATCTGTTTCCTGTAAACTCTGGAAAGCTCGCCATTTCGATCCCGCATAACCTGATAAAATTCATACCCGTACTTTTCATATAACCCAACATGATCCGTCGAAATAAAAATATCCGCTACGTTCTCCGTTTTGGCCAAATCCTCAATTTCCCGAAACAACTTTCCCGCATAGCGATGCCCGCGGTATTTCGGAAAAGTATATACAAATCCAATCCATGGAGTCAAAACGGTTGGCTGGATATCGTCCTTTTGCGTATAGGTGCAAAACGAAAGGAGCGCATCCTGATCTGTAAGCATAAATACTTTTGGATTTTCCCCGGCAACATCGCCAAGCTTATTTTCATATAACAACTGATACAAATACTGCCCTGCGCTCCAATCGCTTTTTCCGATTTCACCCAGCCAGTACGCCGGCCTGTCACAGCTAAAATATTCGATTATCCGCATGTTTCTTCCCTCCTCCTTTCCTGAATATAACGCAGATTCACAAAAAACAGGTTGAAAATGCCTGCCTAATAAAAAGAATAACATAACAAGAAAATTCCCTCAATGTATTTTTTGGTGTAACAGTGAAAAATGCTTGCATTTAATTTTAATCAACGTAGCCCGCTGCGACTCCCCATTGGAAGCCCTGTTTCCACTTCCATCTTCACCATTTTCCTTTCCGCATAACGATTGGTTGGAATCAAATGGAAAGTCTTCCTTAAAATAGGTCATAGCAAATTTCCTATTGTAGCAATGCCAGGCATATGCTATAGTAAAATATACAAAAAATACAAAGACAACCAACCAAATGGAGGATACCTGTGCGAGATACTTATACCATTATGGCTGTAGACGACGAGCCGGATATTTTAAATTTGCTTGCCAATGCTCTGCAAACCGAGGGCTTTCCTACCGTTGTAAAAGCAGATACTGGAACAAACGCCGTGCGCATTTGCAGGGAAATCCAGCCGGATCTGGTTATTTTGGATGTTATGCTGCCGGATCTGGACGGCTATGAAGTGTGTAAGCAAATCCGGCGGTTTTCCGACTGCCCGATTCTGTTTCTTTCTTCCAAAAACGATGAATTAGATAAAATACTCGGCTTGGCTGTCGGCGGCGACGATTATGTGACTAAGCCTTTCAGCCCCAAAGAAGTTGCTTACCGGGTGAAAGCGCAGCTTCGCCGTATGGAGTACAGGCGGCATTCCGCTTTCTCATCCGCTATAAAAATCGGTGCGTTGACTATTGATACGGAAAGCTGTCTGGTAAGCAAAGACGGCCGTGAACTGGCGCTGACGGCCAGGGAGTTTGAGATCCTGCTGTACTTAGCGGAAAACAAAGGGCGCGTGATCAGCCGGGAGCGTTTATACGAAGCGGTCTGGAAAGAAGACAGCTTGGGCTGTGATAATACGGTTATGGTCCATATCCGGCATCTGCGTGAGAAAATAGAAACCGACCCCACCGCCCCGCAATACCTAATCACAAGGAAAGGCTTCGGCTATAAGCTGGTAAATCCGGATGAAACGTAAAAAAAACTGCAATCCTTTTTTCAAACTGCTCTTTCTTTTGTCGATCCTGTTAGGAATAGGGTTAATCACCGCGATCGGCCTGTTCTATTATGTTTTTTCCATACCGGAACCGGAAGGAATGAGTATCGCCCGCTGGCCGCAAACGTTTACAAACAGTTTTTCCGCATGGACTTCCTACCGGGACGGCAAGCTTTCCATCGAACCAATCGGGCTTAACCGCCTGGATCAGTACGGTTTATGGATTCAGTTTGTAGATGAATCCGGCAAAGAGATTTTCTCCCATAACAAACCTGCCGGTTATCCAAAAACCTATTCCGCTTCTGAACTGATCGCGCTTAGCGCCAGCGATTACCAAAACGGCTATACGGTATTTACAAACAGCCTGCACGATTCCGGGGAAACCTGCAGCTATATCATAGGCTTTCCTTATGACATCGGTAAATATACGCTGCATTACAACGGCGGCAGGGTGGCCAGGCTTTCTCCGGTAGCAAGAGTTATTATCTTTGCTGTTTTAGGCACACTGATCCTTGTCGTACTTATTTACGGCTTTTGGCTTTCCCGCAAATTGTCAGGCATTACGGACGGGATTGAAAATATCTCCCGCCGTTTGTACAAACCACTGCATGAAAAAGGGATGTTTCAAAAAATCTACGCCGCTTTGAATCAAATGGACTTAGAAATCCGCCGCGCCGATCAAATCAGCAAAGAGACGGAGACGAAACGGCGGGAATGGATCGCAAATATTACACACGATTTAAAAACGCCGCTTTCCCCGATACAAGGATATGCGGAAATGCTTGCGGACGGCTGCGCGGCCGATCCAAAAACGATACAGGAATACGGGAATATAATCCTGAAAAATATCCATCATACCGAAAACCTGATCAATGACTTAAAATTGACTTACCAGTTAGATTCCGGCTCTATGCCGTTTTATCCGAAAAAGCTTTGGATCACGCGCTATGTCAAAGAATGGTTGATCGATATTATCAACGATCCCGCCTTTTCCAACCGCGACCTTACTTTTGACAGCAAAATCCCAAAACAGTCTATTACGATCGATCCCGCCTTATTCCGGCGTGCCGTTACAAATCTTGTCATAAACGCCCTTTTGCACAATCCTGCCGATACAAAAGTCCGCGTTCGGCTGGATACAGACAAAAACGGCGGCATTCTGCTCTCGATCCAAGATAACGGAACAGGGCTTGGGCGCATAGAGCAAGAAAGGCTGTTTGAGCGGTATTACAGAGGGACGAACACAAAAGAAAATCCAAAAAGCAGCGGGCTTGGGCTTGCCATAGCCAAGCAAATCATAACGCTTCACGGCGGTACGGTCACCGTCAAAAGCGAGCCCGGGATTGGAACAGATTTTATCATCCATATCCCCTCTCAAAATCAGGAGGAATAAATTAAGCTGCAATTAAGACAGGAAAAAGGTCTTCCTAAGACAGGTGGTTTATGCTATCAGCATAGGCCGCTTTTTTTATGCCTATCTAAAAAAATTGGGAGGAGTATTCTATGCAACTACAATTAAAAAATTTATGCAGGCAGTTTGCAACAACCTGTGCAGTCAATCACGTAAATGCTACCCTGTCGCCTGGCATATACGGGCTGCTCGGTGCGAACGGCGCAGGCAAAACCACATTGATGCGGATGATCTGCGGGGTATTAAAGCCAACGTATGGCAGCATTCGCTTGAACGGAAAAAGTATAGAAAAACTGCGGGAGCGGTACTATTCCCTTTTAGGGTATATGCCGCAGGATTTCGGCTTTTATCCGGATTTTACCGCCCGTGAGTTTCTGCTGTATATGGCGGCGGTCAAAGGACTGGATGCCAAAACAGCGAAAACCCGGACCGAAGAGCTGCTCCCTATGGTAAACCTGCAGGAAGCGGCAAATAAAAAAATAAAATCCTATTCCGGCGGTATGAAACAGCGGTTAGGAATCGCACAGGCACAATTAAACCACCCCGCAATCTTAATCCTGGATGAACCCACCGCCGGACTCGACCCCAAAGAACGTGTCCGCTTCCGCAATCTCATTTCGGATGCCGCAAAGGGAAAGATTGTAATTTTGTCTACGCATATCGTATCCGATGTTTCTTCGATCGCGGATTCCATTATCGTTATGAAAGACGGCAGGTTCCTGCTTAGCGGGCCAATGGAAACGATTACGGACCAAATCAAAGGGCGCGTATGGGAAATTTTGGCTGCCGATTGTGAAGTCCCCGCCTACAGCCGCCAATATACGGTAGTAAACCTGCGCCGCGAAAACAATCTGGTACGGCTTCGTATCATCAGCAATATGCCGCCGGCTGCGGGCGCCGTACCCGTCGAGCCGAATTTAGAGGATCTGTTTTTGTATTATTTTGGAGAAGGCGCACAAAGCGAAAGGAGCGATTATGATGCTGCTGATCAAATATGAATTTCTAAAAATCCTGCGAAAAAAATCCACCCTGCTTGTAATGGCAGTCAGCCTGCTGTTAACGGCATTCCTATTCGGACTGCCGGTTCTGCAATACCAATCCTATCATGCGGACGGCGTAAGCAAAGGACTTGCGGGTATCGCCCATACAAAACAACAGTATCAAGCGATATCTGTCCCGATGACCGACGACTATATACAGCAAACAATCGCAGAATATCAAAAGCTCTTTGAAAACCCCGACAACGTGGGTTATGACGGAAGCGAAAAATTCCTGGTCGGCGACGCCTATTGGAATTTTGTCGCACCCAGGGAAAACCAGCTTAGAATGATCGCATCCGTATACGATTCCCCTGATGAAAATTCCGGCCTGCAGAAATTGCTGGAACTGGATCCGAAAAAAAACATGGCGTTTGCTCAGGCAAGGACGGATAAAGTAACCGCCCTGCTAAACACACCGTCCAGGAACCTGTCAACCGAACAAAAAGAATATTGGAGCAGCCGAAACAGCAAGGTAAAAACACCCCTGCAATATGGATATTACGAAGGCTGGGAGATTATACTAAGCAGCTTTGAACTGCTACTGTTTCCCCTGTTTGCCGTCTGCATCGCAATAGCGCCAGTTTTTTGCGGGGAATACCAGGCGGGGACGGACGCCGTCATTCGGTCCGGCAAATATGGCAAGACCCGATTGGCAACAGCAAAAATAACCGCATCGCTATTATTTGGCATCCTCGCATTTACGGTCCATATCATCGTCTCCTTTGGACTGCCCCTCGCCGCGTCTGGAATAGACGGCTGGAACCTGCCCCTGCAGATTGCAGGAACCGCCATCCCTTATCCGTTTACATTCCTGCAGGCATCCCTCTGCAATCTGGGCGTAATCTACCTGGTACTGCTTGCTATGGCCGGCCTGACACTGCTGCTGTCTGCCAAAATGAAAAGCCCTTACCTTGTACTGGTGATACTGATCCCTGTACTTTTTCTGCCGCTGTTCCTTTCGCCAAACGGAACTACCGGCGCATACAATCTGACATTGTTCCTGCTGCCGTACCGCAGCATGAGTCCGGAAATCGGCAAATACATTTCCTATCAAATCGGAGGACTGGTTTTTGACGCGCTTTCCATGCGGGCGGTCCTGTACGCAAGTTTCACTGCCATTGTGCTGCCCCTTGCAAGGCTGTGCTTTCAAAAACACCAGGCTGCGTAAAGTATCTTGCCTCCGTTCAGATAGGGCGTTGCATTTTGGCTGCGGGGACGCCGAATGAGGGACGCGGGCCTGGCTTGCGGCGACGTTGGAAGAATGGTTAGAAACCCTTAGTATTCTGCACGATACCCTAAGGGGCGAAGCCAAGCGGCGACTTTAGCTGCTGGCGTCAGCCAGGGCGAATTAGGCGCCGCGACCGGGGCAGGCCGATCCGTAAATGCAGAATACTTAGGGATTCTTACCATTCTGGAG
>CAJUIH010000041.1 GCA_910586045.1 uncultured Eubacterium sp.
AAACTGTTCTATTACCGCAGAAGGGAGCATATTCTTTATTTTTTCCTCCAACAGTTCAAGCATAAATGCCTCATCATCGCAGATTGCCACACCAATGGCATCTCTTACGGATTGTGCATTAGCATCTGTCCAACCAATAAAGTTTTCCATAGGTTCACATCTCCTTTATGAAAATTTTCTGCAATCAATTCCAGATGACAAAAAACAACATTGCTTATATTATATCGTAAAAACTGTTTTTGTCTGATACGGTAAATTGTGAACAGACCTTGTTTTGTTGTGAAAAATATTTTCCCGGCAATCCTGCCGATTCGTCGCTGCCGATTCGTCAGCTAAAACTATACTTATCATTCAAAAATAGGGGCTGAGTTTTACACTCCTCTCTTCAGCCTGTTTCAGCCGTTGCGAAACAAGTACCATCAGTACTTAGCAGCCCACAATGAATATTCCAGTTTCGAAGTTCATACTGTTCGGTAATAAGGAAACCGATTGGCAATTATGCAGGATATAAGAAATTTGACCAATGTAAAGCCAGCTTACGCCCCGCAAAGCGGCTCTGGGCTTGACATTCGCTCAATTTTCTTATGAATTTTAATCAAGCCAATCAATGGCGGTTTCCGCTCCGGAATATCGGTTTCCATATTACCAGAACCATGGTTTCTTGGTGCAAGAATAGAATATTCACACAAGACAGTACATAGTCGATACAGGGAAACGGCAACCGCCGTATAAGCATATTAACTGATTTCCCCGCTTTCCAACTTATTATTTTCTGAACCACTATAAAAATATCTGTGAAATTTGAAATGTAAAGAAATGAATTGTGAAATCCTAAGACATAAGAAAAAGGACTGCCGAAACAGTCCCTCTACCATTTTATCACTTATCCATTCTGTTTTTACCGCTTTACTCATATACGAACACGGAAACTCTGTATACTATCACGGAAACCCTTATAATTATAAGGAAAGATATAATGTTATGCCCAAATTCCTTTGCCGTTCATACGTGAATATATAGTATACTTTTTTTAAATTAAATTTTTTCGGCATAAGCTGTCGTATTCAAAAAGCCGGACATCCAATTCTATTGGACATCCAGCATAATATTACCTCTTTCCTTCAATCTCTTCTTCAATGCGCAGCAGCCTGTTATACTTCGCCACACGCTCACTGCGGCACGGCGCCCCGGTCTTGATATACCCGGTGTGCATCCCGACTGCCAGGTCCGCGATAAACGTATCCTCCGTTTCTCCGGACCGGTGCGACATAATCGTGCGGTATCCGTGCTCTTTCGCCGTTCGGATCGCAAGCATGGTTTCCGTCAGGCTCCCGATCTGGTTTGGCTTGATTAAAATGGCATTCGCACAGCCGCCGCCGATGCCCCGCAGCAGGCGTGAGACATTCGTAACAAACAAGTCGTCGCCGACCAGCATGATCTTTTTCCCCAGCCGCTCCGTGATTTTTTTCCAGCCGTCCCAGTCTTCTTCATCTAACGGATCCTCAATCGAAACGATCGGGTATTTTTCCACCAGCTTTTCATAATAAGAAATCATCTCATCCGTAGAACGCATTATCATTTGCCCGTCCGTATCCGGCGTCAGGCAGTTGCAGTCCGGTTCGCAGATACAGCCGTCTTTGACTTCCTGGGTTACAACAGTCGTTCCTTCACAGTTGCATTCCTTTTCCTGTATGTTTTCCTGCTCCAGAATTTTTGCGTTTTTACGGATCAGCGAACGCGTCTCTCCTGGGAAATAATACATGGCCGCGTCTTCCTGGAACAGCTCGCTTGCCGCCGCGTCCATCGTAAACGCGATGTCCCTGCCCGGTTCATAACCCGCTTTTTTCACGGCCCGCACCAGATAGTCAAACACTTCAAACGTATCTTTTAAGTCCGGTGCAAACCCGCCTTCGTCGCCGACGCCCGTGCTGTGGCCGTCCTGGTCTAAAAGCTGCTTTAGTTCCTGATACACCTGCGCACACCACATCAAACCCTGGCGGATACTGTCCGCGCCAACCGGCATAATCATAAATTCCTGGAAATCAATGCAGTTTTTGCTGTGGGCGCCGCCGTTTAAAATATTCATCATCGGCATCGGGATTGTCCCTTTTCCACAGCCGCCCAAATAACGGTACAGCGGAAGTTTTAATGCCTTGGCACTCGCCCTGGCACATGCCATAGATACGCCAAGCACCGCGTTCGCGCCGAGCGAAGATTTGTTTTGCGTACCGTCCAAATCCCGCATCCGCTCATCGATCCGGTTTTGCAGCATGGCATTTTTCCCGATTAAAAGCGGCGCGATTTTGCTATTTACATTCGTGACCGCTTTTGTCACACCCTTACCATGGTAATCTTTTGTACCGTCGCGCAGTTCGACTGCCTCAAATTGCCCGGTACTTGCGCCGGACGGCACATCCGCCCTTGCGCGTACTACTTCCCCCGTTTCTTCGTTTTCGACCGTGACCTCAGCCTCTACCGTAGGATTCCCGCGGGAATCCATAATCTGCCTTGCATAGATATCTATTATTTCTAACCTCGCTGACATAAAAAGCCTCCTTCTTTCCATAATACAATACTATTTCCAAAAGGAGGCGCTTTCATTCATTTTTACGTTCCGATTATAAGATTACAATTTTCCCAACTGCTCCACGGCATGTTCCGCTATCATACATACCCCATGTTCCATTAAAAACGCCGCAATGCTTTCCGTCTGGCAAACTGCGTCGACATATTCATCCGCTAGGGTAAACAGCACCGCCGTCTGGCGCTGGTTATATGCGCTGATATCCGCAAGAATAAAATAAACATCCCGGTATTTATAAAGCCAGGACTGCAGCCCGACAGGCGCCTGCGCGCAAAAATCGATCAGATGCGAAAGGCATCTGGATTTAAAAACAGCCATTCCCATCCCGACATCCAGTCCTGCCTGCAGATGCTGCTGCGGGTCCAGCACCGATGCTTCATTTTCCGTTATAAAGATAATCTTTAATGATTCGTCGGATAAAAACGTCGCATGCACCGCTACGTCCCCGCGTTCTTTCGTAAATCCGGTTTCTTTTTGTGCACGTTTCATAATCTGACGGAAAAAATCCTCTACGCGCGCATCATTTTTGTAAATTGCTTTTTTATCCAGCCCATAATCCGCAATTTCTTTCTCTGTCATAATGCATTGTACTGTTTTTTTATTCAACACTGAAAACTCCATGTCCCCTCTCCTGTTGTGAAATGTTTGATCTGATCCGGTCTGATTTTATGTTTGATTGTCCTGCTTTTCATGCAGGCAGTTTATTGTCTATACCAAAGTTATCACAAAGAATTACTTTTTGTCAACATGTTCGCGGATATTCGTAAAGAAAATCGCAGCCATTTAAATAAAGTATTATATTTACCATTGGAAAGTCAACCAATTTATTTTTTATGCATATAATTTAAGATGATAAAACTTTATCATAAATAATATCCAATTTATGAGGTGATTTTTTTGAATCCTTATCATACAAACCGAATGCTTTTTCCGCAGAATCTATTTGGCATGAGAATGCCGAACAGGAACTGCCAGGCAAACGCAGGCCAGCCCTGCCATTTTGTATCTGAGACGAACCGCAGCGAAGCATCCAAAGCTTTCGATTATACAGGTAATATAAATCCCAATCCCGCAGAACCCGGATCTGAACCGTGCTGTGATTGTGGGCCGGAAACGGCAATGACATGTGATTCGTGCTGTTATTGTAATCCACCGGTACCGCCGGAAGAAATACCGGGTCCAATGGGCCCAAGAGGAGAACCAGGCCCGCCCGGCTGCCGCGGAGAACGCGGTGAAACCGGGCCGCAGGGAGTAACCGGCCCGCAGGGCCCGCAGGGGGCCACAGGTCCAATGGGCCCAAGAGGAGATCCCGGAGAACGCGGGCCTGCAGGACCTGCCGGCTATCCGCAAAACAGTATTTTTGCGGCCTTTTTGGGCCAGGATTTGATGATGCCGGAACGTGCCCTTGTACCGTTGAAATTGGAAATACCGGATATTACCCAAAATATATCTCTTTGCGACCAATACTCCATCACTCTGACGCCAGGCTACTATGTAATCAGTTATTATCTGACCGCTGTAATCAAACGGCATTGTTTCATAAAACTGACTCCCGTACTGCAGAAACAAAAACTGGCCATGTACGCCGCCTGCGCAGAAGCTGCAAAACGCAAAGAAATGCTGGTGATGTCCAGATATTTTATCATCCACGTACCCGCGCATGCTACGCTGTCCTTTGCATGGCAGGCAAGCGAAAGCACCTACCATATCCATATGGATCTAAATATCGAAAAACTATGCAGGCAATAGCGCAAAGAAAGGAGCAGAACATGCCTACCATCAGCCTTTGCATGATCGTTAAAAATGAAGAACGGCATATCGCGCGCTGTCTTGACAGTGTCGCCGCACTTGTAGATGAAATGGTAATTGTAGATACCGGCTCTACTGACCGTACGATAGAAATTGTGTCCGGTTATCCAGCAAATGTCTACTCATACCCATGGAATGATAACTTTTCCGACGCAAGAAACTATTCTTTTTCCAAAGCTACGATGGACTACTGTATGTGGATGGATGCCGACGATATCCTGGATGCGGCGGAAATGGAAAAATTCCAGCAGTTAAAACAATCCCTGGAACCGGATGTTGATATTGTTATGATGAAATATCATACGGCATTCGACGAAGCCGGTAAGCCGTCTTTTTCCTATTTTAGGGAACGCTGGATCAAAAACACCCCCAAGTACCGCTGGATCGGCGCGGTTCATGAAGTCATCGTACCAAACGGCAAGGTCGTTTATTCCGATCTTGCTATTTTTCACAAAAAAATAGGCGCCGGGGATCCGGACCGGAATCTGCGGATCTACAATAAAATGATTGCCGACGGAACCCCCTTAGAACCGCGGCAGCAATATTATTACGGACGGGAATTATATTATCACAGACAATATGCGCAGGCCATAGCGGTTTTGGAACAATTTCTGCTCGCGGAGGATGGATGGATCGAAAATAAAATTGAAGCCTGCTCCATCTGCGCCAACTGTTACTACGGGCTTTCACAGGATCAAGCCGCACTGCACGCCCTTTTGCGCAGCATGTGCTTTGACCTGCCAAGAGCGGAAATCTGCTGTGAAATCGGAAAATATTTTCTGGAACGCGAAAACTACCGCAATGCCGTCTACTGGTATGAAACCGCGCTGCATGCACAAAAAAACAATTCGTCCTGCGGATTTATCCTGCCGGACTGTTATGATTATATTCCGCTTTTACAGCTATGCGTCTGTTATGACCGGTTAGGAGACCGTCAAAAAGCAAAAGCATACAACGAACAAGCCGGAGCAGTCAAACCGTACTCCAAGGCTTACCTTTACAATAAACAGTATTTTGAAAGCCAGTAAATTTTTACAGAGCTTGCGGTAGCAATTTTCTAATCGCAGCATACTGTATTTGTAGAAAGGATACTTTATGTATTCTTTTTTAATAAATTTGAAAGGTGTGTTTTGTATGAATCAAAATAATTTATATAATAATTGCTGCCAAAATCCATGTCATTCGCACTGCTGTGAACGCGGGCCGGCCGGACCTAAGGGAGATCCCGGCCCTATGGGACCGCAGGGCGTAAAAGGTGACACCGGCTGCCCAGGGCCAAAAGGCGATCCTGGCGAACAAGGCCCTATGGGACCGCAGGGCGTTCCGGGAACTGCTGGTCCAAGAGGCCCAAGGGGCAATACCGGCCCGGTAGGACCGACCGGAAACACCGGGCCAAGAGGCTGCGCCGGCCCAAGGGGCTACGCCGGGCCGCAGGGCATCCAGGGTATCCAGGGCGTTCGAGGCGATATCGGGCCAAAAGGCGATCCTGGGTGTGAAGGGCCGCAGGGCGATATCGGGCCGCAAGGCCCTGCCGGACCTGTAGGGCCAACCGGACCTGTAGGGCCGCAGGGTGATATCGGACCGCAGGGTCCAAGAGGAATACCAGGGCCGGCTGGTCCAGTAGGGCCGACCGGAGCCATGGGACCGCAGGGTGTAACCGGGCCGCAGGGCACGCAAGGCGTAACCGGGCCAATCGGGCTGCAGGGTCCAAAAGGCTGCCCTGGCGACCAGGGACCGACCGGAGCAACCGGACCGACAGGCACAGCCGGAGCAACAGGAGCTACTGGCGCTACTGGTGCGACGGGGCCGACCGGAGCCGATGGCGCAGCGGGTGCCACTGGTGCGACCGGGGCCGACGGCGCAACGGGAGCAACCGGGCCGACCGGAGCCGACGGTATCGCCGGGCCAACAGGTGCAACCGGAGCCGATGGACCAACGGGACCGGCTGGTGCAGACGGCGCGACCGGACCGACGGGACCAACGGGCGCTACGGGCGCAGACGGCGCAACAGGGCCAACGGGCGCTACG
Organism: uncultured Eubacterium sp.; assembly: GCA_910586045.1. Lineage (GTDB taxonomy): Bacteria > Bacillota > Clostridia > Lachnospirales > Lachnospiraceae > Eubacterium_J. The sequence continues at coordinate 6,422 of CAJUIH010000041.1, forward strand.
GGCGCTACGGGCGCAGACGGCGCAACAGGGCCAACGGGCACTACGGGCGCAGACGGCGCAACAGGGCCAACGGGCGCTACGGGCGCAACCGGTGCGACGGGCGCTACGGGTGCTACAGGCGCGGCAGGCACAGGCGCGATTATTCCATTTGCATCCGGACTGCCGATCTCTCTGACGACGATTGCCGGGGGGCTGGCCGGACTTCCTGCTTTTGTTGGATTTGGAAACAGTGCACAAGGACTGACATTGTTAGGATCTACCATTAATATTACAAACGCAAGCGGAACACTTTCAAACTTTGCGTTCCAAGTTCCACGTGCCGGTATCCTTACTTCATTCAGTGCATTCTTTAGTACAACAGCGGCGCTTTCCCTGATCGGTTCAACCCTTACCGTAAATGCACAGCTTTACCAGTCCACAACGCCAGACAACGTATTTTCACCGATTGCCGGAACTCTGATCCCTCTGGCACCGTCACTGACCGGGGTATTATCGATTGGTACGCTGGCAAGCGGCTCACTGACCGGGCTTAATATCCCGGTAACGGCCCAAACCAGGCTGATGCTGGTATTTTCCGCAACAGCAAGCGGATTGACTCTGGTTAATACCGTTGTCGGCTACGCAAGCGCCGGTTTGAGTATTAATTAAACTGCCATCCCTTGTCTTTGGCCTGTTTCCCTGCCTGGCGGCGGGGAAACGGGCGTCAGTTTTTGAATCGTAATACCAAGTACTTTCGCCATGGCTTGCAACTGCAAATATGAGCTGGGAAAGCCGGGCAAACCGTCTCTCCCAGCGTCCGGTGAACAAAAATGCAACACCTGATCTAAACTGTCACCGTGGCTTTGGAAATAAGCGGAAAAATATTAATTTTCATCTTTTCATCCCGCAAAAAATATATTATAATATTTCGTAAAGTGTATTTGGAATAAATACCTGCCATTTTGTATACAAGGGAATATCCCGAAAATTATAACTTCACTAAGGAGCGCCCGTATTATGAGCATTTATTCATGGATTACTACGATTGCGGTTATTACTGCCCTGCTTGTTATATTTTTATTCTGCCGCAAGTTTCTGGCAGGAAAGGACAATGGGATTGTCATATTTTCTGTTCTCATTGTCGGCATTTTTCTTTCCGCCGCGCTATATATCCTGACGAATACGCAGGGTACACAGATTCTTTCTTCCAGACTGGCTGTCGAATACCAGATCAAAGAAGAGACTTTCCGCACGACGGATGAAAATACCGCCAACTACCTGCATGCCGCATATGCCTTTTATGCAGAAAACGGCGTCCAATATCAGCTAATCGGTACGGATTTATTACAGGAACCGGAATCCGACCCGGCATTTATCGGCATTTATACCTGCGAAGCCGTTGACGGTTTTCCCTGGTGCTACACAAAAAAAGGGTCTGTTATCCGCCATACTCTGACAAAACTCTCGCATGACGGCTCAAAGGCCGTAGATTATGAAGCGGAAACCAAAAGCGCCAAGGGCAAAAACAAGAACGGACAGCAAAACCCCGCAGCAGAACTGGAGGATGAAAATTAAAATCTTATTTATTACCAAACCTACTTGTCTTTTTCTCCGATAGCACCAGGCAAAAATCAGTTCCTTACGTTCCCAGAACAAAACGCAGGACCCCGCAGCATTACAGCCGCGGGGTCCTGTTTTCCGTTTCCGGCAAACCGGTATCTATAATTATAAGTGCAGTACCCGCTCTTTGATTTCCTGTGTACGCCCCTGGTTCCAAAACTGCGTCCCGATATATCCGCACGTCCGCCTCGCGACGTTCATTTTATTCTGGTTGCGGTTGCCGCAGGCCGGGCATTCCCAGATCAGTTTTTCATGCCCGTCCGTAATAATCCAGATCTCCCCTTCATAACCGCAGATCTGGCAGTAATCGCTTTTCGTATTCAATTCCGCGTACATAATATTATCATAAATATATTTCATAACAGACAGCACCGCTTCCAGATTTGACTTCATATCCGGTACTTCCACATAACTGATTGCTCCGCCCGGAGACAGCTTCTGAAACTGGGCTTCAAATTTCAGTTTTGTGAATGCGTCGATCTGCTCCGTCACATGTACATGGTAGCTGTTTGTAATATAATTTTTATCCGTTACTCCCGGGATTTTTCCAAAACGTTTTTGCAGGCACTTGGCGAATTTATATGTTGTAGACTCTAACGGCGTACCGTAAACCGAAAAATCAATATTCTCTTTTTCTTTCCATTTTGCGCACGCATCATTCATATGCTGCATTACCGACAATGCAAACGCTTTCGCTTCCGCGTCTGTATGTGATTTTCCGGTCATGTATCGGGTACATTCATACAAACCGGCATATCCAAGAGAAATCGTAGAATATCCGCCGTAGAGCAGCTTGTCAATCGTTTCTCCTTTTTTCAGCCTTGCCAGCGCCCCATGCTGCCACAGGATCGGGGCAACATCAGACGGCGTCCCTTTCAGCCGTTTATGACGGCACATCAACGCGCGGTAGCACAAGTCAAGCCGCTCGTCGAAAATCTTCCAAAACTGTTCCATATCCCCGCCGGAAGAACAAGCGACATCTACCAAATTCAGGGTTACTACCCCCTGGTTGAATCTTCCATAAAATTTACTTTTTCCTTTTTCATCCCGGTAAACCGTTAAAAATGAACGGCAGCCCATACAGGTATAGCAGTTTCCATCCTTTAACTGCTTCATAATCTTTTCTGAAATATAGTCCGGCACCATGCGTTTTGCCGTACACTGCGCCGCTATCTTAGTCAGATAATAATATTTGCTGTCCTTATGGATATTGTCTTCTTCCAGCACATAAATCAGTTTTGGAAACGCGGGTGTGATGTAAATCCCCTGTTCATTCATGACTCCCCGGATCCGCTGGCGGAGCATCTCTTCAATACAAAGGGCCAGATCATCACGCACCTGCCCTTCTTCCACTTCGTTTAAATACATAAATACCGTTACAAACGGCGCCTGCCCGTTCGTCGTCATCAGGGAAATAACCTGGTACTGAATCATCTGCACACCCTGTTTTATTTCATCCCGGACTCTTTTTTCCGCTATTTCGTTGATTTTGATTTCGTCCAGCTCCAGTTCTTCCGCTTCAAATTCCTCCTGGACCTTTTTGCGGAATTTTTCCCTGCTGACCTGGACAAACGGCGCCAAATGCGACAGGGATATACTCTGTCCGCCGTATTGCGCACTGGCAATCTGGGCAATGCTCTGCGTCGCGATATTGCACGCCGTAGCAAAGCTTTTCGGCGGTTCAATCATTGTTTCGCTAATGACCGTGCCGTTTTGGAGCATATCTTCCAGATTAACCAAACAACAGTTATGCATATGCTGCGCAAAATAATCCGCATCGTGAAAATGGATGATCCCATCTTCATGTGCCTCCACAATATCTTCCGGCAGCAGAAAACGCTTGGTAATGTCCTTGCTGACCTCCCCTGCCATATAGTCTCTTTGTACGCTGTTTACCGTCGGGTTCTTATTGGAATTTTCCTGCTTTACTTCCTCATTATTGCATTCAATCAGGCTGAGGATCTGTTCATCCGTAGAATTGGATTTCCGCACAAGCGCGCGCTTATAACGATAAGTGATATAATTTCTGGCAACTTCAAACGCACGCTGGTTCATAATCTCATTTTCCACAAGATCCTGGATCTCCTCCACATTCAAGGCGCGCCCCATCCGTTCGCAGGCCCGCTTTACATTATCCGATATCAACATCACCTGCAGATCATTCAGCCGCGCGCTCTTTGGCACACTCAGATTGGCCCTGTTTACGGCCTGGCTGATCTTATCGATATTAAATGTCATCTCTGAGCCACTTCGTTTAATAATTTTCATATGATCCCGCTCCTTATTCCCCAATCAAACTCAACTTAGGACAAAATATAAATTTCCTATGCATGCTATTGTAGCCAAGACAGACGCTTCTGTCAATGCCAAATACTATATCTGTGTATTTTTATCTATTTTTACCAAATATACCACAAGATATAGTATTCTATGAAAAAATCAACCCGCGCCCCAGGATCCATTTGATACGGTTTCTGTTTCCTATAAGGTACCCTTGGTCGAAAGGACATCCAAAATCCGTTCATCGATACCGGATGCCTGGTCCAATGCTTTTCCAAATGCCTTAAACATCGCTTCCATGATATGGTGGTCATTTTCCCCATACAGCACTTTGATATGCAGATTCATGCCCGCCGCGTAACTGACCGCATAGAAAAATTCCCTTGCCATCTGCGTATCCATTTCCCCGCACCTGTCGCCGGAAAAATGCGCGTCATATACAAAATACGGCCTGCCGGACAAATCAACGGCACATAAAACAAGCGCCTCATCCATTGGCAGAATCACATGCCCATAACGGCGGATTCCCTTTTTATCCCCTACGGCTTCCCGAATCAGGCTGCCGAGCACAATTCCGGTGTCCTCAATGCTGTGGTGGCAGTCTACCTCCACATCACCACGGCAGTCAACTTCCAGGTCAAACAGCCCATGCCTGGCAAATCCATCCAGCATATGGTCAAAAAAACGGATCCCGGTATGCAGCTTCCGTTTTCCGCTGCCGTCCAGGCACAGTGAAGCTGTAATCTGCGTTTCTGTTGTATGGCGGTTTCCCTGCGCTTTCCTGTCCACTATTTGATTCCTCCCGGCTGCTGCGGCGTATCAGCGTTTTTTTTCATATTGTGTTCCTGATCCCATTTGGAAATCAGCCTTGTCCGCACCCACTGCGGATCATTCTGATAGTGCTGCTGTACATAGCCGCAGTATTCCCTGCGGGTCATTTCATGAATGTTTTTTTGTTCGATCATATGAATCGCTTCCTTTCTGTAAATCGTGCATGTCCTGTGTCCGACTGTTTTTTTCAGCGCCATGTTATTATATTTTAATCGTATTCGGCTGTACTTTCAAGTGTTTTTTACAGACCTGCCATTTTAAGTTATATACATTCTTAATACTGAAAAACAGGACCAAATGGCATCGACATCCCATTATTTTTAGCCTAACATAAAGAACTGCCCCAAAATTATTTGCAAATCTGCAAAGAGTTTGGGACAGTTGCTTAGATAAATTTCTGAGTTAATTCTCTCCTCCTATGAAATTTTTCTATTTAAAGACGCCGTAATAATGGGATCGCTAATCCCATACACACAGCCATACCGCCTGTCATTAATACTCCGGCGGCATAATAATCGCCGCAATAATATAAGCCAGTATACCGCTTCCGCCTATCACACTGAATATTACCCAGCCTAACCGGATTAATGTGGCGTCCAGGCCGAAATACTGCGCGATCCCGCCGCATACTCCGCAAATAAGCCTGTTTTGGTTTGATTTTACAAGTTTTTTTGGTTCCATCTTCATTCTCCTTTATCCTTGTCTATTGTTTTGTTTTTTCCTTTTATTCGATACAGATCTCCCCCATACCGCAGCTTAACGTAAAGTTTGCGGCAGCGCCATAGTCAATCCGCTGCCCTTTTGAAAGTGCGGTATAAGAATGATCCCCGATTTGTATACAGCCCATACCACAGCTTAAATCATAATTCATACTTTCCACACCGTCTTCCAGTTCCAGATAAACCGATCCCATGCCGCAGGAAATCCTGCTGTCTTGTATAATCTCGGCGTCCATCGTAATCGAACCTACGCCGCATTCCATCGCCGCACTTCCAAACATCCCCTCTCCGATTTCCATCGTTCCGGCACCTACCGAAGCATCCAGCGTATCGGACTGCACTTCATCGATTACGATGCTCCCGGCATCCACAGACAAAATCAGATGGTCTGCCATAAAGCCGCAGTCCGCTGTCATGCTTCCGGCATCCGCCTGGATATTAATCTCTCCAAACTGCATATCTTCCGGAATCTGCAGAAAAACATACGCATCCTCACGTCCGCTGCTGCCCTGCCTGTTATCATGGATCATAAGTGATCCGTTTATACATTCCGCTGTAATATCCTGCGTTTCATTCGACACGGATACCCATACCCTCCCATCGTCGGATTCCTCAATCTGCAAAAATCCATGCCGCAAATCCACTTCCAGGTTCCTGATGTCGCTGGAAACGCTTTTTAGAAGCAATTGATCTCCATAATAGTACCCCTCTTCTTCAAACTCGTCTTCATATGCTTCTTCATAAGTAAAACGGTTGCCGCCGCTCTTTTCTTCAAATTCGTCCGGAAGATCCAGGGCAGCGGTCTCATTATTCCGATGTCTCTTTTGGCGCTGCACCTGATCCCTGACCTGCGAAACCAAACCGTCCACCATATGCTCCGCCTTTGCGATATTGGTATCCTCCATAAAATACAGGCGGCCGCCCCCTAAAAACAATCCAATGATCAGCGCGGCGCTCCCGATTCCGACACAGGCGGCTGTGACGCATAATATAATTTTAATCAACCTGTTCATGCCATACTCCTTCCCCATTTCCATAATCTGCGAAACATTCCGGCAATCAGTCCCGCTATCCAAGGCAGAAGCCTGCCGCATAATAACAGCAGCGCAACAATCCCAATCCCGCTGGCAGCAATCATAAGCATTCCGATTCCCAGCATGGAAAGTCCCTGCCACATAGACAGCATGCAGATTTTAACCAGCCCTGTCACCGCAAATACGATACCGCCGATCATGCCGCCGACCGAACCAAGACCGAGCAGGATTACTGCGGCAATTACAACTCCGATCACGCCGAACAAGCCGGAAACCGCCGTACCCCAAATCGGTGAGGTAAATACGGCCAGAATAATCAGAAGAACAAGCTTCGCATGTTTATCCATGCGTCCTGCCCTCGGTTCCCTGCGGTTTCCGCTGTCATATTGGCGGTAGCGTCCGTACGAAGCGTTATGGGAAGAAGCCGCATCCTCTGTTTTTTGAAAATCGGAGCCGGAAAACATTCCATCCGCAGACTGTCCGCTGTTTCCAGGCTGTCTGCCTCCAGCGGACTGTGCCTGGCTTTCCCGTACCTGCGGCGGATTTTTCAAAAAACTCGTCATGTTGCCGGCCGCGTTCAGCCCTTCCCGGATGCTTGCCGCAACCGCCTGCGGGGAATCCAGTTCTTCTAAGACAGCAGCTTCATTTTCCACACCGGCATCCTCAAAATAACTCCGGTAATAATCCATCGCTTCCTCTCGTTCATCTTTTGGGATATCATACAGCAGCCGTTCCAACTGCGCTAAGAACGCTTCTTTTAATTCTTGCTCTTTCTTCATGCTAACTCCTCTCCCGAAAATAATGCACTGATCTTTCGCGAATAGCTCTTCCATTCATCGCTGTACAGGCGTAACTGCGCCTCGCCTGCCGATGTCAGCTTATAATATCTGCGGTTGCGTCCGCCGCATTCCCGGTCATACACTTGCAGGCAATCGTCTTTCTGCAGCCGGCGCAGCACCGGATACAGCGTGGATTCCGATATTTCTATCGTCCTGCGCACATCCTGGGTAATTTTATATCCATAGGTACCTTCTTCGTCCTTGGACACAACAGCCAGTACGATTGCGTCTAAAAGTGCAGCGCCTGTATTAAATACCATGCCATCACTCCTTGAAAAGTTCTTTTCGTTTATATTATTCTATACTTTATATTAGTTCTTATTTAATACTATACGAAATATAATATTGTTTGTCAAGAGGTTTCTTTGATTTTTATATGATTTTTAAATCAACAGTCCAGATAGGGCGTTACATTTTGGCTTGCGGGACGCTGGGAGAGATACATCGGCCTGCCCGGACGCGGCGCCTAGTTCGCCCTGGCTGACGTTAATGGCTAAAGGCGCCGCTTGGCTTCGCCCCTTAGGTAATAGGGCAGAATGCTAAGGGCTTCTAACCATTCTTCCAAAGCCGCCAGCAAGCCGGGCCAACCGTCTCTCCCAGCTAACTTTTGCATGTTTTACAACTATATATTCGGTGATTGAATACTGCACAATAAGCCCGATAAACGGCAGGCCAGAAACAAATGATATTGTGCTGAAATTTTACGCCGTTTATATAGTACATCGGTCATTAAATATCTCATAGGTTCACACCGGGTATTTTTCGGTAGTGTATGGTAAAAAGTAAAAAACCGCAGGTGTACTAGGAATCACCTCCGAGTTTTGCCACGTGCTATCAGAAAAATAGACATGTGAAACTATGAGATATTTAATGGCCGATGTACTAGTATCCTGTATGTTATCGTAAGATTCAAAACCGATCGTTGAAATAGCAGCAGCCGTTTTTCTGTTGTTTCGGAATCTTATATATGGTATGTTCAGCCTGGGCAAACGAGAGTGTGTTTTAAAATTATAAACTACACAACATGCGTGAATCGTAATAAGGAAAATTGAACAAAGATTCTTTTGTATAAAAGTATTTAACACTGCATTTTGTACATTGGGATATGATTGCATGCTGCTTTTTAATTTGCTTTTCAGCATAATCATAGCCAATTGGTAATTTTAAGACACACTTTAGAGGTTCTTAGTTTTTACCAGCTCAAAACACCCGGCAGGGCACAGCCGTCCTGGCTGGCCTTACCGGGTGGACGTATCAAACAAAATATCCTGTCGATAAACCAGATCACTCTTTTAAATTCAGCGCTTCCAACAACCTCTCAAGCTGTTTCTTTTCTTCCGGACCCAGTTTCGACTTGCCGCAAAATGCCGCGGTCAGTTCTTCTAGGGTTGTGATTCCAAACTCCTGCTTTAACTGTTCCCTAAAAAATGCCCTCATATATTCCTCTTTCGTAATTTTCGGCGTATAAATATGATGCTTTCCACTGCGAACGGCCGTTACAAGCCCTTTTCCGGAAATTCTGTGAAGAATCGTAGATTTCGTACCCAATGCCTGGCCAAATTGCGCGTAAATATCTTCACTTTTGATTCCTTCCGGATGTTCCCATATCACATCCATAAACTGCATTTCCATATTCGATAGTTTTCTGATTCCTAATGGCTCCAATACTTTCTGCGGTGTTTTCATATCCGATCCATTTCCTTTCTGACGTAATCTCTATAGAATCAGATTACCACTTTTTTAAACTGATGTCAATAATACAATTACGTTTTTAACTATAATGTGTACCATATAGCGTAACCATTAAATCAGGTGTACCATTTTGGCTGGCAAGACGCCGGATGAGGGACGCCGGCAAGACGGGCAAACCGTCTCTTCCAGCGTCCTGCGGGCAAAAGTGTAACACCTGCTTTTTTTCTACCAGCTCAGCAAGAGGCGGATCAAACACATTTCATAATAAATAATCCGCAGCGGAATCCGTTTCAGCCGTTTTGGATGTTCTACGGAAAACCGCCTGTTTTTTTGCGCGAGGAACCCGGCAAGCCTGTGGTTCCATCGCCGGCTGCGGTATTTAAACGTCAGCGCGCGCATCTGGCTGCGCAGCATCTGTTCTTCGGACATCGGGTACATCTTTATTATGCTGCGCGCCATAGCCTGTGCAAGCAGCGCATGCGCTTTTTTTGTACGGACAATGCATCCGGTGTATTTGACGGGTTCTTTTTTCACTTCCGGAAGCCAGACATCCCCAAAGCTAAGATCCGAAGCAGCCGCAAACTGGTCCTGGCAATGCAGGCACTTTTGTTCTATAAAAAAATACGCGTTCTTATAGGCGCAAATCGATTTCGTATAAGAAAAATCGGCCTGGCGCCCGTTATCATACAAGACACTGGACGTTCCGCGCCAATGGCCCCTGCGGTAATACAGGCGATTTGCCCCGGCACGCGGAATATGGCAGTGATCCAGCGCATATTCGGTTGCTTTCGGATCATGCGCGCCGCTGCAAAACAAACCGATTTTCATTACGATTTTCTTTCGCAGGTTCTCTTCCCTTTCCAGAATATGGCAAAACGCACGCATCATACACGGCGTCAGTACTACAGCCACCTTGCCGTCAAACTGCCTAAGCTGATCCAAATGTGAAAGCATTGGAATTTTCATATACACGCTCGAGGACGCTTCCTTGATTTGCTGCGCAGTCGTAGCTACCATGGCCTGATACGTCAGCGCCCCGGATGATGTAAACGCGGTTTTTACCACCCAGGCCCCGTCGATTTCCTTTTGTTTCAGCAAATAAACCAGTAATGCCGTAACCATGCCGCCGGAAGCGGCGTTGGCCCGTATGCCGCTGTCTAAAGCATAACCCATTTTGCAATAGAGATGCGGCCCGAGATAGGCATCCGGATCATTCAGGTCGATGACATGATTCATAAAATGAGGTTTTTTCCGGTTTAAAATCCGCACAATCTGTTCCACGTTACGCGCGGAGCTTTTTTTCACAGCCGGCAGGCGGCGTGCAATCTTTGCCCGGATCTGCTCCTGGTCACGCTCTAAAGACGCAAAACATTCTGAAAGCTTTTGCATATTTGCCTGTGAAAAGTCCACCGTATAATCCTCCAAGCCAAACTGCTCCATCACTTCCTGATACTTATGCCCCCATCCAATCAGCATGACCGGAACCTGCCTGCCCAGTGCAAATACCATAGCGTGAAACCGGGAAGAAATAAAAAGCCTGCATCTTGCAATACAGGCCGAAATTTCTTCCGCGTCCATTTCCCTGCGGTCCCATAACAGGCGGTCCGCTAAATGGGCAGGCGCCAGGCGACGGTATTTCTTACAAATCGCGTCGCCAATCGGCAGATCGTTATTGTGCTGCTTTTTGGACCCTGTACGCGCCGCGTTTGCAAACATCCACACATAATAGCCCCGTTCAGCCAGACGCAGCAGGAAACGGGCCATGATTCCACCGTAATCCATGCCGGCTTTACGGCATCGTTTCGCTACAACGGAACTAACCGCGCATCCGACCGTTTGACCAGGCCAGGCAGCACATGTTTCCCGTGCACGCTGCTCCGCCTTTTCATCTGGGCGCATCGTAAATGCACCGTCTGCGTAAAGTCTGGCGCGTTCTTTTAGTCCGATGGACAATAAATGCCGGTAACTGCCGCGCCCGCGTGCGATGACTAGCTCCGCTTTCGGCAGAATGGCTTTTGCCAGCGTACGGTTGAAACGGTTCTCAAACGGTCCAAGCGCCTGGGCATATTTGACGAGCGGGGCGCCTGTCAGAAGCGGAATTGCCGCGCATACAAAAGAATACGTATTCATTACAAAGCTGCGGCTGTCCGAAAAAGCGATTCCGGACTCATCTACCACAAGGTCCGAAGCGGCATATGCCCTTACCATACGGTTTTTTAAAAACAGCGCGCGAAACGGCGGACACCAGGAAAAGAGCCGGTAACCTACCGCGCATGGAAGCGTAAGAAACAGCAGACGCTGGGGCTGCGCCGGAATAATTGTGACAAAATCATGCGGGCACTGCATACGGTCCTGCGCCGGATATACGCTCATTAAATAAATATGCAGGCGGCTGCCGTATACTTCCCGAAGCTGGCAGATGGAGCTTTGCAGCATAGCCGCCGATCCTTTGTTTCCGCTGTAGCTTGCCGCGGTAATCGCAATGGTTATCTTTTTCATAGGAACCCCCGTCTATCTCCAATCGTTTGATTTTGCATGTGCTAACACATCGAACACAAGCCGCAGCAAATACGCGGCAAAATCCCCTGCAACGGTAACCAGCCGGTGCAGAATACTCACCGCCACTACCGCGTCCCGGCCCACAGACGGGGAAAGCAGCACGGTCAGTACCATTTCACGCACCCCAATCCCGCCCGGGGCGCCCGGAACCAGAAACCCGAGTACCCAGGCAATGCTGTAAGCCGCCGTCATAAATAATACCTGTCCCAAACCGCATTTTGGCATCCCGGCCCAAACCCAGTACAAAAACACAAGCACCAGACCCAGGATTCCAAGTACCGCCGCATACAGCATCACACTCCCAAGCAGCGTTTGAACCAGCCGTTTCCCCTTTTTGCCGCGCAGGCAAAACAGCAGGCACAAAGCAACGGCCGCAGCGCAAACGAGCACTGCGGCTGCGGGCCATGCCAAAGGCGCGTCCGCCGCTTCGTAAGCCCCCTTGCCCAAAACACCCGCATTCCAGGATGCAGACGGGCTTTCAGAAAAAAACAGCCGCCCTGACAGCAATGCCGCCACAGCGCTTTTCATCTGCGCAAATGCCAGGCAGATCCCGATCAGGCTTGCCGCGGACGCAAGGCTTGCCGCTTCTAACAAGCTTGCCGCCGCAATCTGTTTTTGCGTCAGCCCCAGGCTGCCTGCAAATAAATTGCGCTCGACATAATGCATCACGTTGCCGGGCAGGTATTTTCCGATATTCGCCTTTGCATAGACACACAGCGTCTGTATACGGCGGCACCGTCTGCCGGAAAAAAAATCCAGCCACAGACACCATGCGCACGCGGATAAATATACGGTAGCTGTTTTGCAGACGACGCCCGCCGCGCACGCGGGAACAAGCAGTTTGGCATGCCCGCCCATAGCCGTCTTAACATCCATCCGCAAAAACGCGGACAGAACGAAAAGAATGGATCCTGCACAGACCGCATTACCCACCCATTTAACCGCCTTTTTCATTTCCGCACCCTCCGTCAGCTCTTTGGAACCCGCCGTTTTTCGGCTTTTGCCCCTGCTCTTCCTGCAGCGAAACCCCGTCGTAATCCATCCTGCGCACATGATACTGCACATCTTCGAGTATTTTACGGTTTGACGCAATGACATCCGCCAGCAGCCCCGTAATCATGGTCTGAAAACCGAGCAAAAGCAAAACCGCGCTTAAAATCAACGACTGGATATGCCCGTTTCCGGTGCCGTTCACATAAAAAATCAGGAATCGTACGCCGACTGCCGTCCCGGCCAAAAATAACATACTGCCAATCGTCAGAAAAAACTGCAGCGGCTTATACAGCATAAACACATGTCCGATCGTAACGACCGATTTTCGAATATACCCGGCCATGCTTTTCATCAGCCTGGACGGACGCAGCTCTTTATTCGTACGAACCGCAACCGCATCCATTGCCATTTTAGTACGGCCCGCCTGCACAATAGTTTCCAGCGTATACGTATACTCATTGGTCACATTCAGCCGCATCGCCGCCTGCCTGCTGTAGGCACGGAATCCGCTCGGCGCATCCGGGATCCCGGTCCGGCTGGCTTTGCGTACGATATAACTACCCAAATGCTGGAGCTTTTTTTTAACCGGGGAAAACTCCTCATTTTCATCAATCGGGCGTGCGCCGATTACGATATCGGACTTCCCCTCCAGAATCGGGCGGACCAGTTTTTCTATGTCCGCCCCTTCATACTGATTGTCCGCATCCGTATTGACAATAATATCCGCCCCGTTTCTAAGGCAGGCGTCAATCCCCGCCATAAACCCTTTCGCAAGCCCGCGGTTGCGGCGGAAGCGGACGATATAATCCACACCCCACCGCAGCGCCGCTTCCACGGTCCCATCCTCGCTTCCGTCGTCAATAATCAAATACTCAATCGTATCAATGCCTTCGATTTGTGTTGGCAGCGCATCTAACGCCGTCGCCAGCGTTTGCGCTTCATTATAGCAGGGGATCTGGATAATCAGCTTCATCATCGGTTAACAACTGCTTAACAGCAAATAGACGCATCCGTACACACCCGCGTCATTCCCAAGTTCCGCCAACGCAAACTTGATCTCCCTGCAGGAAGAAAACGTACGCTCTTTGAAATACTTCTGGATCGTATCGATTAAAATACTGCCCGCCTTGGAAACCCCGCCGCCAATGACAAAGACTTCCGGATCAACGACACAGGCCACGTTTGCGAGCGCAGTGCCTAAGATTTTCCCCATCTTTTCTACTACTTCAAGCGCCATGGCGTCTCCTGCCTTTGCCGCGTCCAGCACATCCTTTGCCGTCAGGTTTTTTGGCCCGCGCAGCGCCGTTTCCCTGCCGTCCGCCGCAAGCGCGCGTTTTGCAAGCCTGACTATCCCTGTTGCGGAAGCATACTGCTCCAGGCAGCCGTGTTTTCCGCAGCCGCATGCTTCCGGTTCATTTTCTTCTACAAAAATATGCCCGATTTCTCCGCCAGCGCCGTTTGACCCGCCGATTACCTGGCCGTTTACAATCATTCCGCCGCCGACTCCGGTTCCAAGCGTTACCATCACTACATTTTTATTGCCTTTACCGCCGCCCTGCCACATTTCGCCAAGCGCCGCCACATTGGCGTCGTTTCCTACCCGGACTTTTAACCCGGTTTTTTCCCCCAGTACCCGCGCCACATCCACACGGCCCCAGCCAAGGTTTACGCATTTCATAACTACGGCATTTTCCAGTACCGGGCCAGGCACGCCGATGCCGATCCCCGCCACATCTTCCTTTTCAATCTTCCATTCCGTTAAGCAGCCTTCGATCGCAGCCGCCACATCATCCAAAATCGAACTTCCGTGGTCTGCGGTGTTGGTCGGGATTTCCCATTTATCCACGATTTCCCCGACCATCTCAAACAGGCTCATTTTAATCGTCGTCCCTCCAATGTCAACGCCAAAACCATATTTTTCCATTTGTGCTCTCCTTTTCTTTTTTCTTTTTCCATAAATACCGTTACCCAGGCAAAATAGGCGGCAACGCTTTCTTTCAGTATAGGAGAATTTATAAAAACTGTCAATGAAAAATGGAGCTTGGCTTACGCCTCATCCGCCAGCAGATCCCTCGGCACAATCCGCCTGATCCTAAGCGACAGCAGGCACGCGATCCCAAACGCCGCGGACACCAGCCCGGACCCTGCCAGGGCGATAAATCCAGCCGGTACAAGAAACGTACATTTCAAAATCCCAATCCCGCTTAAAAAGACCGCCAGCAGCGGATTGATGACAATCCCCGAGAGTACCAGCCCGGCTGCCAGGGACAAAACCAGCGCGGGTAAAAAACTGCCCGCCGTCTGTAATATAAGCTGCCCGGTCGTAAATCCCAGCGCCTTTAAGACCCCGTAATCCCGCCTTTTACGGCCAAGCATTGCCCGTACAAGCAAATACAGCACAAACGCAATAACGATAATACTCAAAACAAATATCGCTTCTACAATAATCGTCATAATAGAAACGTAAACCGAAGCGGATCCTTCCACCACCGCCCGGATATCGACCGATCCATTGATATTTCCCGCAAACCGCCTGCCCGCTTCTTCCTGAAAATCCGTGCTGTCCACGCCGTCCGCCAGATTCAGGTAATAGCTAAAATCCTGAAAAACACCCATACGCTTAAAACCCGCTCTGGTAAGCAGACAGTCTTTGCCCAGGTTATTCGAAATCTGCGTAAACCCTGCGATTAAGTAATCCGCTTTTTTTCCGTCGACAGTCAGTATGATTTCATCCCCAAGCGCAAGGCCCTTTTCTTTCGCATATTTCGCGGCGACCGCCACTTCGTTTTCATACTTTGGAAAACGCCCTTCGATACAGACCTTTTGATTATTGACCTTTGCAAAATCATCCGAAATCGTCGCTGTCAGCTCGATCCCGCCCACATGGCGTACTCCTACCGAATGGTACAGGTATATTTTTTCCACCCGCGGATCCTGGTTCATGTCCTGTAAAAAAGCTTCCTCTGTTTGCGGATCCGCCGTAATGTTAAGGCACAGATCGGCTGTTTCCCCGACGATTAAATCGACAAACGGCTGCTTATCCACGATCATATTGGCATACATCACCCCGCAGAATACCGTAACCAGCGACAGCACGAGCATGGTTACACATACCGTCACATTCTGTTTTGTCTGTGAAAACGTCGTTTTTAACGCAAGCGCTGCATGCAGCGGAATCTTTGCCGATTCCAACGGTACATGGTTGCGGCAAAAATTATGCGTCTGGATCCCGCGGCGCAGCGCCGTAATCGGTTCTATTTTCCGCACCCTGTGCGCCGCCAGCCATACCGACCCCGCCACCGCTGCGCAAATTACCGCGAGCGTACCCAAAAACGGAAGCGGCAAAAAACGCATCCGGTAAGGAATCCCGGTCTGTGCCGTCATCATCGCGTTAACAAACGGAAACAGCCCATACGAAAGCGCTGCGCCAATTGCGGCGGCCAGAACCGAAATGCCCAAAAACTGCTGGAAAAACACCAAAAGCAACTGCCTGCCCGTATACCCCACGGCTTTGAGCGAACCCAGGTTTTTCATATTTTCCTGGATATCATTTCGGATATTGGATACAATGACTACAAGCGCGATTAATAAGACAAAAAATGCCATGACACTAATAATCCCCGAACAAATCATCTGGGCGATATAGCGCGAAGTAGAAACAAGCGAATAAGAATTACTAAGTGCGCGTACATCCGGATACGCTTCTGAAAGCTGGTTTTTCAGTTCCGCTTCAAAGCTTTCGCTTTCATCCTTGTGCCGGATCCGGACCGAACAGAGCGTCCCTTTCACCACATCCTTGTTTTCCTGCAGTTTTTCGTATTGATCCGGTGTAAAAAGCAAAAGGCACATACTGCAGTTATGAGATCCGGCCATTACACTGTTTGTAAAACCGCAGACCGTATAATTTCGCGTCTTGCTGCCAATGGTAAGCGCGACCGTCTTTCCGACGGCGATATCCTGCGTTTGATATAACATCGGCAGATAGACCCCGCTTGTAAAACCGCTGTCCTCTACGATTTCGGCCCTGCCGACCGCACGGGTAAGCGCCGTCTGTTTTTCCATGCAGACAAAATCCGAGTTGATCTCGCCGTCATGGTAGGCAAACGACCCAACCATATTATAAACCGAATCCAGGCAGAAATCCGTAACCCGTGCATCCTGCTTTAACCGCTCTTCCAAAAATGCACGCATTCCGCCGTCGCCGCTGTAAAGATCCAGCGTTACATGTTCCGCATGCAGCTTATCATGGTAACGGTCAAAGTTTTGTTTATAATCCATCGCCAGCATCAGCCATAGGTTCAGCATAAAGGACGCCAGAAAAATCAAAACCGCAAGCGCCGCTGTCTGCCCCTTTGCCCTGCGCAGGTTTGCACGTACCAAAAGAAATCCCTTGTATTCCATCCTTACCACCCCATTTCTTCCAGAAACGCGGACAATTTTGCATGCCGCCCGCTGTCGCCGCTGCGATAAGTGCCAAGATGGCATTCCCCTAACACCACGCCGTCTTTTAAATACAAAATCCGGTTCCCGCGCCTGGCCGAGCGCATATCATGCGTCACCATAACTACGCTCTGCCCCCGCTCGTTAAATTTGGTCAGCGTATCCAGCACATCCAGCCCCGTCTTGGAATTTAACGCCCCGGTCGGTTCATCGGCAAAAAGGATTTCCGGTTCGTTGATCAGCCCGCGTACAATACCGACGCGCTGCGCCTCCCCGCCTGAAATCTGCGTGGGAAATTTCTTTTGTGTCTCGGGCGATACATCCACTGCCTGAAATAATTCCCCGGCACGCGCTGCCAGCGCTTTTTTGTCCTTGTTTACAAGCAGCCCCGCGCAAAGCACATTGTCCATGACGCTCATAGAATCGATCAGATAAATCTGCTGGAATACAAATCCGCAGTGCCTGCGCCGAAATACCGCCAGCGCGTCCTGGCTGTATCCGGAAATGACTTCCGTACCGAATGTAATGGTGCCAAGCGTCGGCGTATCCATACCGGAAAGCGCATACAGCAGCGTGGACTTTCCGGCCCCGCTTGCCCCCATAATTACGGTAAAATCCCCCTGGTAAAGTTCCAGATCTACATTTTTTAGCACATGCTGCAAAGTACCGCCGCTGGAAAAAGATTTGCTCAGGTTTTGCGTTTTTAACAGAATCGGTTTCATCCCTAAATCCTCCTTTTTTCTGACTTTGTTTCGTACAGTTCTTAACTTCCTGACTTTCTTCCAGTTTACGGTTTCAATCCTTAAATGTCTTTAGGCAATTCTTAAAAACTTCTTAAATCCATTTTTCTCTTTTCTTTGTAACAGCTCAGATAGCCGAACGCTGGGAGAGACGGTTTGCCCGGCTTGCTGGCGGCTTTGGAAGAATGGTAAGAATCCCTAAGCATTCTGCAATTTACGAGTCGGCATGCCCCGGTCGCGGCGCCTAATTCGCCCTGGCTTTCGCCAGCAGCTAAAGTCGCCGCTTGGCTTCGCCCCTTAGGTAATCGGGCAGAATGCTAAGGGCTTCTAACCATTCTTCCAAAGCCGCCAGCAAGCCGGGCAAACCGTCTCTCCCAGCTAAGAAACTGTCCCAAAATAACTTACCATATTCTTTGTCTTTTTCTCCGATCGCGCAGTTCATAAATCAGTTACATAGCCCGCCATGCGCCCGATTTTGAACTGCACTCTCGAAGAAAAATCCTGCGAACTATAGGTAAGTTATTTCTGGACAGTTCCTACTATTCACAGGCTTTACAACTGGTACTCTATACGTTATCGTAATACACAAAACGGATGCGTGAAACCTTGTCAACCATCTATCTGCTGTTTTGCGTTTCGATGTAGTGTGAGTTACGCAGAGCCAGAGAAAACCAGCCGGATGAGGGACGCGGGCCTGGCTTGTGGCGACATTGGAAGAATGGTTAGAAGCCCTTAGTATTCTGCCTGATACCCTAAGGGGCGAAG
>CAJUIH010000042.1 GCA_910586045.1 uncultured Eubacterium sp.
AATGCCCGATTGCAAATCATTGCCATATGTTATATAATAGGAACAACGAGTGCCCCAGGCAATCTTTTTAAAAGTATTTCAAAAGTCTAGGAGGTAAGTATGAAGTACAGAGCGTTATTAATGGGCAACAACCGTGCCATCATCGATGATATGTTCGTTCATTTAAATGAATACTTTGAACTGCAGAGCGTTTCCAGCCGCTTCGATGATATTGCCAGCCATTTAAAGTATTTTCAGCCGCACGCGGTCATTTACTGCATGCATAACGAAACACGAGACACGATGTCCCAGCTCATTACCATCAAACGTGATAAAGTAAAACGTCAAACCCTGTTTGCTATCGTTGCAACACAGGATGACTGTGACGAATTTCGTAAAATGTCCGCCAATACCGCGGACTTGGAACTGGTGAAACCGATAACCGCGCTCCAGATTGCCGACCGGATCACAAAATATCTGGATACCAACCTGCATGTGCAGGAAAATGATCTGGAGGATGTACTGCAGGAGATGCGTTCGGAATCATCCAAACAAGTGGAAGCGCAAAAGCCGGGTTCTATATTAAACGACTTAAACTCCCTGCTCACGCCTAATGCACAGGCAAATATGCGCAAACATATCCTTGTCGTAGATGACGATTTTCGTATGCTCAAGCTTATTAAGCGTTATCTGGAAGACAGCTATGACATTGCCACCGCAATTAACGGAAAAGTGGCGTTAAAATTCCTCGAAAATAAAATGACAAACCTGATTTTGCTTGATTACGAAATGCCGGAAGAAAACGGGCCTGCGGTTCTGGAAAAACTGCGCCAGAACCCCATTACAAATGAAATCCCCGTTATATTCTTGACCGGCATCAACGACCGCAAAAAAATACAGCAGGTGCTCGCTTTAAAACCGCAGGGATATCTTTTGAAACCAATAGACCACACCAAACTGATCGAAGCGATTGAAAAAACGATTGGATAGTCAAAGCCCGGAGGACTGCTTTTATGGAAGAAACTTTATATCTCACCGAACTGATAGATATTTCGATCTTACAGGAAATGCAGGATTCTTTTACCAAAATGACAAAAATTGCGGCTTTTATCACAGACGGCAAAGGCGGCCATGTAACCGAAGGGTCCCGTCTTTCTGATTTCTGCATGAAATTTACCCGCGCTGTCCCGGAAGGATGCAAACGCTGCAACGCATGTGATATCAACAGCGCACAGGCGGCTTATCAAAACGGTTCGGTCGTTACCTACCACTGCCATACAGGACTGATGAATTTTGCCGCGCCGATCATTATAGACGGGAAACTGATCGCCTGTTTTCATGGCGGGCAGTTTTTAAATCTCCCTCCCGATGATAAAAAGCTGGCTAAGATCGCCGTAGAACTGGGTTTGGATCCAGACGCTTATATTTTTGCATACCATAAGCTTCCGATCCTGGAACAGTCGCAGATCCGCAGGGCATGCCTGTTTTTACATACCATTACGGACGCCCTGTCCAGTATTGCCTACCATAATTATGTCATCCTGGAGGAAAATGCCAAAATCCGTCGGGCGACGAATCTGAAATCAGACTTTCTGGCGAATATGAGCCATGAAATACGTACCCCGATGAACGCGATTATCGGAATGGCGGAAATGGCGCTGCGTGAGGAACTGCCGATCGCCGCCCACGACTATGTCAGCCAGATTAAAAGCTCCGGCAAAAACCTCCTTATGATCATCAATGACATTCTGGATTTTTCCAAAATGGAATCCGGAAAAATGGAAATCAATATGACGGAATATGCGCCGATGTCTTTAATCAACGATGTCGCAAATATTATGATGACGCACATCGGCAAAAAAGATGTGCAGTTGATCCTGGACGTTTCCCCGGATATTCCGCTCGAGCTTTTGGGGGACAGCCTGCGCATCAAACAAATCCTTGTAAACCTGTCCAACAACGCCATTAAATTTACAAAAAAAGGATATATTACGGTCAAAATCGAACCGTCCTGGCGTTCGGAAGACGAAGTCATTATGAACGTTTCTGTAGAGGATACCGGCATTGGCATAAAAAAGGCGGATAAGGCAAAGCTGTTTCAGTCCTTTCAGCAGCTCGACAGCAAACGAAACCGGAACCTTGAGGGCACGGGACTCGGCCTTGCGATCAGCCAAAGACTGCTGCACCTGATGATGGGATCGATCAACGTAGAAAGCGAATACGGCAAAGGCTCTACATTCTCCTTTCAGCTACCGCAGCGCATTACCCGTGCCAAACCCAGTATTACACTGAAAAACCCTGCGCCTTCTACAGCCGCGGGGCTGATTTCGGATCCGGTATTCCATGCGCAGCTACGCAAAGACATCGTTCGGCTGAGTATTCATTATACGGCGCTGGAATTTGAAGAAGACCTGATCAGCTTAAAAGACCAGCAATGTGAGTTTTTATTTATTGAACACCCGATGTTTTCGGAAACCGTTAAAAATTTTGTACGGGAACATCCTGAAATTGTATGTGTTTTGATTATTGATTTTTATGAATCCGCGGCCCTGTACCAGGACCTGCCGCAAATGCTGGTTGTAAAGAAACCTATTTATTCCCTGAACCTTTCGATGATTTTCAACAAAGAAAACCTGCATGCCAAATACAGCAATGTAACCGATGAAGATTACGAATTTATAGCGCCGGAAGCCAAAATCCTGATTGTTGACGACAATGCCGTAAACCTGACTGTCGCGGAAGGACTGTTAAAACCACTGCAGCTTAAAATCGATACTGCTCTCAGCGGAAAAGAAGCCATTAAAATGATTGCAGCCAAACAATACGACCTGATTTTTATGGACCATCAGATGCCGGAATTAAACGGCATTGAAACGACGCATATTATCCGGCGTTTTCATGAAGAATACACCTCCGTTCCGATTATTGCTTTTTCCGCCAATTCTTCGACCGAAATCGAAATGATGTTTTTAAACGAGGGATTAAACGACTGCGTCGGAAAACCATTTGAACTGCGTATCTTAATTTCAAAATTAAAACGATGGCTTCCAAAAGAAAAAATCCAAAAAATAAACGAAGAGCAAAAGCCGCAGCAGACAGAACCGGAAAACGTATCGATTTCCATCGAAGGCCTCGATACCCAGGCAGCGTTAAAACTGCTGGGCAGCGAAAAACTGCTGTGGGTCGTATTAAAAGATTATTACAAGGTCATCCGCTGTAAAGCGGAAAAAATACACGCTTTGGAACAGCAGGAAGACTGGAAAAACTACACGATCGAAGTACATGCCTTAAAAAGCGCTTCCCGGCAGATTGGAGCCACGGAACTGGCTTCCCTTGCCGCCGATATGGAAAAAGCGGGAAACGACAAAAACGCGGCGCTGATCCACCAGCACACTGCTTATCTGCTGGAACAGTACCTGCATTTTGACCATATTCTGGCCCCTTATTTTATGGAGCAGAATGGTTCCACGGAAAACCAGGAGCCCATCCCGCCGGAAACATTGCGGCAGGCGTTTGAAAACCTGCGCAGCGCAATGGAAGAACTGAATATGGACGGCATGGATTCCGTTATTCAAGACCTGGCCCCATACTATTATGAAAACGAACAGCTTGAACTGTATAAAAAGCTCAAAAATGCAGTCGAAGAACTGGATGTGGATTCCTGTGCATCCATTCTTTCCGAATGGGAACAACAACTGGACAAACAAGTCACACAATGAGGCGAATCATGGAATTAGAAAATGAACTGAACCTGATCGATTTAATAGATGCGGACACACTGACTACGATTCAGACCGCTTTCTGTGAAATGACGCAAATGTCCGCAGGCGTATCCGATTCACAGGGCGTACGCATTACCGCTACACAAAAGCATAATGAATTTTGTCAATTGATCCGAAATTCCCCTATTGGGCGCAGCCGGTGCGAAAACTGTGACAAACAGGGCGCAAAAATGGCAAGAGAACACAATTCCGCCGTTTTTTACCGCTGCCATGCCGGACTGATCGATTTTGCCGCTCCGATTCAGATTTTAGACCAGATCAAAGGCTGTTTTGTCGGCGGGCAGGTATTGATGCAGGACCCCGACGAACAGGAAGCGCTTCGTATCGCACAGGAAATCAATATCGAACCAAAGCTTTATCTGGAAGCGCTTCACAAGATCCCGATCGTTTCCCAGCAGCAGATCAACGAAGCCGCCGATTTCCTGTATACGCTGTCTCATATTATATCAAATATCGGAAACAGCCGTTACAAAATACTGCAGACAAACGCGGAACTCGGACAGGCGACACAGACAAAATCCGACTTCCTGGCCAATATGAGCCATGAAATCCGCACGCCGATGAACGCGATTATCGGCATGTCAGAAATGGCGATGCGCGAATCGCTGCCCGCCGTTGCCGTTGATTATTTAAACCAGATCAAAGCAGCCGGGCAGACACTGTTAACGATTATTAACGATATTTTGGATTTCTCCAAAATTGAATCCGGTGAAATCGAGATCCATGCGACAGAATACTCTCCTACCTCCCTGATTTCGGATATTATCAGTGCCATTACAACCAGGCTGGAGTCAAAGGATGTTGAATTTGTCGTAGACCTTTCCCCGGACCTGCCAAGCGCCCTGCTCGGGGATCATATCCGCTTAAACCAGATTATATTAAATCTGACCAATAACGCGGTGAAATTTACCAAACACGGGTTTATCAAATTACAGATCAAATATGAACGCAGCCAGGACCAGGAATTAAATCTCCTAATCAGCGTAGAAGATACCGGCATCGGCATCCACAAAAACGATATCGGCAGGCTTTTCGACGCGTTTAAACGCATTGACCAGCTAAAAAACAGAAACATCGAAGGATCCGGTCTGGGACTGGCCATTACGAAGCAGCTTTTAACACAGATGCACGGCGATATCAAGGTAGAGAGTAAATACGGCGTCGGCAGCCGTTTTTCTTTCACACTTCCGCAGGAAATCATACACGATACCCCGATTACCGCGGTAAAAGACACCAAAAACCTAAGCGCTGCCGGTCTGATCGACAATATGCATACCGCCGGCCAGCTCCAACTGGACGTTGAACGCCTGGGCGTATCCTATATGCCGATCGAATCAGAACGGGAATTAAAACTGCTGTCCAAGTACAAAATCAACTACCTTTTTATTGAACTTTCCAAATTTTCGGACACAGTCGAAAACTTTGTACGGCGTACCCCGTCGATTACGGCAATCCTGATGATCGGCTTTCAAACGATACTCGAGTACGATATTCCAAACCTGATTGTCTTGCGCAAACCGCTTTATACGATGACGATTGCCGCTCTTTTTAATAAAGAACTGTTTACAGAAGAACCAAGCGAACCCGCAAAAGAAGATAACCCGTTTGACTTTATCGCCCCGGATGCACAGGTATTAATTGTAGATGATAATGCCATCAACCTGACCGTCGCTGCGGGCCTGCTCGAACCGCTGAATATGCAGATCGATACGGCGCTGAGCGCCAAAGACGCGATCGAAAAAATTGCCCGCCATACGTATGACCTGATTTTTATGGACCATATGATGCCGGAAGTCGACGGCGTAGAAGCCACGCATATTATCCGCCGTTTTTATACCAATTATAATAATGTGCCGATCATCGCGTTAACCGCAAATGCGGTCGGGGGTACGGAAAAGATGTTTCTGCGCGAAGGGATGAATGACTTTGTCCCAAAACCAATTGAACTGCGCGTCATCCTCCAAAAGCTGCGCCGCTGGCTGCCAGAGAATAAAATCCAGCCGATTACGCCGACTTCAGGCGGCCAGCAGCCGCAGGCACTGTCCATAGAAATCGAGGCATTGGATACGCAGTCCGCATTAAAGCTTTTGGGAAGTGAAAAACTTTTCTGGGAAGTATTAAAAGATTATTACCAGGTCATTCCAAAGAAAGCCGCGCTGATCCGCGATCTGGAACAGGCACAAGACTGGAAAAATTATACGATCGAAGTCCACGCCCTTAAAAGCGCTTCCCGCCAAATCGGCGCTACAGAACTGGCCGCTATCGCGGCCCGTATGGAGCAGGCAGGCAATGAGCAGGATGCGGAAATGATCCATCAGTTTACACCGGGTATGCTGGAACAATATCTTACGTATGAAAAAATATTACAGCAATATTTCCCGCAGGAGCCCGAAAAAAATGCGGCGGACCGCCCGCTTGCCTCATCCGAAGACCTGCGTCAGTTCTTCGGGCTGCTTCGCTCGGCATTTGAAAATCTGGACATGGATCAGATGGAAGAAGTTATTGCGCAGATGAAGCAATACCGCTATGCCAAAAACCAGGAAGAATTGTTTACGCAGTTATGCGGGGCTGTGGAAGAGATTGATACGGATGCGAGTGAAGATATTTTAAAGATGTGGGAGACGAAATTGTAGAAATTATTTTTATACCGGAAGCTGCCGCGCCGTCTATGGCGTGACAGCTTCCTTTTTCGGGTATCCGTGCCCAAAGGAACCGTCCTGAAATAACTTGCCTATCGTTCGCAGGATTTTTCCTCCCCTAAAACCAGCTTCAGAATCCGCTCCGTAGCATGCCCGTCACAAGACGCCATAAACTTCTCCCGAAACCGCTGCACACGCGCCCGGTCAAAGCGCTCTTCGATATGCAGAATATAATCAATGATTTCTTCATTCGACCGCACTACCGGTCCCGGAGCCAATTCGTGAAAATCATAATAAAATCCGCGCCAGTCAAAATAATCCTCCAAATCATACGCATAAAACAGCATCGGCCGCGTAAACAGCGAATATTCAAATACCAGCGAGGAATAATCCGAAATGCAAATATCGCTGACACATAACAGTTCATCGATCGAAAGCTCTTTGGTTACGTCTTTTGCAAAGTCACGGCAGTCCGGCGGAATGACCGGGGGCTGGCTGACAAACGGGTGGTGTTTGCACAGCAGCACGTATTCATGTCCCAGCGCCTTTTTTAACATCGCTGCATCCAGGCAGTCCGGCGACAGGGCTTTCGATGCCTGCCCGCGGAATGTCGGCGCATACAAAATAACCTTTTTTCCTTTTGCAAACGGCACGCACTGCTTGACATGTTCGTATGCTTTTTTCCGGTAGGCGGAATGGAAAAATACGTCTGTACGGCTGATCCCGGTCGGCTGCATACAGCCAGGCCTGCCGCCTAGCTGCATAGCCTCTTCATAAGCCCACGTGATTTCCGGGCTGCTTAATGTCACGTAGGTTGTATTTCCATAATAAGGATATTGTTTCATTTCTTCTGCTGTTTTGCCGTATTTCAGTTCCGCCGTGCTGAATCCGAATTTTTTAAATGCCCCGCAGGCATGCCAGGTCTGCGTTAAAATCGTCTCTTTACGCATCGGAATACTTCCGATCACATTGCATCCTTCGTTTAAAAATACATATTTGGCGTCCGCCAGGTCTTTTAACATCGCCGTGCAGCGTCTGGTATATTCCAGCCTGCTTACAAAGCCGCTGCGCAGGTAATGTACGTGAATCCGGTATCTGCCGTCTTTTTTCAGCTTTTTGTACAGCAACTGAAAACTGTTGGAAATCTGCGGCTCCCGCACTTCTACAAACAGTACCTTATGCTCTTGTACCGGCTTTCGTGCATGCAGACAATACATACCGCGAAACAGCCCTTGAAAAGTCAAATACCTGCCCCATTCCGAAACTTTATTATTTAATCCTGCCATGCTTTTTTGTGCCCCTTTTCTACTCGTCCCATATCATAATCGTCTTGCCCATTAATTTGTGGATATCGGCTTCAAACGCATTTTGAATGTCTTTAATATTCCTGACCTGAAATTCCTCTCCGACAATGTTTTCCAGATAAGCTGTGATCTGCGGCTGGCGGCGGTACAGTTCGATCAGTCCTGTAAAATCGTCTTTTCCGCTGCGGCTGCTACCAATTATGCGCAGACCCTTTTCCAATACCATACGCGTATTGACCAGTACCGGTTCTTCCGAGACGCCGAGCAGGGCAATCGTCCCTTCCGGACGGATATGGTCTATGATCTGGCTGATCGCCGACTGCGAGCCGATTCCGCCGACACATTCCAGCGCATGGTCAAAGGAAACCTCCCCCGGTAATTGCGCGGCCAGTTGGATTTCGTCTGCAAATGTAAAATAACTTAGTTTTTCCTCATGCACGCCTACAACTGTCAAGTGAACTGACGGGCGCATATAAGATAACAGGAGGGCCGTAATATAGCCCAGATTTCCATCCCCCCATACAGCCACTTCTTCCATCCGTTTATGCGACGCCGCAAAAAAGCGCCGCAGGGCATGGAAGCTGACACTGACCAATTCCGTAAATGCCCCGACGCAGGGATGGACCGTTTCCGGGAGCAGTACGATCCGGTCCGGAACGGTACTTACATATTCCTGTAAAAATCCATCCCTGGTGCTTGCGCAAAAAGCGGAGCTTCGCAGATAATTTTCCGCAATAACCGCATCCTGTTCGGTTGGAATATTGGGGATCATAACGGCCAGTGCGCCTGTTTCCAGTTTGCCGGACGGATCATAGACGATCCTGCCGATCCCCTCATGAATCAGCGCCATCGGCAGCTTGGCATGCAGAACGCTGTCCGGCCGTGTCCCCTGGTAATACCTCTGATCCGCATTGCAGATCGACAAATGGGTCGGCCGGATTAGAATATGCGCATCATCCAATTCTATGTTTTTAAAAACCACCTCAAACTGACGCGGGCGTTTGAGCTGATATACGGTATTTAACATAATCCATCCTTATTGATTGCTGCGCCAATCCGCGGCATAGGGAATCATCCATTCCTATGCTTTAGACTGGTACATGTTTACCTTTCATTCGAAATCAGGGATTCCGCCACTTTCAGGTCATACGGGTACGTAATTTTAATATTATAGACTTCCCCTTGTACCAGCCGCACTTCCTCCCCTTTCATAACAAAAATCTTGCAGGCATCCGTTAAAATCTCCTTTTCCTGCTCGCTGAGCGATTCATATACCTGCTGCAGCTTTCTGGCCTTAAACGACTGGGGCGTCTGCCCCTGATACATCATGGAGCGGTCCGGTATCGCGGAGATGACTTCGTGTGAAATGCTCTGCACAATCGTATCCGTCGCCGGAATCACAGTATCGCAGGCGCCGAACTGTTTTGCCGCCTGTATATTTTCTTCCAGGATCCGATGGGTCACAAACGGCCGGACAGAATCATGGGTCACAATGACCGTTTCCTCATCCAGCAGCCCCTGCCGTTCCAAATGCCGGATTGCATTCATAATCGTTTCATTTCTGGTCGTGCCGCCCTCCAGCACTTCCACACACTCTTTGCGCGGGATAAACTTGCGGATCAAATCTTCGGTATAGCGGATCCACGGTTTCGGCGATAAGACAAGTACTTTATCAAACCCCGGATGTACGGCAAATTTTTCCAACACATGTACGATCACCGGCTTTTTGCCTACTTCCATAAACTGTTTTGGTTTTTCCACATTTCCCATCCGTGCGCCTACGCCGCCCGCAAGAACCACGCCGTATACATTTTTTCTTTCCAACATATCCGTTTCCTCATTTTCAGACGTACGCCAGCCATCCGCCCGCCGCAGGCTTTTCTCCCGCGGCATGGTCAGCGCGCCGCGTTTTTACAGATCCGGTCAGCCATACGCGCCGTTGCCTGTCCGTCACAGCCCGCCATATACGTTTCATAAAATGCCTCCACCGCCGCCGGATCTGTTTTGCCGGATAAAGCCTGTTTCACGGCATCCGCCAATTGTCCCTGTTCGGTCACAATCGTCCCCGGCAATGTCTGGTAATCCAGATAAAAGCCGCGCTCTACGCCGTATTCTTCCATATCCGGCGCATAGAGCAGAATCGGTTTTCGGTAGATGCTGTATTCAAAAATCACCGACGAATAATCCGTAATCAGCAAATCCGCCACCGGCAATAGCTGGTCTGTCGTCATCGTACTGTTGTCGTATGGATATTTTTTTGCCAGATGCGGATGGACTTTTATGATGACAAAAACATCCGGTACCACCTGGCTGGCCATTTTTTGTATATCTTCATATAATTCCAGCTTGGGATCCGCCGGGTTGCCGCGGAATGTCGGCGCCCATAATACAATTTTCTTCCCCTGCGCCTCTTTATGCTGCCGTTTAAATAACTGCCTGCAGGATCGGATATAAGATTCCCGAAAAAATTTATCCGTTCTGCATACGCCAAACGGCTGGAACACACTGCGCGGCAGGCGCATCGCACTCTGAAAATGCGGCGTGCAGGCCGCGGCGCTGACCGTTACAATGTCGTAATTTCGGTAGACATTCCCTTTATAAAATGCGGGGATATCGTCGTCCGTATCATAGCCGAACTTTTTAAACGCGCCGCACCCATGCCAAAGCTGGATGACCGTCGTTCCTTTCCGTTTCCTGCAGGAAGAAACCGGCAGAAAATTATCACAAATCACTACATATTCCGCCCTTGCATAGTATTTCATAAAATACAGCATCCGGTGCAGCAGGCGCAAAAAAGGCGTATGCTGGTAATCCGCATAGATTTCCATTACTTTGCACTGCCCGCGCTTTTTCACTTCCCGCACAAGCGGTTCCATGCTGGACGGTACTTTTGTATTATGCGCATCCGCAAAAATAACAAGCCCAGGCTCGATATCTGCCATGCAAAAAATCCGGTACAAAAGCGGCAGCAGCACATTCTGCACCGCCATTTTCACATACTGCCTGATCCGCAGGCTGCTTTTCATTTTTGACTGTTTTGCTTGCATCGCTCTCCCAACTTCCGCGCATACGGGCTACTGTGCCACGGCCGTCCGTTTCAGGGAAACGGTGCCGCTTGCTACGCCCTGCGCATTGACAAAATGGATCAAAATATCCTGTTCCTGATCCGTCGGCGGCAGAGCCATCTCATAAATATAACCGTTATAGGACTGGTTGAATACGCCTGCCTGAGAAGAAGTCTCTACACCGCCGACATTCATCACAACCGTTCCGGTTTCTTTGGTAAGCACTTCGATTTTCTCTGTACTGAATGTAATGCTGCCTGTCAGTACAGACGGCGTTTCCGGTACTACGACAACCGGCTGCGGATCCGCCACTTTCTGTTCCGCCGTTCCGATGATTTTACCCGCAGCGTCCCTTGCAACGGCATATACCATTTCTTCTGCCTGTAGCTGCTGCGGCAATGCGTACGTAAACCATCCGGCCGCGTCAACCGTTACCTTTTCCGCCTTGCCGCGGACTCTGACTATTACGGATGCGTTCGGATCTGTCCGGCCCGTTACTACGGTACTGTTATTATAAACCGAATCCAGCGTTACCGCGTTTGTTCCGGTATAATCCGTATAACGCAGCACCGTAAGATCCTTTGCCAGACTCGTACGGGCGGCGCCGTTTTTCGTATCCGACACCGTCACACTGACCGTATCCCCCGCCGTAAAACCGCCGACCGGGACCTGGAACGTACCGTCCTGCGCCACCGTCCCCGTATACTGCTGCGCGCCTGCGGTCACGGTGACAGAAGCAGGGCCGCTGACATTGGTTACTGTTCCGGACAACGTATCGTCCAGGCTGCAGATTTCGAAAACCGACGGCTGGTCCGGCGCTTCATCCGCCGCTGTTACCGTAACCGTCGCACTCTTTCGGCCCGCACGGTCCATCGATACAACCTTTATTTCCTGGCCTGCTTTCGGCGTTGGAATCGTAAGCGAAAAACTGCGTTCTGTCTGTACATATTCGGTCGGATGCACAACACGCGATTTCGTATACAATTCAGAATTTAAATAAAGCTCCTGGTCAGACGCGGCGCAGTAAACATCCTTATCTACCAAGGCCATAACGCTTTGCGCCGAATCGGTCAATTCTCCCTCTATTTTTACGGATTTATTGGACACTTCTTTTAGAACCGGTACATTCGGCCCGTTTTTATATACGGTTGTCGTAACCGTTTTGCTCATTTTACCCTGCGCGTCGCTACAATAGGCGGTAATTACCGTTCCGGTCGCCATCCGTTCCATCGTACAGGAAAACGTATCCTCTTCCCCCGCAGGTACCTCGTAAGAGCGTCCGTCCGCACTGATATGAACCGTAAGCCCATACCGCGCGGTACCTGTCAGTACGGATCCTTTATTGCTGATCCGGTTCAGTGACGGCGCCTGTACCGTGCTTTTATCAATGTTTCCTATCGTAATATATTTCACAATCCGGTTGCCGTAAATATCCTCCGCAAACACCGAATAGACGCCGTTGCTTTCCGCCTGGAAACTTCCGTCCGCCACAGTCTGCGCCTGCGCCCAGTTCGCACTGTCCGCTGTTTCCTGTCCGGGCAGCCATTTTACCGCTGCGATACCGGAGCGGTCGCTGGCCTGCACTTTAATAGCAACCGGATCGCCGGTTTCCTGGGAAACCGTAGCGGATACTACAAGCAGCGGCTTATCCGTATCCGCCTGGTCCGCCTGGATAAACTGCGCCAGATAATACGCAAACGTCTCGTTCGAACTCAGCAGGCCGCGGAACCAGGCTTTCATCGCGGCTTCTGCCTGGGACAGCATGCTGGAACGTACAATATACTCGCGGTTGGCATCAAACAGTACCCGCCAGTTATTGTCGGTCTCGGTCGGGATACTGCCAAACGCCTGCTGCTTTTTAATATAATCTAACAGGTGCACATAAGCCATATCGGTTTTGCCCAGCACTTTCTGCTCCAAGACCGCCCCGGTCGCGTCATTCGAAGACAGCGTATGGCATACAAGGATGAATTTCTGGTCTGCCCCGATCGGCTGTCCATTGTAGCTCATTTCGGAAATACGGTTGGAAGAAGCATTTTTTAATTTTCCCGATTTGCTGTACCTGGCCGGTTTTGTCGCGTCAATCGTATAGGTAATGCCGTCAAATACCGCGAAATTACTCCAGTCGTCAATCCAGGCCGCGTCCGCAATCGACGCCGCCCCACGCGACTGCAGCAGGCTTTCCAGCACTTCGTCTGAGGTAATGCTGCCGTCCGCTGTCGCATAAATGCTCGCGGACCACTCCAGCAGTTCGCGTAGCTGCGCGCCGGTGACCCAATAGAGAATATTGTTATTGTGGTTTGCCTGCTGCATATTCAGGATATCTTTCATTGTAATCGTCCCGTTCAGGCTGATATGGTCCTCGGCGGACTGGCTGCCGCTTAATGTATATTTTGTAGAAGCAACGACCGGGTAATCCGCGTAAAGGCGCTTTCCCGCTCCTCCGGTATAGGACAATCCGTATTGAATTTTCGATTCGTTGACAAGCTGGATCGCATAGTTGTCTTCCAGCAGCGCAAAATAGCTGTCTATTTTTTTATTATCCGCCAATGTCGCGACCACGTCATGCAGGCTTGTATCTACCTGCCCGATCACAGACGCCTGCGATTCCAGGATCCAGTCATTGGACGGCGTGTTCTGATCGACCATGCGCAGGCCCGCCGACGCACCCTTTACCGACACTTTCCCACTGGATGAAATCTGGAGATTTAGATCAATCACGCCAATTCCCGCGCCATGGTCTTTTACCATCGTAATCGGCTTATCGTTCATCAGCCCTGTCTGCGCATCGGTATTCGGCAGATTATAAAAAGAAGACGAAGCTTCATCGGACGACGGAAAGTTCTTATGTCCATGTCCCGCTAAAACCGCATCCACATTGTGCAGCTTTGTCAGCGCATAGGCCGCGTTGTCGCTTTCATCATCCGGTTTTTCGCTGCCCATCGAAGTATGCGCCAG
Source organism: uncultured Eubacterium sp. (assembly GCA_910586045.1). Taxonomy (GTDB): domain Bacteria; phylum Bacillota; class Clostridia; order Lachnospirales; family Lachnospiraceae; genus Eubacterium_J. Next base: position 13,728 of record CAJUIH010000042.1, read on the forward strand.
CACCACGACCAGGTCCGCACCCTGTGATTTCAGCGCCGCCGCCTCTTTTTGAACGGTTTTGACAATCGCAAGCGGCATCAAATCTTCCTTACAGTTTGTGTAGGAAGACAGCGCCGGAACCGTTACCCCGATTATGCCTACGTCCACAAACCGGTATGCGCCGTTATCCATCTTGAGTTTTTTGGTAATCATTTTTGTTTCGTGATACGCTGTTTTTCCGGTCTCTGTCAAGATCACATTGGACAGGACGCATTTGTCCTTTAACCCGGACATTTCCAACTGTTTGTCAATATACGCGTAACCATAGTCAAAATCATGGTTGCCGAGCGTTATCGCGTCGTAATTGATCCTTGCCATTGCCTGGTAAATCGGCTGCGGCGTGTCCTCTCCGCCGTTATTTAAAATCACATCCGCCGCATAGCCATATACGGAATCCCCGATATCGAACGTCATAAAATTGTCCGTTTCCGACCGGGCTTCCTTGATCAGTGTATACACCTGCGCCAGGCTGCCCGGCTTTTGGCTTGCGGTATCATAATGCGTCGTAGAAACCTGTCCGTGCAGATCCGTAGTAGAAATCATACGCAGCAGCGCCGTCTGCGCCCCTGCCGCCTCCGGCTGCATGCTCATCTGCGGGAAAACCGTAAATACCATGGCCAATGCCAGCACCAGCCGCAGCACCGTGCCAAATTTTCTTTTCGTTTTTTTACCCATTGTGCTCATTGCCTATTGCTCCTAAATGTTCTCGTTTACTTTCCTCTGTGCAATTTCATCCAGTCTACAAAAGAAGCCTGCTCCCACTGGCTGACTTTTTTTTCAAGCTGCTGTACTTTTTCTTCCAGCAGCCTGTTTTTTTCGGTTAACCGGATGTTTTCCTCCCGTGTCTTCTTGATTTCCTTATCCATGGTTTTTTCCAGTGCCGCCGCTTTTTTCTTGTGTTTATTGCGGTCTTCCAACAGCCCGCGGTTTTTATGCAGCCAAGTATCCAGCGTCCAGTGCATCAGGGCATGCTGCCAGTTATGTGCCTCTTCTTCTGTAAACGGCGTCTTTTTCAACTGTTCCAGCGGCAGCGTACAGTCTTTCGTCTCGTCGATAAACTGCCGGATCTGTGCGGTCAGCGCTTCCCGCGTCGCCAAATAGTCCTTTTTATTTTCCGGCGGATTGTGATAATCAAAGTCGACCCTTCCACTGGTAAAATCTTTTTCGGAAACATTATGCACCCATTCGTAATACGGCGCCCACCGTGTAATATTCCCGGTGTCTTTCATATCCACAATCGCCAGTACCGGCGTTTCCATGGCAAGGCACGGCAGTGATACATGCAGCCTCCTGGTTACAACAAATTTCGCGTTCTGGTACTCGGTCAGCCGCTTTTCCACAACCGCCATACGTTCCTCAATCGTAGCGTCTGATTTGCGGTAATCACAGGCGTGCGTCATCACACGGATTTCCAGCCCGCTGTCCTTTAGCCATTCCCGCGCCGCTTTTTCAAGCGATGGTTTCAGATCTACAAAGCAGACATACGTTCCGGCATCCGGCGTCACTTTCTGCTTTGGAAGCGTCAGTGTAATACAGCCGCTGAAATAGCTGTCCAAGCCACGTTCCTTAAAAAAATCAAGCGTCGTCTGGTCACGGCAGCCAATCGGCCCATAGGCACGGAAATAATCGCCGCCGACCCCCTCCAGCCATTCGGTTGTAATCGGGGAGGCTTTGCGGTAAATCGTATAATTATTGACATGCATGCTGATTAGCTTTGGGATAATACATGCTGCCGGCGGCCAGTTCCATTTCTGCCACATCCACCAGGCAGACATGATCACGCCCACCGGTTCGTTCCCTTCGGATTGGAACGAATCGATATTCTCCCGCTCTACCAGATAATCGATCTGCGGCAAAAACTGTGCGGAAGCATAAGACTGAATATCATCGCCAAGATTCATCGTCGTTCTATGCATCAAAATTCCATACTTCATATGCAGCTCCATTCTGCTGCGTGCAGCAGCGCTTTTATTCCAAAATATAGTTACTTCCTAATATTATTTTCTGCCGGCGCTGATTTCCATACTGTCCGCCAGCCTTACAAACATCTCGCGCAGGCCAACCGTAGGCTTCCATCCAAGCGCCTCCAGCTTTGTGCTGTCCAGGGCAATCACCATTTCCGGATTATACCCAAATGCCGCGACATCTTCCGGCATATCAAAGGCTGTACGTATCCCGGCATCCGCAAAGGTATCACACACCAACTGCGCCATGGCGGCAATGGAAATCCTTGTATCCATGTTTGTAACGTTATAAGCCTGGGCCGTTTCTCCTTTTAATAAAATCACCAGCATAGCCGCCACGGCATCTTTGGTGTAACAATAACTGCGTACCGTTTTCCCTTCCGTATGCAGCACAATATCCTTTTTTTCAATCGCACATCTGGCAAATTCCGCAAACACACGGCCGTCGGCATAATCCACGCCCGCGCCGAATGTTTGTGACAGCCTTGCGATTTTCACAGGCACTCCGTACTCGGAAGCATACGACGCACACAGGCATTCTACCATACGTTTTCCCTCGGAATAACTGCTGCGTACGAGCAGCGGATTGATATAACCGCTGTAATCTTCCCCGATCATGCCCGCATCCGCATCCGGTGTACCGTAAACCTCCAAAGAGGAAAGATACAAAAATCCCTGCACCTGTTTTTTTCTTGCAAATTCCAAAACATTGCTGGTCCCGTGAATCGCCGTCAGAATGGTTTCTACCGGATTTGATACAAAATATCTGGAACTGGTCGCACTTGCCCCATGTATAATATAATCCACCGGCCCGTCGCAGTCGACCGGCTCCGCAACATCCCCGGTTACAAGCGACACATCCCCGCGGCCCAGCAGTGTGCCGAACACGTTTCGCGCTTTCTCCTCACTCCTGACAAACGCAAGGATTTGGATCTTCGTCCCGCGCACACGATTGCTGCAGGCAAGCGAGCGAACTACCTGCGAACCAACCAGTCCGGTCGCCCCGGTAACCAGCACCGTTTTGCCCGACAGCATTTCAAACGGAACCGATGAATCTTTGGCAAGCAGCTCCAGATCTTCCTGCAGGATCCGATCCTTTGGGCTTTCCAAAACAGATGCCGTTCCTGATACTATTTCTGCCACTATTTTATCCCTCCTTGACTCTGCGGATTTTTACTGCTCTTTCTTTTTTCTGTGCTTGTTCATACGCGTTTCAATCCTGTTCGTAATACCAAGACCAAACGCCTGTTCATTTTCCTTGTACTGCAAAAGCGCACGGAACATATACACATCTTCCGGCGTCGTTACCTTAATGTTTCCGCGGTTGCCGGGAACCATGTAAGCTTCTTTCCCCAGGCTGCGGATTATCGTACACGCATCCACCATGTTTTCATACCGCTGCGGTCTTGCGCGCACCTCGTCATGCGCCGCGATAATATCCTTTAAGTAAAAACTCTGCGGGGCCTGCGCGGCAAACGTATCTTTCCGGTAAGGCACCGACTCCACAATTTCCCCGCTGTGGCTTAACAGGATCGTTTCAAAGCAGGCCGTACACGTTACTGCGTTTCCATTTTCCCTGACCCCTGCAATATTCTCTGAAATCACTTCATAAGACACAAACGGGCGCACACCGTCATGAATCAATACAATGGAATCTTCCGGATTTTCTGCTTCCGCTTTCTTTAGCGCATGATAAATCGAATCCTGCGCCGTATCCCCGCCCGGAATAATACCCGCCGTCTTATGCAGGCGGTATTCCTCGACCAGTTCTTTCATATAGCCGATATAGTCTTCCAGTACGGAAATATAGATTTTATCAATCTCATCATGGTACTGGAACAACTGCAGCGTATGGATAATCACGGGCTTTCCGTTGATTTCCAAAAACTGCTTTGGAATACCGGAACCCATACGGACCCCGCTTCCTCCGGCAAAAATGATTGCAATATTCATAGTTGCATTCCCCCTGTCACTCGCAGCCGCTTTGCGGCGGCGTAAAATCCAATGTCTGCAGTTCCTGGTTAATCGCAGCATCCGCCGCCAGTTCTTTTTTAACCGTTTCCGGCAGTTGCCCCAAAATAATCCAGTCAATAACGCGGTCGCAGGCATGGCTGTCAATATAATCAAAATGTTTTTCCACGTATGCTTCTACTTTTGCATAATCAAAATCTTTCTGCCGGATCGCTTCCAGCAATTCTGCAAAGGTACGGCATATTTTACCCGGTGCCGATTCCTCATACGGCCTGTGGAACCCTCTCGAGAAAGAATACTGGATTTCATCAAAGGCAAAAAACAGCATCGGCTTTCGCATCAGGGAATATTCAAAAATATTGGAAGAATAATCTGTAATCAAAAGCTCTGTAATATAAAACAGGTCATTGATATTCGGATAACTGCCTACATCACGGAATTTATCTTTGTATTGGGCCGGAATCGGCACTGCCTCGGCTACCCATGGGTGCATTTTAAACAGCACTACATATTCGTCCGCGCACAGGTCATACAGCCGCTTAAAATCAATCAATTCATACGGATAATTCGCGCTTTTTTTATTCTTCCCCCGATACGTCGGCGCAAATAAGATTACCTTCTTATCTTTGCACATCGGATAGTTTTCATACAATTCTTTTGTCTTCTTCTTTCGGTATTCTTCGTCTAAAAACTCATCGATTCGCGGCATACCGGTCGGCAGAACCTGGGAATCGTTGATGCCCCATACTTCCGAAAAGAAATGGGCAATATTTTTAGACCCCGCAATCCCATACTGATACTGCCTATGGCAGCTATACGGCGCCGGGCATCCGATATGTCCCCACCTGCTGTAGCCGGACGCCTTAAACCCGGCCCCCGCATGCCATAGCTGGATCAAAACCGTATCCTTGTCCAGGACAAGCCAGTCCAGCACCGGAGCATGGTCGTCCAAAAAAATGAAATCACTCATCGCCATTTTCTTCAACGTATCCATCCAGCTTTGCAGCCCCATGCGCGGCGTCGTAACCGACGACCGGTAAGATTCCACAATGATATAATCCTTGTCCATACCGCGCGCCAGCATACGGTCTTTGACCGCTTTCATATTCGTACTGATGCTTGTACTTTGTTCCGACATAAACATCACGACCGGTTTGCCGCTTTTATGCTTGTATTTTTTGCGGTACTTCCAGTACAAATCCACCTTAAACGGTTTGTTGATCTTGGAATACTTCTTTTTCAAGGCCGCTTTTGGGCTGAACCTTTTCTTTTTATGCCCGTTGGACGGCGCGCTGATCGCTGTGCGTCCGCTTGCCAGCACATACATAATAAACGGAAGCCCTTCTTCTGTCTCCGGCACATAAAACGTAACGGAATATACTTTCGCGCGTCCCCCATACAAAAAATTTCTGGAAGCCCCGCTCATATCCTTTACAATCGTTTCCGCAATTTCCGCCTTTGCCATCTGGCAGCGGTTCTGGCAGACGATCATAGAATACGTACCCTGCGGAAGGCACAGGCTTGTACCCGGGTTGGTAATATTGATTTTCAGCCGGTACGTATCCCCTTCGATTCCGGTTATTTTCAGTTTTGCTTTCGGCTCATACAGACCGTTTACAAGAAAAAAAGACAGTTCACTCCGGCTGTCGGCATCTTCCGCAAACGTAATCTGCACTTCCATATGAAGCCAGATCCGTTCCCACGTAATCTTTGTCACTCTGGCAGTAATCTGCCGGGTATCTATTCGGTTTTCCATATTGATTGTATTCTCCTCATGTTAAAATATAATGAAACCATATGCCAGCATCAAAATGGCTTCCGTTGATAGTTTTTTACATAATTGGAATTATTATAACAGAAAACGGAGAATTTAGCAAATCATAAAAAATGCGCGCGAAAAAAGGCATGACGCGGCATGTAACACCCTATCTGAACTGTTACCGCAGCATCCGATTTTATAGAAGAATCGGAACAAAAAGTATTGTACAATAGAACCGTTTGGTATAAAATAGTAAAATATAAAATAACATTTTAAAAATATTAAGGTGACAAATAATGATTCTATATCATGCAGGCAAAGAGATTGTAGAATTTCCAGAAATTCGCAAATCAAAATACACGAAAGATTTTTCCTGGGGATTTTATTGTACCAATCATTTTTCACAAGCTGTTCGATGGGCCAACCGCGGCAAAGGAGCACCCATTATAAACTATTATTCTTATGAACCAACAGACAACCTGTCCATACTAAAATTTGAGCACATGACAGACAATTGGCTGGATTTTATCGCTAATTGCCGAAGTGGAGGAACCCATCCTTATGATATCGTAGAAGGCCCGATGGCGAATGATACAATATGGAATTATGTAAATGACTTTTTGACCGGAAGAATCAGCCGAAAACAGTTTTGGGTGCTGGCAGAATATCGACATCCAACACACCAAATCAGCTTTCATACATTGTCGGCACTGCATTGCCTGACATTTGACAGGAGTGATATTGTTTATGACAAAACAGGAACAAAATGATTATTTTTATGTATGCTCCCTGATCGAATACATTGCACGCCAAACCAAAAATAAACGAGGTTTAGTTACCGGACTATTAGGCCTAAAAGGAATTAAGAAACTGCTAGACGATGCACCAGTAAACCACTGTCTTTCTTTCGAGCAGGTTAGCGATGAGATCATCGAAGAATACAAAATTCCACAAGGCGAATTTGATACCATTACCGGATGCCAATATGCAATCCCCAGTTTTATGGATATTGGTAAATTGTACAGCATCCTGATCGAAGATTGTGCGCAGCCCGGAAATGAACCAGAAGAATTGATGCGATTGTTCTCTTCCTTTATCAGTGATGAAATTTCCGATTTTCGAACAGGCGTCTATTACCAAAACCCCAGTTATCTGGAATGTTCCTATCGTGCAGGCTATCTGCTGGACTAAACACGAAAGCAAAGCCTTGCGGCATTTCATGTTACTGGTATGCCGTTTAAGGCTGCCTGCGTTAAGACATCAGACTCATACTTGAGTTTTAAAGAAAAAAACGGTGCGTTTTCCTCCAGCAGACGGAAAAAAATCTTGTCGCCCTCCCATATGGGCAGTTGATAGACCTGCTGTTTTTCAACCCACTCCAATGTTCCCTCGCTGCACTCCGCCAGTTCTCCGCTAAACGCATCTGCCGTGTAAAGGAACATATACTCCGTCTGCCACCGGTCGCAGATAAAAGTGACAATCCCCCTAAGACGCCATGCGGTAAGCGTAAGTCCGGTTTCCTCCTTTGTTTCCCGCAGCAGGCACTCTTCCGGCGATTCATCCGCCTCAAAGTGTCCGCCGACCCCAATCCATTTGTCTTTGTTAATATCCTGTTCCTTTTTTACCCTGTGCATCATCAGGTATTTTCCGTCGTGTTCGATATAGCACAGCGTTGTTAAATTACTTTTTTTATGCATGGCAGCCCTTTCTTTTCTTATAAATAACCGTACCGTTTGCTCCGGTTGTACATCTACGCAGCATCTTGCTGCGATATCCATTGTACCAAACCATACTTGCGCCCGCAATCGTTTTTCAATACAGTTCCTGCGTATAAATTTCATAAACCGCTTCCTCCTCCAGAAGCGATTTCAGCATTTCTTTTGTCCCAATGCCCGCAAACCCATACACCATAAGCCCGTTTTGCTCCACGTAATCCGCCGCCTGCCTGTAAGCCTGCCGGTCCCCCATCATTTCCAAAAACACTTCCTGATCCGCCAGATACCGCAGCATGCTGGTAAAATGCGTCTTGGCAAACGCTTCGTTTTGCATGGATTCTTGTTGTTTTGCCTGCTCTTTTCCCGTGGCATCCTGCTCCCATAAAACCAACTGCGGATATGTCTCCCTGTCCCAGTCCAATGCATGGGATGTCAGCAAATCATAGGAAAAACCCATATTTTGTGCCGAAAATCCCTGTCTGGCCCCCGCCGCGCTTTCGGAAGCAATGCCGTTTTCCGTGCACACCGCACACCAGATATGGCCGGGCCTTTGCCCGCTGTCAAGCTGGTTTACGAACCGTACAAACGTTTCATACGGCATCATCCGGTCTAATGTTACATACGCAAGATAATCCGTTGTATCATGCAGGCGATCCAAAGACTCTTGCGCCGTTTTCCGGTTTCCAGCCGCACAACTGTTGACCTGGCGGTTTTGGTCAATCAGTTCGGTCAGTGAATCCGAACTGTCCCCTTTGATCTGAAACCAGGCAAACGCGTTTCCCGCCGGCGGATTCAAAATATTCGGGTTATACAGGATCAAATTCCCTTTCGAAATCCGGCCCGTCAAATGCGTCATTTTATCGTGATAGGAATACCACTGCGGAATCATAATATCATAATTCCCATACCCCCGGTCCTGCACCGTCACGGTATCCCTCTGGTATCCCGGAATCCGCAGTTCCGTATAAACCGCAAGATCCAGGCTCATCCGGTTCCCAAGCTTTCCTGTTTTCGCTCCCGGGTCATAATAAAACCAGGCTACTGCCTTGGGAAGCAGAAACAAAACAACCAACACGCCGGATATCGCAATAGCAGCAGCCGCAATTCCCATTTTGAGAAAAGCCCTCCGAATCGAACGGTTTACCATTCGCGCAAAATCCGGCTGCAGCAATTCCGCTGTCTGGCTTTCGAGACGGGCCGATTCCTGCAAATCCATCTCTTCGGGCAGGCCGATCCCCACCTCTTCCTCTCTTTCCAATAAATATTCACTGATCGCTTCCTGTTTTTCGATATCCGCTTCCACCTGTTCCTTTAATGCAGCATGCAACTTATTTTTTTTGTATAACCTTAATAATTCACGATATCCCATAGCCGTCCTCCTTTAAATATTTTTTTAGTTCCTGCTTCGCACGGTGGCTTAAAACCCGTACATTTTCTGGAGAAACCCGCAAAATTTCCGCGATTTCCCTTAACGGCAGGCCACTGAAATATTGAAGCTGCAAAATCTCCCGTTTTCTGGATGGAAGCCTTGCCATCGCGCGGTAAAGCATCCGGTTCTGCTCCTTTTTAATAAACTGCTCCAAAATCCCGGCTTCCCCGTCCGGTACATCCGGTATTTCTGCGGGAAATCTCCGTTTTTCTTTTTTCAGGGCATTCAGGCACAGATTTCGAGCTACCAGGTAGAGCCAGGCCCGCATATTGCCATGCTGTACAGACAGAGACAGCAGTGCCTTTACATAGGTTTCCTGAAGCAGGTCTTCGGACAATTCCCGGCTTTGGCACATCGAAAAAAGATACAGGAATAATTCCTTTCCGTATGCCTCATATAACTGCTGGATCATCTGGCTGTCTTTCATAGGATATACCCCCTTTTCTCATTTCGAAACAGTCCACCTCATATGGCAGGATCCTGCCTGCAGGCTGCGAAGCCGCGCATGCTTCTGTTGTTCCCTCTGGTAATATAACAATTCTGCGGGCAAATTGTTACATTTAAAATCGTACGGCAAGCAGCGTACCAAAAAAAGGCTTATATTTGCAAAAGCAAGCGGGCGAAACAGCGGCAGACCCAGCAAGCAGCATGTGAAAGCGGAAATGGACATGGCATGATATGACCATGGTTTGAAGAGAGTTGATCTCGTACGAAATACAGGGCTGTCCGAAAGCACAGGAAACCGTATTGTCAAGAATGATCGCAGCAAAACAAAACCGCGGTATGAATGAAATCCACGGTTGTAAGTGTTTTGACACCTTTTTTATATATGATCTTTTATGTAAGGAAATAATGTTGTGAAGCATTAGAAGATGTGGTTATAAACGCAAAAAAGCAGCCGTGTTACAGGGTGCGCTGACCTCATTCTAGACAGAATAGGGGAAATGTGCCTTACATAGCAAAAGCCACCCTTGACCTTTGGCCGGTAATAGGATGGCATTGCTCTGGCATCATGCCATTTGATTTTGTTCCTTAGCGCTGTTTGAAAAATGCTTTCCGTACAATCACGTATCACCGGCTGATTTTTTCTTCGCTGATTTCTTTATCTGCTCATGATAAAAATAATTAACCACCACCGGCGGAGCCTCAAACGGCCTGCGCATACTGTCGTCATTCACCACATACTCCAATCCGCTTTCCGCGGCATAGGATCTTAAATCCGCATCGAGTGCTTTCCAATAATCCTGGTTTTTCTGTGTATAGATTTCATGGTACAACGGAAGCAGCCGCGGGTATTTTTCCTGTATATAGTCCATAATGACCGCTCTGGCACTGCCGCGCAGATTCAGATTTTCCAGCCAGAGAGCATGGCACTGCTTCCTGACCCGCGCAATAATCGCTTTTACATCCGTAATCCCCGGAAATATCGGCGATATAAAACAAATCGTACGCACACCCGCCTCAAAAAATCGTTCCATCGCATGCAGCCTGCGCGCAATGGGAGCCGCCCGATCCATATCCTCTTTAAACGTTTCATCCAGCGTATTGACCGACCAGGCTACGCGGGCATTCGGTAAACTTTTGATCAGCTCCAAATCCCGCAATACCAAATCCGACTTCGTCGTAATCGTGACCGCCGCCTGGCTCCCCTGAAGCTGGGTAAGCAGCGCCCTCGTCCGTTCAAATACTTTTTCCTGCGGATTATAAGGATCGGTAACCGAACTTAGGAACAATTCCTTTCCGGCATATTTTTCCGGATGCCTGATTTCTTTCCAATATTTCACGTCCAAAAATTCTCCCCATGGCTCGGGATGGTTCGTAAACCGCTTCATAAAAGACGCATAGCAATATTTACAGGCATGGGTACATCCCACATAAGGATTGAGCGAATAATCCGAAACCGGGAGATTGGATTTCGTTACAATGCTTTTTACTGTGACAGACTGAACCACTGGTTCCATATCAAATTTCCCCCTCTTCCATTTCCAAACTATTTTTTCATAACAGTTCAGATAAGTGGTACATTTTGGCTGGCCGGACGCTGGGAGAGACGGTATGCCCGGCTTTCTGGCGGCCCTCCAGAATGGTAAGAATCCCTAAGCATTCTGCAA
>CAJUIH010000043.1 GCA_910586045.1 uncultured Eubacterium sp.
TAAAATATTTATTTCTTATTTCATCATATATGATATCGCATTTCATCCGATTGCGCTATATATAAAATACAAAATGTTGACAAATATTATCAGTTTATGCGAGGGGAAAGCATGGATTTTATCATAATAGCAACGATAAAACCAGGAGATCACAGATGGTTTGCAACGTTTAGATCCGTTTATACATAAATAAGATCATTTTTTTCAACTTAACAAGGTAATATTTTTTTCACTATCAAATATTTGTTTGAAAGCTGTATCATCCTGCGATAATATTTGTACCCATGTTTTTTCCTGTATCATAAGTTTGCACAAAAGCTATACGAAAGGCAGAAACCTTGTATGTCAAACTTATGATACAACGAAAATCATGTAAATGGTAACAATACGCCGATGCTGCGGTGTCAAGCTGCGGCGCCATTTTTTTTGATTTTTCAAATATTCGTGCGCATATATTTCTGAGGTTTTTACGCAAACCGCACAACCTCCAGCCCGCAAATCCCGCGCCGCAATATACTTTCCGCAACACACAAATGCACAACAAGAAATCCCGCCCCTTTCCCGTTGCGTACATGCAAAATCCCAGGTGCCTTTCCGGCAAAATCCCGTGCATCCACATATACGGCGGCAGGAATGCCGTTTGATGCAGCCGTAACGCTTTGCGGGACATAGGGCAGGTCCGGCATGGACCAAAATGTCCGCATTTCCTGTTTTTTTGTATCTACAAATACACAGGGACACCAGTCCTGTTCGGGCAGGTACTGTTCCAGAAGCTGTTTCAGCCGATCGCTTACAAGATGGTCTTGTGCGATATAGTCGAATGAATCCAGGGCCGTGACGTTTTGCATAATCCGGACAGAGGGTTCTTCCGGCCGCGCGTCTTTTGGCCGTGGATCTTTCGGAATGGTGATTGTCCCGGATTGTTTCAGCAAAAAATAATCCATTCTTTAGGATCCTTTCCTTTTTGATTCAAAATGGCCAGTTTTTAAAGCCGCTGACTGTTTATTCATCGACCAGTTTGACTGCCTGTAATTGTTCCGGTGAAAGGGATAACCGGTCTAATAGCTTTCGTTCGATGACGGTACCGTCCATCACTGCCCCGCTGAAGTCGGCGTCCTGGATACGGGTGCGGGTAAAATCCGCATTGGTGAGGTTGGCATTGCGAAAGCTGACGCTGCGGTATCCGGTCATTGTCCATTTGGAATGGTTAGGCACGCCGCGGTAAGCTTTGGCTGCGGAAAAACAGGCGTCGGTAAGGTCTGCTCCCGTGAAATCGGATTCATGCAGCAGGCAGTAACGGAAGTCGGCATGCCGCAGGCAGGCATTGCAGAAACGGGTTCCAAACAGCATCGAATCTTGAAAGTCCGTGCCAATCAGCGTTGTGCGGCTAAGGTTGGAGTAGCGCAGGTCTATTTCTGACAGGTCGGCGCCTGAAAAGTCCAGTCCGCGAAAATCTTCAAATGCATAATCGTATTCTTCTCGTAAGCGGAACCAGTCCAGGGCTTTTTGGGATTGGCGGTTTTTATTTTCTTTGTAAATTGCTTCGGTGCGGCCCATATATTCTCCGACATTGATTTCAAATTCTGCGCTGCGCCGCATAGATAGAAACGGTTCTGCCTCGATACAGGGCAGGATTGAAAAGCGAAAAACAGATACCACATATTTATAGAACTGGCTGGCGCAGGAAAGCAGAAATGAAACCGTCTCCTGCGCGGTTACTCCCGCAAATCTTTTTCGGCTGGACATCAGTTCGGCCCGTAATTCTATGTAAGTTGAAAACAAAGAAGAAAAATCAAAGCTGCCTACCACGCGCTGGGCGGCGTCATAATACCAGTTCTCATCGTATACACGCACTTCGGCGGCATATTCTTTTCGAATCAGGTTCGAAAATAACAGCGTATATTCCAGATAGGATATTTCGCCTAATTCTTTTTTGGACTGTAGAGTTACAATCGTTTCACAGATTTGGCGAAAATTTGTCTGAAAGAGGGGGGCGTATGTATCCAGGCTGGTCTGGTAAAGTTCTTCCAGTTCAAATAATTTCTTGTTTTTTAACTGTTCCGCGTATTGTCTGTATTCTTTGGTCACTGTGATCCTCCCCTGTTCGTTGAAAATAGGAGACGGGCTGTCATGGTTATAGAATCCTGTAGTTGTTCTTAGTTTAACATAAAAAATGTTCTTTGTCATTTTTTTGTAGTTCGTCAATAACTACAAAAATAGAAAAAACTTTTTGTAGAAAACTACCAAAATAGAGCAAAAATGAATGAAGTTTGTAGAAAATGCTAGACAAAATATCGTCTATTATGCTATTGTAAGAATAGTATATTTAGATAAATCGCCTATTTGACTTAACCGCTGTGTACAATGGAGGACTTTTATGGAGATTATAGAACAGACGAACCGGACGATTTTGTTTGATGTTGTAAATCCGGAAGTGTTTAATATGTTCAACATAATGTCGGATGTGGATGAAAATTCAAGAAGCCTTACCGATGAGAAAGTGGCGGAGATTAATCAAGCCCTTCTGGTAAAGAATTTTGACGATTTTTTGAAAAAATTTCAGCCGACGATTTACAGCTATTTTGACCAGGCGCGCGGTATGGTGTATGAGCTGACAAAGCCTGCCGGAATCCCGGACCCGCTGGTGAAAAAAATAGTGATTGACCGAAGCAATACCTTTTTGAAAATGTTTATTTCGATCATGGACAGCAAGAAAGCGTCGGGTGCGACGAATGCGTCGTTTAATTATGAGAAAGTAACAGAGATGCTTGCGCCGCACAGGACGCTCAAGGAAATTAAGAAGCTGAAAAAGGATATTTCGTATCTGGAAAATAAAAACGCGGAATTTGAAAGTGATTCTCCGGCAAAACAGGACGCGGTATTAAAACTAAAGTCCAAGCTGGACCGGACGAAAAAGTATTATAATGAGACGGCGTCCCAGCTTACGTTAATGCTTGGGATGATTAAGGATAATCTGGATACGGCAGTGCGGGCGTCGCAAAAAGGCATTACAGAATTTCAGCCGGCGCTTCCGGTTTTTAATGAAAACGCGGAAATTGTCGCGCTGCAGGTATCAGACAATCCGGCGGGCCTGTTAACGGACCATGGCAAAAAGGAAGAAAGCACGGCGCTTGCGGCTTCTGGGAAAGCGGAGCTGGCAGCGGCTTTAGACCAGCCGAAAAAGGAAAAGATCAGTTATAAAGACCTGTCGATTTCCGTTATAGAAGAGCAGTACCATCAAACGATGCAGGAATTGTATCATTCCGTCGGGCAGGAGTATGATGAGGAAACAGCGGCCTCTTCTTTGTCCAAGGAATTAATTGTAGCCGCGTTTACGGATAAAATGCCGGATAAGCTGATTGCGATGGATATTCAGGACAAAGTAGAGCTTTATAATAAATATTCTGCGATTAATGCGAGCTGGCAGAAAGCGTTTATCCGTACGGCTAAGTTGTTAATCGAAAAGATTTTAAGTGTTAAGGCATTTTTTGACCAGTATCAGCCGAAATCCCCGATGATGCGTCCGTCTCTTTTAATTGTGAATGCGAGTATGGATGAGATTTTGGAAGAAAAAAATCTGGAGAATCTGAAAAAGTATTTGGAAACGGTGAATAACAAGTCGGATTACAGTAATACGATCTGGTTTGGCATTGTTCCGAATATTGAGTATGCGGAAGAGCGCGAAATTGAAATGGACGAGGATACGATGCGCCAGTTTGGTTATACCGGAGATCTGGACCAGGGGGTTACGCTTGTACCGACGCCTGTCAGCGATCTGCAGTTTTTGCTGGACGCGGTTAAGGATTACCGGATTCAGGTGTTTTTCTCCTTTGAAGCCAGCGAGGATACGACGTTTTTAAAACTGGCGACGCATGGTATGGACCAGTATATGGAAAATACAGAGGATTTGGAAAATACGGATTACAGCCGTTATGCGATCCCATGCCTGCCAAATTTTACAGTGATTCCAAGTAACAAGTCCAGGGTCGTGCTTGGCTCGAAAGCAATCCGGCATGCGGACGGTACGCTGGAGTTTTCCAAGGACAGGGATGATTTTATGAAGTTTTGGATTTACGGCGTTTATATCGGGGCTGCCTATGTAGCGGCAGGAATTGTGGCGGCGTATCAGTGTCCGAACTTTTTGTCATCCAAATTCGCCGGGAAAGTAAAGAAAGAATATCCGGGTGTCCGGTTTGATATTGAAGCCGGGGATAATGCGCTTACGGTAACGACGACGATGCCAAAAGAGATTGCCGGCTATACGGCGGAAACAAAAAGTGTGATTAACGAACATAAATACGGCTTTGTATTTTCCTCCGATAAAAACCAGTTCAATGGAACCTCAATCAACCTGATTACCGTATATAAATCCCGTTGTATGAATGAGAGTAAAAACGGCGGATTTGAAAGCATTTTCCGGGAGACGACACGGACGTATCTGTATCGGATGATTGGCGCAATGACCAGTGATTATAAAAAAGACCGGATCGACCGGATCTTTGAATCAGGCGGAAAAGTCAAGGAGTGGCAGCTTTCGCCCAATTATGCCAATTCGATTCTGCGCGAAGGGGACGGTATAGAAAAAGGCGACTGCAATGATACGACCTATAATATCGAAATTAACTTTGCAGGGGTTTCGGAAAATATGGAGCTTCAGATCAATACAGATTAATAGACGCGGGCCGTCTGTTAATAGAACTATCATAAAAAAGGAGGTTTATTTATGGCGTACAAAATTGTGATTGCCGACGTAACTGAGCTGAGCGAGGAGATTATCGATGTCGCTTTCAGCTCTAAAATCCCGGAAGATTCTTTTGCAAGGTCTTCTGACATTGAAGCGGAACTGGTTATTCACGGAAAAGTTTCGTTTGACGCGGATAAGCTGTTTATGCGTGATGCCGCAAAGAGTATGGCGACCTGGGCTTTGGTAAAACCGGAAAGCGCAGATGCGTACAAGAAAGTAACCGTAGAATACCAGCATGCGACAGCGCCGAGAAAATACGAATTTTCCCATGCGTTTGTAGTGTCTTATGACGAAAAATTTACGAAGACGGACGGGGAATTTACGCTTATTGTAAAACAGAAAAAAGACAGAATTGACGGCGTAGTGATTGAGTAACGGAATGAAAAAGGCGTGCAGTTTTTGTACGCCTTTCTCAAAATATACTTGTGCATACGAAAATTTACCAAATAACGCCGACTCACGAGCGTTGTTATCTTGCGTCATATGGGGCATCTGATTGCTTGTGGGCATACATGGGAGAATTTATGAAAAGAAACCAGATCGCCGGCAGATGTGTTTTGGCAGTGATTTTTGTCTATCTGCTGATACAGAGTTCTTATTTATATTATGATATGATACCGTCTGCCAAAGAGGAGCCATGGAAAGATTTTGCCTGCCTGTTTCTGATACAGTCTGTATTTTTTGCAGCCTGTATTTTTGCCGTTTTGATCTTTCTTTTTTGGCAGCAGAAAAAACGAGGCCTTACGTCGCCTTTTGCAGCGCTGCTGCTGGTGAATAGTGAAGGGCAAGTGAAGCGGGAGGTAGCGCTGCGGGATCGGCATTCGTTTCTTATAACGGGCGCAAAGAACGGAAAGGATGTTTTTATAGAAAGCATACACAATCCGGATTCGGACAGATATCTGTATGGGGTATGCAATCTGGTTAAGGGCCGCTGGTATTTTGAAGTGCTTTCTTTCGGCCGTCCGGTCGGACTGAAAAAAGGGTGCGAAAATATAATTTACAGGCTGAAAGAAGGAATGCCTTACCCATTGGCTGCGGAAGATGTCATTTACATGGATACATGTAAAATCGTAATCAGGGAATGAAATGTTGATTGGGGCGAAAAATAGCGGGAGGGAATAACATGGGTCTGATTCGCTGTGAAAACGGACATTTATTTAGCGAGAAAAAATATGGAACGGTATGTCCATACTGTAATACCGCGGTCAATAAAAACAGCAGCAAGCAGGAAGATCCTCTTGGAAAATACAGCGATGTTGTATATTTGAATGATCTGGAAGTGTTAAAGCCGGTAACGGGGTGGCTTGTGTGTTTAGAGGGTCCGTCCCGGGGCAGGGATTACCGCGTGATTGCGGAAAAGAATTTTATCGGACGTGCCGGGGATATGGAGATCCGGATTATCGGGGACCAGACAGTCAGCCAGAGAAACCATGCGGTTATTGTGTATGATCCGGAAAAAAACAGGACGGTGCTGCTGCCGGGAGATTCCCAGGGGCTTGTCTATATCCTGGATGAGGAAGACCATTGGGACGCGGTATACGAACCGCGTATGCTAGAGGCGGGGGATCGGATCAAGATTGGACAAAGTGTGTTTATTTTTGTGCCGTTATGCGGGGAGAATGATGGATTTGTATTTCACTGGAAAGAGAATGAATAGACGTGCGGGAAGCATATAAGATTGGAAATGCCCAATCCATAGGTTCCTACCAGATACAGAGCAGTTATTTCGCTTCGGCTTGTTCTGACAAAGGATGTCTGGCGGTCCTTGCGGATGGAACAGCGGACCATCCAAACGGCAGAAGATGCGCGGTTCTTGCGGTCGAGGCTTGTATGCAGGAATATCAAAAAATACAAGGAAAAATAAAAGCCGCGGTTTTTTTTGAGCGTGCTGCGGCGAAGATCCTGCGGGATATGCGCGAAATTATTTTCTTAGGGAAAACGCCGTATCTGTCGCTTAGTATCCAGTGGTTCAAAGGCAGGGAACTGTTTTATTATTCCGTCGGCAGCAACCAGGTATTTTTGTATGACGGCAGTAATTACCGTTTGCTCAAAACCAGAAGCGGAACTGTGGATTTTGCGGGAGGGATGACGGCGGGGATGATTACACGCGGTGTATCGGAAGCATTCCGTGAAAAAGAAATGCTGGCGTATCTGTGCGGAAAGGAACATCCTTACGACAAAGCACAGCGGATGATTCTCGGGGTGAAACAAAAGAATCGGAAAATGGCCAGAACCGCTGCCATTTTGTTCATTGAGGGATGCTTATGAGAAACTTAAACAGTAAGCTGGTTATGGATTTTATCTCCGAACAGGGATATGATTCGATCGATAAAACGTATGTCGCCTATACGCCGTTGGAAAATTATGTCTGTATTGCGGTTGCGGAAAGCTACGATAACGAGACAGAAGAAAACAGCGCGCAGCTTGCTGTAGAAGCCGTATTGACGGCATTTGAGAAAAAACCGTCCCTGAAACGGCTGCGGGAATATTTCCGGTACGCGAATGAGCAGGTGCTTTTGCACAGTACGCGCAGCCAGCTTAAAGTGAGCCTGACCGTATTGGTATCGGATTATACGAGAATGCGCTACGCATACTGCGGCAACACAAGGCTGTATATTTTATATGAGAATCTGTTTATCCATAAGAGCAAAACACAGACCCAGTACGAGCAGCAGCTCGTTCAGGATGGGGAAGCGCAAACCGATCCGGAGGAAATCCACAATTTAACCGGATATTTGGGGAAAGAAAACCGCTGCAAGCCATTTGTATCGAAAGTGATCGGGTTAACGGAAGGCGCTACGATTTTATTTGCCACAAGCAACCTTTGGGGAGGCTTATCGGAGATTGAAATACTCGACGCTTATGAATATACGAAAACAGGCAAGGAATTTTTGGAAATCCTCCAGGAGCTTTTGTTAAGCCGGCAAGAGGAACGCGATCAGAGGATGGGCAGCTTTACAGCCGCATTCTTGTATATTGAAAAAACATTTAAAGAAGACGCCTCGAAAAAGAAAAAAAAGAAACGGATGATCTGGATGGCGGTTTTGCTGCCGCTTGTGCTGGTTCTTGCGGCCGGCATTGTGATCGCATGGATCCGTGCGCTGGACCGCAGGAAAATAAAGCAAATCGAAGAAAATGACAGACGGGGCGCTCGTTACGCGGAATACGGGAATTATGACAAAGCCCTGACTATTTATGAAGAGTCCGTAAAACAGGCGGAAACGTTGAGCCTGGCAAACTGGCAGTATATCGAAGAAAAAAGAGAATTAACCGAAACCGTGACAGACCGGGAAGCGATTCTTACCCTGTATCAGGAAGCGGAAGCGGCTTTTCTCGGAGGGCAATATGAGCAGGCGGTAAAGCTGTATACACAGGTTCAAAAAGAAGCGGTTTACCAGGAATTTGACACACTTTCCAAAGACGCGCAAACCAAGGTCGAACAGATTACAGCCCGCCTTTTGATTTTACAGTATATTTCGCTTGGCGATTTGTATCAGTCTACGGAAGATTATGACGATGCGCTGTTTCAGTATAACCGTGCGCTGAATGAACTGACAAAGCAGATTGATCTGGAGCTTCAGGGCGACGTGCAGGCCAAAATATTTGCGATCCGCCAAAAACAACAGGAAGATACAAAAGCGCAGGAAGAGGCGCAGCAGGAAGAGGCGCAGCAGAAAGCGGAAGCGGAGGCAGAAGAAAAAGCGGCTGCCGCGGACAAGGCTGTGATTAAGATCAATACCTATTTGGTAAGCGCAAATAATGCGCTGGAAGAAGGCCGGATTGCGCGGGCCAGGGAATTATATAAACAGGCGTTGTCCAGATACAACAAGTTTTCGGGATCGAGCGAAGATGCGGACCAGTTGTATAAAGAGATTACCGCATTGGGACAGGCTATCACAGAAGCAGAGGTTAAGGCTGTAGAGGAAAAGCAGGAAGAACGTCTCACGCAGGCGGCAAAATATATGGTTCAGGCAAAGGAAGCGGCCAGGGGAGGAGATACGGCAAAGGCAAGACGGCTGTATGAGGATGCACTGGCGGTTTACCGGGAATTGAATATATGGGATGAGCGTATGGAAGCGGTATACGATGCAATCGACGAACTCTCGCGGGACAGCGGGCAGGGGACGGATCTGGCGCCGGCTGATCAAACTGGGCAGAAAACCGGATCGGGACAGGAACCGAATACCGCCAAGGAGCAGGAGGACAGCCAGGAATCCCATACGATACAGGGACAGGATACAAAGCAGGAATCGGATACGGGACAAAAACAGGGGAAAGAACAGGAATCGGATACGGTGCAGGAAGCGGGGAAAGAACAGAAATCAAATGCTGCACAGGAATAAGGGAAATACGAAAGAACGAAACACGGTGCAGGGATAAGGGGAATAAAAAAGAACGAAACAACGCGCAGGGATCAAGGGGTAAGGAACGACGAACATGCCGTCTGTACCGGCAGGAGGATTGGGCCGATGGAACATAGAAAAGAATTATTGAAGTCCAGAATTTCACAGATACAGGATCCGATACAAAAAAGACTGCTGCAGGACGTATTGGTAGATGTATTTGGGGAACTTTTGGATTACAGCGAACAGAGCTTTCAGCATCTGGAACAAAAGCTTGACGCGGAACGATGGGATCCGGATACCCATTACTATCTTTATACCGGGGTTTGTAAAATGGACGGGCTGGATCCCGCAAGCCGCAGCCTGTTTCCGGTACGCAAAGAGGAACATCGGTTTGCCGGGTACCTGGGTACATTATTTTTGGCGTGTGATTATCCGCAGGTGCAAAGATGCCTGTCCGGCACGTTCCGGGCAAAGGTAGAGACGGATTTAGGAACGTATCAAACGAACGTATCTTTGTCATACAGCTATGCTTATCAAAAGACATTTCAATGGCTGCATCAGCAGTTTATGGCAAACCGCAGGACATGGCATACGATAAACTGCCCTTATTTGTATAAGATGCTGGATATTACAGACCAGGATCGGATCGTGCCGCAGGAGGCAGTGATTGTAAAAGTCGCGATTGACCTTTTGGAATTATCTGATTTTGTTATGGACGATATGGTGCTTGTCTGGAATTTGTCTGAGCAGGTTTACAGGCCGAAAGTGGATGTATCTGTGGCTGGCATGGGATCTTATTATGTGCACCAGATTCCAGTGGAAGACGACGGGGCAGGATATCTGGCTGCGCCGGAGGGAGAAGATTTGTTTTCTGTTATTTTTTCGCATTGGCAGATTCTTGTACGGACACAGAAAGAAGCGCACCCGCAGTTAAATATAGTAAAAATCGAACCTATATATGAAGAAAAAGACCATACGGCTTTGGAGTTTCCGCTGCAGACCAACCGGAGGACGTTTCGCCACGCAGACAGGCAAGCGCTTGGACAGCCGCGTTATTTATGGACCAAAGGGGAAGTTGCGCGTATGCTAAGCTCCTATGATGTGTTTGCTGATTTTGAACTGGTCGAGATCCGTCCGGATTTGCCGTGGGAAACAGATCCGGTTCCTATGAATCCATTTATCCGGGTAAATACGTTATGCAGACAAAAAAGAAAAATGGGAATTATTTTGCATGCAAAAGATCCTGCGGATATTTTCCGGTATGAAAAAATGTATTTTCTGCTTGCAGAACTGCAGTTATGTACAGAAGAATATGAGTGGACCGGAATTTTGCAGTAACAATCCGTACAGGACAGTTGGTTCCATACAGAAAAAACGAAACGGCGGATGCATAGGGAGGTGGGGGTATGCCGGAGAGCAACCATATTTGGGCGCCGTATTTAATGATGTTGCAGCAGGGGAAAGATCCGCAAAGGCTGCATTATACAGTCAAACACAACAGGGTTTCCCCTTATCTGGAGCTGCAGGCGGAAAGCCTGCATGGGAACGGGACGTATGAGGATGGGTCGGCACGGTTGGACGTCAATCCTTATGTGCGCTTTTTCCGCATTTTTGATCCGTTTTTAACGCCGGACGACCTTGGTTATGAGGAGTTTGAACAGGCGCTTTCGGATATTATGCTGCATGAACTGGCGGATCTGGATGTGAAAATGGGGATGTGCAGGCATGATTTTTATCTTCGCCTGCTCATGCGTGATCTGGAGCAGGGCGTGTACGCGGATCGGCAGTTGCTGGAGGTTTTTTCGAAAATGGAAAAATGTGTGATCGCAGAATGGATCCTTACGTTTTATCATACGGGGGATGGGCCAAACAGTTTGTCGGGGGTTGTGGAAGCTTTGCTTCCGGTCTGCAAGATCTATGTACGGGAGGGGGAAGAGTTTGTTTTTTACATGCGCGAACCGTTTGATGCGGATGCGGAAAAAAAGATCCGGTTTCTCATTCAGTTGTTTTTGCCGCTTTCTTGTTCCTGTACGATTCACTGGACGCAGACGTATGGGGTGCTTGGATATGAAGAAACGATGCGGATGGAAGATTTTATTCTTGCCTGACGGGAGATACAGGCGGACGAGGTGCGCGGATGCGGTATGAGACGTATAAACTGGGAAAATTGAAAAAAAATCCGATCCGGCGTCTGTATACCCGCGAAGAGCTTGCGGCATTTGAACTGCCCAGGCTGCGGGAAATCTGCCGTTCGGAAAATATTAAGCCTCCTACCATGGAAATGTTTCATCACAAAAAAGAACTGGAGGAACTGCTGTACCGTTATCTTGGCGTGGTGAAAAAGCCGGGTATCGCGGTTTTGGACAGGGAGTGCTGCAAGCGTCTGGAAGACGCGTTTGCACAATCGGGCGGCGGACAGTTGGGAGGGATCGAAGTGCCTGCCCGTATGGAACTGTATCAGGATCAGTCCTCTTTTCAAAAGGACGAGCCGCCTTATTTGGCAGTTACGAAGTCAGCGCTTGGCATCTATGCGTTTTTAGTGGATGAAACCTGTGAGATACAGGCTGTGCTGATGCTGGATCCGGTGCATACGGGAAAATACCGGATGCGGCTGGAGCGGGAGCGGATTTCCCCGGATATTCCGGTGGGACGTTTTCACCAGTGGGAGCTGTTGTTTACAGAGTGTGCATATACAGAAGAAGTGGTCCGCTGCTACCAAGGGAAACAACGGAAAAAAAGTACGCTGCCCTATATCCGTATCCCGGTTCCGGAAGTGTGGGTCAAAGCGGTGCCAAAAAGCGAAGAACCGCTGATTATTGATTATGGGACTTCCTATACGACGGCAGGTACGTCCGCGGGGGATGGCCGCGGCGGGCGCATTTTATTTGCGTCTGTGCCGGACTGTGCGTGGATGCGGCAAAGAGGATGCAGCGGCTGCGGGCTTAGCCCCAGTGTACTGGCTATCAAAGACTGCGGGGACGGCATACCGGAGCATATGACGTTTTTATATGGGCAGGAAGCGGTGCAGGAGGAAAAAAACAGGGGCTTTATGGCTCGAAACAGTATTTTTTACGATATGAAGCGCTGGGTCGGCCGCTACAGGGAACGGATCCAGGTGTCGGATTTAGAAGGGAATACCTGTGAAGTGGAGCGGCTGTTTTTGATCCGGTCATTTCTCCTGCACATTATTGACCAGGCGCAGCAGCAGAACCGGGTAACGTATCACAAGCTGTGTTTTACCTGTCCGGTCAAGCAGAAAGTACTTTCTTTACGCATGTATCAGGATGCGCTGCCGGAATATACGGTTATGACCCAAAATATAACAGACGAAGCTGTCGCCGTGGCGTATCATTTTTTGGAACAGAGCATCCGGGATCTGGATTATGAGGACGGAATCGCAAAAAAAATGCTGATTTTAGACTGCGGCGGCGGAACAAGCGATATGGTCTGCTGTAACTATCACATTATCAATGAGGGGATTACAAGCTGCTTAAACATGCATGTGACTTATGCGCATGGAGATACCAATTTTGGCGGAAACCAGTTGACGTGGCGTGTGATGCAGTATTTAAAAATCCGTTTGGCCGAGGTACTGCGGCGTATGGAGCCAGTTTCCATGGATGCGTTGTTTCCCGGTATTTTGTCACAGTTGTATGAAAAGATTGACAAAGACGGGGTAGAAAAAGCATATGAGACGTTTTCAGCAGTTTATGCAAAGGCGGAGGCATTGATCCCAACCTGTTTTGCCTGTTATCAGAACCATCCGGAACACGCGTATTTAAAGGTCCGCAGCAATTATTATTTTCTATGGAACCTGGCGGAAGCAGTCAAAAAGAAGCTGTATTATCAGCCGGGGGTCTGCCGGGTGGCGCTGCGTCCGCTTTTTTTGGAGTATGCGGTGTATGGGTGTTTTGAAGATTTTCATCTGTTTTTAAAACGGGAACAGGGCAGATGGGAAACCCGCACCCTCTGCCCGGAGCTGGTAGTGGAAAAAGAAGAGGTGAATCTGTTATTAAAGCCGGATATCTATGGATTTTTTAAAAACTTTATTGAACCCTGGTACGAAAGCGGACGCCTGCTGGATATCGACCGGATTATTCTTTCCGGCCAGAGCAGTAAAATAGAGCTGTTCCGGGAGGTAATGAAAGAATATGTGGCAGGCAGGAAAGCGAAAACAGGCGGCGAGGCGGGGTGTGAACGAAAGTTTTTATGCATGGATGGGGCAATGGCCTATCAGAAAGACCTGCGGACCGGGAGAATTCGTACTTTGATCCGTTATGAGCCTGCCAGGGCGCCGTATTCTTTGACCGCGGAAGATTATGTCATGGCCGGGCGGCAGAAGACATTGCTTGAAAAAGGGACGCCGATGGGGGAAATGTACGGATTTTTAGCAAGGCCTACAGGGACGCAGGAGGTTCTTTTTTACTTAAAAGACGGGTTTGGAAAAGTAGTCTTTTGTATTCCGTATGCGATCACGCAGGAAAGCAGGGAAGAAACCGGATATGGACAGCTTCTTTCGGATTATCCGATAATCCGGCAGGAGGATTTGGACAGTATGCAAAATGGGGAACTGCGGCTGTTTATTTATGGCGATGATGAAAACTGGGGATTTTCCGTGCTTGAGGCGGCAAGGGAAGACAACCGCCTGTATACCCGGCCGCCTGGGTTTGTGCCTTTTGAGCCGGGTGCGTGGGAGACAGATTTTTTTGACGGGAGGCATTAACGGATGCAGAATTATGCGGAGCCGCTGTTTAGTAAAGGAAGGGTGCTAAAAAGGGAAAGCCTGGAAGCGCTGCGGGATTTTCCGCTCCGTCTGGCAGGACTGGGATTGGCAGACTGGGCCGACGGTATTTTATACGGCTTTGATATTTCTTATGAAGACGAAGGGCCGGAATCGGAAAGCGGGGCAGTCGTCATTGATGCCGGGGCGGTGTGGTATCAGGGGCAGGTATTGCTTACGCATAAAGAGTCCATTCCATTCCGCGCCTTTGAACAGCAGATCACGGTATGTTTTAAGGTGTCTGCGGGGACGCATACCGAAGATTTTCATATCCGCCAGATCGAACTGCGGTTAAAAAACGGGGAGCCTGGGCATGCAGAATTTGAGCTAGGAAGGTTCCGGCTGTCGAAAGGTGCGCGCCTTAGAAAAGATTACCGTGATCTGCGGGATTGCCGTACCGCTTATAATACGCTGGACCTTACACTGGTTCCGTATGCGGGGCCGTTCGGTGTGACTGTCTCGCCTGTATTGCTGCGAATGTTTGGGAAAATGATTTTGGAAAATACGCGGGCTTCGGATTTTGACGCGCAGTTTGCCTTATTATGCCTGAACCATCCCCCGGTTTCGAGGGAATGCCTGCTGCGGTATTTGTGCAGAAGGCTTGGCGAGCCTTTCCGGCAATTGTCCCATAGCGAGATTTATGAGCGGCTGATACGGATTACGGGGGATTTTGGCCATGGTATAGACAAGAACGGGCGGAAGGAAGGGCCGGCTGTGTTTTAAGGGCAGATAAAAAAAACGGAAAAAACAAAACGTCCGAAATGAGAAAGGAGAAAGAGATGTATGGGGCAGTCTTATGTAGTAAATGGGGCAAAAGTCAAATGTTCCATGGGTACCGTGGCCGTTCCGCTGCGGACGACGCCGGGCAGGCGCGTGAAAGTGCATGGGAAAGATAAGGCCAATATTATGGATTGTAAGCCAATGATTAACGTAGGGCCGTTTGGCGTATGCAAAATGACGCATGTACCATGTGTGCCGGCCTGTTTTATATGGCTCAACGGCAAAACGGATGTACTGGTACAGGGGTTTCCGGCGCTGCTGAACAAGTCCATCGCGATCTGTCCGGTTGGTGCGGGCGTGCTGAAATTAAAAAACGATGGGCAGTAATCTGCGTAGGATGTACTATGGATTGGGGGCACAGGGAAAATGAAAAAGTATGGGGATGAAACGTTGATCCGAATCCTGCGGGATGGCCAGGAAGATGCCAGAAATACGGATATTCAAAAAGGGAGTGTTTTGGCGGGGGATCAAAAACTCGTGTTTTTGGAACAAGAAATCGTGAAAAACCAGATGTGGATGTGGCTTCCGAAACAATTTACGCTTCTTAGCAAAGAATATGCAAAGATTAAATATCCGAGTGAAAACCGTCCGGCTCTAATTTATTCGAATCCGGAAACCACAGTCAATCTCACGTTTTCACAGAAACAGGAAAAACTTGCCGCCGGGCAGGAAGCAGAAGTATGCGATGCTTTTGGGCAGGTGCTGCGGCGCTTGTACCCAACCTGCCGTATACTGCATCAGGACTTGGTGCAGGCACGGGAACATCAAGTCGCGTGGATGGATTTTGTGGTTCCGGCCATGGATGCTGCTATTTACAATCTGATGTTTGTTACATCGGTAAAAGGCAGGCTATTCATTGGAACCTGCAACTGTCCGCAGCCGGACCAGGAAGACTGGGAAGATTTGTTTGTGCAGATGATCACAACGATTCGCACAGCCTGAATGGTTGGAAAGAGAAAGGAAGGTGCTTTGAATGGAATTGCAGGAAGTTGGAAAATTCAGCGTAGAGCCATTTGCTTTGGAAAGGATTTTGGATCTGGAATATGTAAAAAAAATCAACGAACATGCAAGGCTTTACATCCGCGGGGTTTTAAAAGAAGGGGAAGAAGACAGCCTGATTGGGCAGTCCTGGGATGAAATGCCCGTTAAGCTTACACAGGCGGGGATGCCATTGTTTTGCGGCCTTGTTACGGATGTAGGCGTCATTTGTGAGAGCGGGGTCTATTATCTGGAAGCAGAAGCGGTTTCCTGGACAGTCAAGCTGGACCGTGTAGAAAAAAAACGTTCCTTTCAGGAAAATGGACGCAGCTACCAGAGCATTGTCAGCGAAATTGCATCTGAATACGGGGCGGGGGTAAGGTATCTGGCACCAGATAAAAAGATCGAAAACCTGCTGCTGCAATACCGGGAAACAGACTGGGAGTTTTTAAAAAGGATGGCTTCTCATAGCAACAGTGTCCTTGTTCCAGATCCGGCACAGGAAAGCCCTGCATTTTCCTTTGGCCTGGCGGGTGGGGCTTCTTACACCGAGGAAACAGCGAAAGCTGATTTTTCTGTCAGAAAAAAAGTGGCACGATACCGGAAGCTGTCACAATGTGAAGATATTTCCTATCAGGAACAAGATGCTGTAGAATATACTATTCGGACGGAATTTGCAGCACTTGAAATCGGTGATCAGGTCAGTGTAAAAGGAAAAAGCCTGTACGTTAGGGAAGTAAACTTTTGTCTGAAAGGTTCCGTTTTTTTGTGTACCTGCGTTGCTACAACAAAAGCAGGAATTTCAGCGGCAAAAATCTGGCATCCGTATAGCAGTGGATTGCTGCTGTCGGGAAAAGTCATTAAAGTAATCAATGACACTGTAAAAGTGCATCTAACCATTGACGAGTCGCAGGATGAAGCAACAGCGTATCCATTTCCGTATGCGACCGGATATTCTGCAGAAGGCCATACGGGCTGGTATGTCATGCCTGAAGAAGGTGACACGGTTCAGGTTGTATTTCCACAAGAAGATGAAAATAAAGCATATGCGATGCAGTCAGTCAGACAGGAGGACACAGAACGGACTGCGGATCCAAAAGTAAAATATCTGCGGACTGCTGACGGTAAAGAGATTAAACTGGATTCAGAAGAAATCGTAGTTTCAGCACACGATGGACTAACCTATATCCGTATCAATGAAAAATCAGGTGTAGATGTATTTACGATTAAGGACGTAAATGTACTAAGTGCCGGCGATATTACGCTTATGAGCGGAAACAGCATCTCCATGGCGTGTTTACAGGACTTTAGTGTTTTTGTGGGAAAAGATATGAAAATCAACGTTGCGGGTTCCGTTGACATTGATAATAAATACTACAAAACAAAAATGGATCCGAAAAAAGGAGTTAGTATGTGGTCCGAACAGGCCGTCGAAATGAGCAGTGAAGGAACGGTGGGTATGACAAGCAAGAAAAAATTTACGGCAAGATCCGATGATGCAATGGATATATCCGCATCCAAAAATCTGTCACTATCTTCCAGTAAAAAAATCATATCGGAGGCATCCCGCTCTTTGGTAGGAAGCTGCAGAGGCAGTTCGATGAAAGTGGATGGCAATATTACGATGAAAGCAAAATTAATCAAGGAGAATTAGAATGGCAAAATCCGATTTTTGTGCAGAAAAACCGAAATTGCCCGTAGGCTGTTCCGATGCAGTGCAAGGGGTATTGGATCTTGCGGGATGCATACCGGTTGTTGGTGATGCTGCTCACGATGCCATATGCAAAGCGGTGGGAAATATTGGGAATGTATTATTACGGACAATGCCGGCGCTTATCCCGCTGATGGGGCAGCTTTCTGAACAATTGGAAAACCAAAAGCCGCCAAAACACGCAGTAAAAAAAGCCGAACAAATGAAAGCTTTTTCCTGCCCAATCAAAGGAAAGGTAAAGACAGGAGCAAAAAAAGCAAACGGCGCCTCCAGCCGTGGGAAGCGTATAAAACAGGCAAAAAGGGAACAAAAAGCGGCGTGCACGAATGGAAAGTGCTTTACCGGCGATACGCTTGTCCTTACAAAAAGCGGCTTCTGTCCGATCAAGCAAATACAAAAAGGGGACGATCTCTATTCCAGAGATGAATATACCGAGGAGATAGGTTTTCAGAAAGTGGAAGAGGTATTTCAAACAGAAGCGCATACGATTTATAAGATCCGGCTGCAGGGGGGACAGGAAATACATACGACTGCGTACCATCCGTTTTTTATCGAAGGGAAAGGCTGGGTAAACGCAATCCGACTGCGGGAAGGCGACTGGATGGATACAATGGAAAAAGCAGAGCCGATTACCGGCATTACGAAAACCAGACAGGAAGAGCCTGTAGCTGTGTATAATTTACAAGTCGCGCAATGGTCGTCTTATTTTGTTACAAAGCAGCAGATCTATGTACATAACAGCGAAGGGGAACATGCGGAAAAACAGTACAGGGTCAGTGAAAAGAGAAAAAAGCATATCTTAGAGGGAGAGTCCGCGGATGATCCCGGGCATGGCCCGAACAGGGGGTTTGAGCGGAGCGCCTTTCCGGACAGCATGACGGATGACGAGGCAATTGCGACCGTCGAAGATGTTGCCAACAGTCCAAACGCGGCATGGGTACGGCGGACAGGGCCAGGGGAAAAGCAGGTCCATATTGGCGGGCCGGCACCCGGAGAGCCGAAATTTACAAAAAGCGGAGCGCCTGTCCGATACAATGTGACCGAAGAAAGAAATGGACTGAAGATGCTTGTTGCAGTAGAACCGGACGGAGAGGGGATTATTACTGGCTTTCCGACTGGCTGAAAGGAGAATGTTTAGATTATGAATCGTCAGGCATATGAGGAATTTTTCAAATTATTCGATGACATGGAAAACACGCGGATGCATTTTTTAACAGAAACAGACAGAGGACACCTGGAACAAGAGGTCAGAAAGGAAATCGAGGCCGCAAAAGAACTGGGCAGCCAGGGGGAGCGCAGGATCGCGTTGGAGGATCTGCTGGAGAACCTGATTGAAATAGGCCTGTATCTCACGCCCGAGCAAATAAAACTGGCGGATCGGGCGTTTGGGAAAAAGAGTATGGGTGAACAGACAACTTTAAATTATTACCGGGAGCATTTGATTTGGAGCAAATTGCCTTAAATGGCTGTGGAATTGGTTTGCCGGATGTCGCCCCTTGTTCCTAAATGGCAAAAAATAGAGCATATAGATTGCAGTTCCTATATGCTCTAATACGGTTCCTATCTTCGATTTTGATTGATTACGCCAACTGCGTAACTTTTATTTCAAACAACAGTTTCTTACATCTCAAACAACAGTTTTTTACTTCATCAACTACTCTGATCACAAAAATCAATATCATACCTTGTTCCATGTGAAAATAAAACACCGTCCGTCAATTCGATGCGGAGAATACAAGTATGTTCATCATCAAAATCATTGTGTCCATTGTCAATCCATTCTTTAAAAGCCTCTCTTAATTTTTTTGCAATGTTTCTGTTTTCATCCGCACAGAACCAGCCTAAGTTTGTTCCCTTTCCATGTGCAGTAAACCAATCGCCGCTGATTGCCACATATGGATTTTTTTCTATTTGTTTCATTTTATTGGAAAGCGCATGTGTAATCACGTAGAATGAACGATCCTCATAAAATCCATTTACATTACGGACATATGGCATATTGTCCTGCACCGTGGCCAGAGCAATGATATTGTCCTTGTGAAATCGCTCGTTTAATAATTTCTCTGTTTCCAAAGTTAGTTTTTCCATTTTCATCCCCCATTAGGAACTGTGTACAAGTTATTTTTGCACAGTTCCTTAGTATAAAAGGTAAATATACATCACGTCTTACTCCGGCCGGTACCGTTTCCGAACGTCCTCCATCCGCGCCCCCATCCCGGCCAGCAGCAGGTCAGCCAGCGTAAGCGCCGCCATCGATTCCACAACGACAGCCGCGCGCGGTACAATGACCGGATCATGGCGGCCCTTGATCTGGACGGTAATGTTTTCCCCATTTTTATTAACGGTTTCCTGCGGCGCGTGGATCGACGGCGTAGGTTTAAATGCGGCGCGTAATACAATGGCGCTTCCGTCGCTGATACCGCCTAAAATCCCGCCTGCGTGATTCGTCTTTTTGCGCAGGGTGTTGTTTTCGTCATAATAAAACGCGTCGTTATACTCCAGGCCGACGGCACGCGCCGCTTCAAAACCATCGCCGATTTCAAAACCTTTGACAGCGCCAATGGAAAAGACAGCTTTTGCAAGCTGCGCGTCCAGTTTGTCAAAAACCGGTTCGCCGACGCCTGCTGGAACGCCGGAAATGATGCATTCTACAATCCCGCCGGAAGAGTTGTGCGCCCGCATGCATTCGGACAGATAGGCTTCTGCTTTTTTTGCGGCAGCGGCGTCCGGCATGCAAAACGGGTTCTGGCTGATCTGTGCCGCGTCAAAGCGCGCCGCGTCTGCGGTAACCGGCCCGATGCTCTTTACATAGGTAAGAAGCCGGATGCCCAGTGTTTCCAAAAAACGTGCCGCCACTGCGCCTGCCGCTACACGCCCTACGGTTTCACGGGCGGAGGAGCGTCCGCCGCCCCGGTAATCCCGGAAGCCGTATTTTTGGTCAAATGTGTAGTCGGCATGCCCGGGACGGTAGTAGGAAGCGATTTCACTGTAATCAGCGGAACGCTGGTTTTTGTTGTAAACGGCCATCGAAATCGGAGCACCGGTCGTATGGCCTTCGAAAATGCCGGATTGGATTACAACGGCGTCGTCTTCCTTACGCGGCGTGCTGAAGCGGGTCTGACCGGGTTTTCTGCGGTTTAAATAAGCTTGTACATCATCTTCGCAAAGGGAAAGGCCTGCAGGGCAGCCGTCGATGACAACGCCGACGCCCATGCCATGCGATTCTCCCCAGGTAGTAATTCGAAACAGATTTCCAAATGATGATCCTGACATAATGCGGTTCCTTTCTTGTATAAAATAATGGCTGGTTTTTGGATCGTTTATACGATAATGATCGGCTGGCGGTATTCATTGCACATGGGATTTCCACCTTTTTCCATAACAAGCGCCCGGTATACGGAGTCGGCAAACAGATGTTTCTGAAAAAAGGACAGCGCCTGCGGGTCTTTCGAAAAAATTTTTTTCGCTTCCGCAGCACGGGTTAAAAGCGGGATGGCAGTATGTTTTTTTAAATGCCCAAGCAGCCCCCGGGATTCTTTTCGAAATCCAAGCACTCTTGCGTAAGGGATGTAAGAGCGGGTTTTCCAGATTTCATAGTCGTCCTTTCGGATGTTTAAAAGGATATGCAAAAGTGTGCGGCTGATTCTTGTATACGTAAGGTCTTTGGATTTCAACTGCGTCAAGAAGTCGGAAAAACCGGCATAAGCATCCAGATGCCCGCAGATTTTGTTGGAAATATCTCTGGTGCAGTCAGCGAAATCATCAAATCCATCCTGCATATTTTTTAACAGCGCATAATGCAGCATTTGAGAGCAGTCGTCTTCGAACAGCAGCGGGTAGGCGTTTTGATAGCGGCGCAGCAATTCATAGGCGTGCGGAGGCATGACTTTAGAAAGAGGGGCAGCGTCAGATGCGTCCGCATGCGCCGGATCCGTGCTGTCGGCCAAAAATCTGCGGATGGCCGTTGCGGATACAAAAGTATTGGAAAGGTCTTTCGAATGATAACCCTGCCCCTGGCGCTGAATCGGATATACGTCTATGGGAAAACCGGATAGTGCGATGGCTTTTTGGTATTCCAGCGCCAGCGTATTGTTCGGATTTTCAAACAGCTCCATAATAGCTGACGCGTCACAGTCTGCAAGCAGCTCCAGTACGGCTTTTTCCCTTGCAAGGGCGATATTATCCCCCTTTTTTTGGAAATCCGCGATAAGGCTGCTGTATCTGGAACCGGGATCTGCGCTATGGCTGATACAGTTACAGACCGTATGGAACAGGCTGGAATCCGGCGTTTCGCAGCCATAGCATAACGCGGATACACAGCCGAGCTGCCCTAGCAGCGCAATGCCCGCGCCCGCGAAATATTCCGCGCTGGCGCATGACCAAAGCGGCGGCAGTTCTATAACCAGGTCTGCCCCGGCAAGGAGCGCGGCCTGTGTACGTACAAATTTATCCAGCAGGGCAGGGGCGCCGCGCTGCACAAAATTTCCGCTCATAACGGCGATCAGATAGTCTGCATTCGTTTCTTTGCGTGCGTATCTTAGGTGAAAGGCATGTCCGTTGTGCAGAGGGTTATATTCTGCGATCACTCCGGTTATATTCATAGCAGATCCTTTCCTTAGATATAGATCAAGTGTCTGTCATTTTTGCTCCCTAGGATAGTAACACAATATTTGGATCTTGTAAATATGAGGAACGATTGGTTTTTGCTTGCATGAATGACAGGAATCGCTTATACTGTGCATACAAGGCAGGAAAGGATCATAAGAATGTTTAGAATAGAAGTACAAAAACGATACATGTCATTATTTGCGCTGCTGTTTTTTGCGGCGGCATTGCTGGCTGCAGCAAAAAAAGCGGATGCTTCAGGCGGCATCCGGATCCGGGAAGAAGAGATACAAATCCCAGGACTTACGCGTGCATATGACTTTTTTCTGATTGCGGATACGCATATCAGCCTGTGCGACGAACGTGATGAGAGCCTGATGGAAAAGGCCCGGGCGCGCAGGCTGGCATTTGAACAGGAAAGCAAAAAGACGGCGGTTCGTACGTTTCAAAACCTGATTACGCAAGCAAACCAAAGAAACGCGGACCTTGCGATCTTTGCCGGGGATATTACGGATTCCGCGATGCAGGCTTCGGTTGCGTTTGTGGAAAAACAGGTCCAGCGCCTGCGGATGCCATTTTTATACGTTACCGGAAATCATGACTTTGAGTATGGAAACGCGTATTTTTCCAAACAAGCCTATCAGGAGTAT
This sequence comes from uncultured Eubacterium sp., assembly GCA_910586045.1. GTDB lineage: Bacteria > Bacillota > Clostridia > Lachnospirales > Lachnospiraceae > Eubacterium_J. Next base: position 22,595 of record CAJUIH010000043.1, read on the forward strand.
TACCCAAGGCTGCGCGGCCTGACCGGGACGCGGGAGCAGTATGTCGTCAGGGAATATGAGGATTTGGTCGTTTTAGGGATCAATGATAAAAACAACCAGTTTTCGAAAAGGGCGGTAGAAGCCCTGCTTCCTTATTTAAAAGGGAAGAAGCCTGTTATTGTTATCCTGCATGTGCCGCTGCAGCCGCAGTATGCGGATTCCGCGCTGGAGCAGCAGGCGAATGCGGTATGGGGGCTGTCAAAGCAAGGCCGCTGCCGCGTATTGCTTGGAGAGACGGCCTGTAAGCCAAACGGGGCGACAAAGAAGCTGTTGGATGCGATATTTGCCGCGGACAGCCCGGTTGCCGCGGTATTTGCCGGGCATATTCATTTTTACAATCGTGGGATGTTAAACGACCGGACAGAGCAGATTGTCACAGGAGCCGGATATTATGGGGATGCTGTGCGGATCCGCGTACGGCCTAAGTAGGATTCTTATGTAAATCCATAAAAAATTTGTCATATTTTAGTAAAATTGCAATAATTTGTTTACAAAAATCCAATTGTAATGTACAATAATAACAGTTGAGGTTGGACATTCTGAAAACGATGCGGGATACATTGCACAAGGTTATTTATGGACAGCTTCGAAAGCCGCGGAAGCCGGACGGCTTTCGCATAAAACTAAAGGTAATTAGGAAAAGGAGACAAAAAATGGGTAAAGAAATGATTGCTATGCTTCTTGCCGGCGGACAGGGTTCCCGTCTTTATGAGTTGACCCAAAAGCTTGCAAAACCTGCAGTTCCATTTGGCGGAAAATACCGTATCATTGATTTTCCGCTTTCCAACTGTGTGAACTCAGGAATTGACACGGTCGGTATTTTGACACAGTACCAGCCGCTGGTACTGAATGAATATATTGGAAACGGGCAGCCATGGGATCTTGACCGTCTGTATGGGGGTGTGCACGTATTGCCGCCATACCAGCAGGCATCTGGTTCGGACTGGTATAAGGGTACCGCGAATGCGATCTATCAAAATCTTTCTTTCATCGACCGCTATGATCCGGAATATGTCATTATTCTTTCCGGAGACCAGATTTGTAAGCAGGATTACAGTGATTTTCTGCGTTTCCATAAGGAAAAGGGCGCGGAGTTCAGCGTAGCCGTTATGGAAGTACCGTGGGAAGAGGCTCCGAGATTTGGTCTTATGGTAGCGGATGAAAATGATAAGATTACCGAATTTCAGGAGAAACCGAAAAATCCGAAATCCAATCTTGCTTCCATGGGCATTTATATTTTCAACTGGGATATTCTGCGCAAATACCTTATGGAAGATGAAGCGGATCCGGAATCTGAAAATGACTTTGGCAATAATATTATCCCGAACCTGCTGCGGGATCATCGCAAAATGTATGCGTACCATTTCCACGGTTACTGGAAAGATGTTGGAACCATTTCTTCATTATGGGAAGCAAATATGGAAGTGCTTGATCCGGAACACAGCGGCATCAACCTGTTTGACGACGAATGGAAGATTTACAGCCGAAACAGCGGTATGACCGGGCATAAAATCAATACGGGCGCCGTTGTGGAAAATTCCATGATTACAGACGGCTGTAATATTTCCGGCCATGTCAAACATTCCATATTGTTTGCGGGCGTGAAAGTAGAAGCAGGCGCGGAAGTAGAAGACGCAGTGATTATGGGCGGCACAACGATTAAGGCCGGTGCGAAAGTAAAACACTGCATTATAGCAGAAAATGTAACGATCGGGACAGATGCCGTTGTAGGGCAGATGCCGCAGGGCGATGTCAAAGGCGTGGCGACAGTCGGATCCGGCGTTTATGTTGGAGACGGCGCGGTAATCGGACCGGATGCCATGATCGGTGAGAATGTAAAGGACGGTGACAAACAATGATAAATACCAATACGAACGCACTGGGCATTATTTTCCCAAATGTTTATGA
>CAJUIH010000044.1:0-12492 GCA_910586045.1 uncultured Eubacterium sp.
CGGCGACGTTGGAAGAATGGTTAGAAGCCCTTAGTATTCTGCCTGATCTCCTAAGGGGCGAAGCCAAGCGGCGCCTTTAGCTGCTGGCGGGAGCCAGGGCGAATTAGGCGCCGCGACCGGGGCAGGCCGTCACGTAAATGCAGAATACTTAGGGATTCTTACCATTCTGGAGCCGGAGCCGCAAGCCAGGCCTGCGTCCCTCTTCCGGCGTCCCCGCAGCCAAAATGCAACACCTTATCTAAACGGTTACAAGATAACGCATTTACAGATTCAAGCACATATGCTAAAATGCTTTGCAGGAAACCTTTCGGATAAAGATACAGATATACGGACCTGTGCCTTACGGCAGAAAGGAACTTTTACATGGAACAGACGCTCTCTTCTTATTCTATTTTTTATACCGTAGCAGACTGCCAAAACATCTCCAAAGCCGCGGCAAAACTTTATATCAGCCAGCCCGCGGTAAGCAAATCGATTCAAAAGCTGGAAACAAGCCTTGGCTGCAGGCTGTTCATCCGCACTTCACGCGGGGTGCAGCTAACGGAAGAAGGGATGGTTTTATACCAGCATGTAAAATCGGCAATGGACCTCCTCCGGCAGGGGGAAACAAAAATCCGCCAGGCTGTGGAACTTGGCATGGGGCACCTGCGGATTGGCGTCAGTTCTACTTTATGCAAATACGTCCTGCTGCCGTACCTGAAAGATTTTGTAAAAGAAAATCCGTATTTGAATATTTCCATTACCTGCCAATCCACAAGCGAAACGCTGTCCCTGATCCAGGAAGACCAGCTTGAGGTCGGTCTGGTCGGAACCGGGGGCAGCCCGCAGGGAAGCCATGCTTTCTGTTTTGATTTTGTATCGGAAATTCAGGATGTATTTGTAGCCGGAGGGCAATACCTGCATCATTTAAAAGAACGCGGTATCCAAGACCATGAGATTTTGCAGAACAGTTCTTTGATGCTGCTCGATAAAAATAATATTACCAGGCAGTATATCGATGAATACCTGCAAAAAAACGAGGTTTGCGTAAGGGAATGCATTGACGCGTCCGCCATGGACCTACTGATTGAATTTGCTAAAATTAACCTGGGTGTTGCGGGTGTGATCCGCCAGTTTATCGAACCGGAGTTAGAAGACGGCACGCTGGTTGAAATTCCGCTTCCAGCCCCCATTCCCAAACGGTCTGTCGGTTTTGTCTATAAGCCGCAGCAAAAGGCTTCCCAGGCAATGGAAAAGTTTATCCGTTTTTTTCATAAATCTTCTGGTGACCGCCATCCAAATATGCCATTTCCCTAATTGGCGGCAAATGGGAAATGATAATCTTATTCTGAAACCGGCCGCAAAAAGGCTTTCGCATGAACTGATTGTCATACCGAAAGCCTTTCTGTCAGATTTCCACCCTGTTACAAACCCGTTTCCGTAGCTTTTATTCTTTTACTCTTTTATTTCTTTCACCGATACGGTAAGTACATTTTCACCAACTTTTTTCTTAGCTGAGAGAAGCGAATAATCGCTCTTTTTCACTGTCAGCTTTTCTGTAAACGTTTCTCCTTTTGTCTGAACCGAAACCGTTACGTTTTTGCCTTCCAGTGTCGCCTTGTACGTGCCGGAAAAGTCATCCAGTATCATCGTTTCCGGGTTCATTTTGGAACCGCTTACGGTTCCGTCGCTGCCAAAGGTTATGTTCATCACATTAATATTCATATCCGAGCCGCCGATATTGATCGCAGCGGTACCCTCATAAGATTTTCCAGCCAAAAGCTTTGTGATATCTTTGCCTTTTACATCGCTCACTTGTACGGTGCATTTTAAGGTTTTTTTGCGAACAACCGCCTTAATCGTTGTTTTTCCCGCGGCTTTTGCCGTTACAACCCCTTTGGACGACACGGCTGCAACGGATTTTTTAGAACTGGACCATTGAACGGATTCGCCCTTTTTTATATTTTGGACTTTTAGGGTCAGCTTCTTTCCGACCGCAAGCGCAGCAGATGTTTGATTCAGTTTCGGCGCCGCCGCCCCTTGTACGGCTGCCGGGCCGGCAGCCATGGCCGTAACAAGCAATGCAGCGGACAGACATCCACAGGTTATTTTCCGAACGCTTTTCATTTTGCATTTCCTCCTGCTTTTCATTTTTTGGATGTCCTTATCATACCACAAATAAGCGGAAAATGTTACTATACAATTTCACAAAAATGTATAAGAATACAGACAGCCTGCTTTCTATGTGGAACGGCATTTACAAACCGTAAAATCTGTTCGAAACGTATTCTTAGTAACTGTCCCTTAGATCCCTCAAAGATCCGTAAAACAATCCGGTGCACAGTTTTCATAGGTATAGCGGTTTTCGTCGCAATCCGGTTCAGTACGCAGCCTTAACTGCCCCTCGCGCATTTCCAGGCCAACCAATAAATGGCTGTCATGCAGATAATGCTCCAACAGATGAAAAAATTTCATCATCTCATCCGCTTCATACAACAGGCTACTGTCTTTCGCCCATTCGATACTGCATCCTTTGGATTGTACATACGTACCGTTTTGTACATCAAGCGTATACATATAATAGCTGTATTCCCCATAAGTATCACGGTTTTCCAGATGCATTTCTAAAAGAAACGGTTCTTTGGACCCATCCATCCGGCCCACATACAGATTGCACTGGCACATTCCCTGCTCCGATACTTCAAATGACCAGAACGGATTTCCCGCGCTGTCTTGGACAACCGCTTCTCCAAAGGCGCACCCGCTTTCCTGCCACTTATAAATTTGAACCGTTTCTTCTCCCGGAGCAGACGTAATGTCCATAGATTCCATACGCACTGCATGGTATTTGTCATACCTTTTATTTAACACCGCATCCGTTTCAAACGTACCAGAGATCCATGCATAACTGACTCCCTTTTGGTAGCGTCCGCTGATCAATGTTATCGACTGAATCTGACGTTTTTTTTCATCGATCTCGATCAGGCATGGCTTGTTCTGGTACGCGTCCCCCTTTGCAATGGCTTTCGCAAACGCTCGAAACGACACGCTGTGGGCATCCAGCGTATCACGGCAGTCATTGATAAAAAAGCGGCAGTCCTTAGAAAATGCGATTTCGTCCCCATATGTTTCTTCCCATGTATCATCCGGCGCTACATACCGGTCGATACAGCGCGCGCTGCTGGAAACGGAACGCACCGAAATAATCGCGGAGCGTGTATCCCTCTCTTTCGGCACTGCCGCGCCTCCTGCATCCAATGCTGCAGCGTGTTGCGCACCTGCTGGATCCGAATCTGTTTTTTCCGCGCCGCCTGTACGTCCTCCTTCCGCTTGGGTTGAACTGTCTTGACGTCCAGCAGTCTGCTGGGTATTTGCCAAACGGGCCGCGGTCGCGGCACGGCTGACCGGATCAGTCCCCAATACAGCAATGGTAAGTACTACAGCCAGTACGCTGACGAATAGCGCCTGCTTGGAAACTCGTTTGTAATGCAGCACATGCTGGATCCGTTTTTTTATATTATTTTTCCCAAATGAAAGCGAACGGATAGGGACCTCTCTTTTCCCTTGTGCCATTTCCAGCATCGACTGTGAGTAGTCACACTTAATCTCCATACCAAGCCCACGCAGTACTTGTTCATCACAGGACATCTCCATATCCCTGCCGCTTAGGAAAAACGCGGCCCATACAAACGGATTAAACCAATGCAGTACAAGCGCCAGATAAAACAGCGCGCGAAACAGCGGATCTTTCCGGCGGATATGCGTCTGTTCATGGTACAGAATATACGTACGCTCCTGTTCTGACAGGCCATAAGGCAGATAAATCCTCGGATGCAGGATCCCCGCCACAAAGGGCGATGTAATTTTGTCCAACAAATAAATAGGCTCCCGTTCCAGACGTGCGTACTTTATTTTTTTGGAAAGGCAAAACAGATCAGCACCGGTAAAAACCGCAAACACCCCCACACCGCACAGCCATACCACAAAAAACAAATTCCACATGCGATCGGCCCGGTTTTGCCCGCTGGCCGCCATGGACCTTTTGGGTTGCGTCTGTCCCGAACCATTTTTCACCATCGGGCCTGTGATCCCTGTGGATTTCAAACGGTCATTTTCCAAAACTGCCTGATGGTCAACCGTATTCCCTTGCGTACCTGCTGCGGAAGCTGAAAATAATTGGTAAACTGAAATCGGCATAGGGACCGATACCGGGCATAACAGGCGGAATAACACAACGAACCATAAAGCATAAGAAAAAATCTTAGGCATCCGCCGCAGGCAAAACCGTACCAGACATACGGCACAAACTGCAACCGTACCCATCGCACTCATATACAGCAGCCTCTGTATCATGGCTTTTCCTCCTTTCGATAGGAATCAATTAGCTGCTGCAATTTTTCCACATCTTCTTTTTTCAACTTGTTTTTTCTGGAAAACGCGGTTAAAAACAGCGGCAGCGAACCTTCAAAATGTTCCTGGATAAAAGCGCTCCCCTGCCCGGCCTGAAACTCTTCTTTTGTCATTTTTATCAAAACCGTTCCATTTTCGTTCGAAAAAATTCCACGGCTGCACAGGCGTTTTAACATGGTATACGTCGTAGTCCGCTTCCAGTCAAATTGTTTTTCGCACAGCTTTGCCAGATCTCCGGACCGAATTGGCGCCTGTGCCCAGATCAGATCGGCAAAACGGGCTTCCATTTCCCCGAGTTTGTATCGTTCCATCGCAAATACCTCCTATACTTTTTAGTCTAATAATATTAGACTATTTTAGTCTAACATCATTAGACTTCTTTGTCAATATTTAGCAGACGATGTACTAGCCAAAATACCAACATCATGTTACAATACATTTGCCTGTATTTTACGTAAACCAAACCAACCGGAAAAAACAGAAAGGATAGTAGAAAGAACAATGGAAGAACGTATGGAAACGATGGACGACTACAAAGAAGAACTCGAAGCCTCTTTCCGAAAGATCCGCGAAGGCGACCTGCTTACCGCGACTGTAATTGCGGTATCCGAAGAAGAGGCGACACTGGATTTAAAATATTATGCGCCCGGTATTATCCGCGCACAGGATTTAAGTGACGACCCGGATTATGCGATGATGAAAAACCTGCATCCCGGCGATGAGATCCAGGCAACGGTGATCCGGCTGGACGACGGAGAAGGGAATATCCTGCTGTCCAAAAAAGAAGCGAACCAGATGATCGGATGGGAGAAATTAAAAGAAGCGATGGAACAGGAAACCACTCTGCACGTGCATGTAAAAGAAGCTGTGAATGCCGGCGTAATCGCTTACGCAGAGGGCCTGCGCGGATTTATCCCTGCTTCGCAGTTAAGCCTGGACTATGTGGAAGATCCATCGGAATGGGTGGGAAAAGACCTTGCGGTGCGTGTCATAAATGCAGATGCCCAAAAAGAAAAGCTGGTCTTGTCGGCAAAAGTAATTTTAAGGGAACAGGCACAAGCGGAACGAGACCACCGAATCTCCATGCTTGTACCGGGTACGGTCGTGGAGGGTACGGTAGAAAGCCTGACGAATTATGGCGCTTTTGTCAATATCGGTAACGGCCTGACCGGACTGGTACACGTATCCCAAATCTGTGAGCGCCGCATCCGCAAGCCGTCAGAAGTGTTAAAAACCGGACAGACTGTCCGTGCAAAGATTTTAAACACGAACGATAACCGGATTTCCCTGAGTATTCGGGCGCTGGAAGAAGATCTGTCGGATGCCCCGGCGGAAGATAACGGATTTGCGCAAGAATATATTTCCAATGAATCCGCAACAACCTCGTTGGGCAGTTTGCTTGCAAAATTAAACCTGCATTAATTGATCAAGAAAGTATAATTGGCATAAAAAGGTTAATTGGCATAAAAAATTTAATTGACGTATTAAGTTTAATCAGCATAAAAAGGCTGCTAATAAAAAAAGGTTTTCCGGCATCGAAAGGATGACCCTAAAATGCCGGAAAACCGCTGCCGCGATCCAAATCCTGTTTTATTTGCGTACTTTATTCTGTGCTTTTTGAAAGAACTTGTCATTTTGGATAATAAACCGCTCATGCATTCCCTGTCCAATCAGTCCGGCATCATCAAACGCCTGAATATCAAATACCAGTTTGCGTCCGTCTACTTCTACCAGCTTACTGACACAGCGCACCTGCATCCCGATCGGAGTCGCCGATACATGGGTAATGGTCAGCCCGGTCCCAACCGTGCCGCTGCCCTCTTCGAGATACGGCTGCACACTTTTCAGACAGGTTTCTTCCATAAGCGCCGCCATAGCCGGCGTCGCAAATACATCCAACAGGCCGCTGCCCATTGCAGACGCGGTATTGTCTTTGGTTACTTCTTTTGTCAATTCATTACTGATTCCAATTTTCAGCGCTGATTCCGCAGTATTGATCTTCTCCATCGTACTCTCTCCCGCAACATTTCCTTTTTTATACTCTGGACAAATATTCGCCTGTCCTTGTGTCAATTTTGATTGTATCCCCCTGATTGACAAACAGCGGGACATATACCGTCGCACCTGTTTCCACTGTGGCAGGCTTGGTCGCGCCTGTCGCCGTATCGCCTTTTACGCCCGGTTCTGTTTCGGATATCTGCAGTTCTACAAATAACGGCGGTTCTACCGCAAAGACCTCGCCGTTATAGGAACAGATCTTAACCATCTCATTTTCTTTTACGAATTTTAACGCATCGCCAATTGTAGCGGTACCAATCGGAATCTGGTCGTAATTTTCTACGTCCATAAAATAAAACAGATCCCCGTCTGAATATAAATACTGCATATCTTTGCGGTCAATCCGTGCCTGCGGACATTTTTCCGTCGGACGGAATGTTTTTTCCACTATGCCGCCGTTTTTTATGTTCTTTAATTTCGTTCTGACAAACGCAGCGCCCTTTCCTGGCTTTACATGCTGAAATTCAATAATCTGGAAAATATTCCCATCTACTTCAATCGTAATTCCGTTTCTAAAATCTCCTGCTGATATCATTCGATATTTCCTCCTTAAACTATATGGGTCTTGCCCCACTTACTGTATCATATAATAAAAATCTTCATATTTCAACTGTTTTTTGTCTGCCGTTATATTCTTTCCTCTATTTCGTGAATTATATCGATCCTGGTCTGATGCCTGCCGCCCTCAAACTCCGCTTCCAGATAAGCCTTTACGATATCCTTGGCCGTTTCCAGCCCGACAATCCTTGCGCCGAACGCAATAATATTGGCGTTGTTATGCTGTTTGACCAGCCTGGCAGTCGTAACGTCCGAACAGACAGCCGCACGCACGCCGTGTACTTTATTTGCCGCAAGCGAAATTCCCACGCCTGTGCCGCAGATCAAAACGCCGCAGTCTGCTTTTCCAGCAGCAACCGCACGGCCTACTTTTTCCCCGATCTGCGGATAATCGCAGCTTTTTGTCGTGTCTACGCCGCAGTTTATTACCTCATGTCCCATTCCTTCCAGAAACTTTACGATCTCCCATTTCATATCCGGAGACGTATGGTCATTGCCGATCATAATCTTCAATGTCTGTTCCTCCTTATCGTAAAACCAATCCTGCCGTTACTGACGTCTGGTGCGGCAGGATTCTTTTCTTTTTTTATAAAAATACAGGACAAACTTTTCCGGAATCCGCTTTAATATAATCTGAATCTCTTCGTGCGGATCTATCGGCTTTACCAGAATCGTCCGCATTCCCGCAAGATTCGCCCCCCAGATATCCGTAAAAATCTGGTCGCCTACAAACAGTGTATTGCCCGTATGCGTACCCATCAGTTCCATCGCTTTTTTGTAATTTGCGGGCCTTGGTTTGTGCGCCCGGAAAATATAGCGTGTCTGGATTTTTTGATTAAACAGTTTAACACGCGGCTCTTTATTATTGGACAACAGGCAGCACTGCCACCCGGTTTGTTTTAACTGCGCAAACAATGCCCTGGCACGCGCGTCCGCCGGCGCCCCGTGCGGCACAAGCGTATTGTCAATATCAAATATCACGCCGCGGTACCCCTCCCGGTACAGCCGGTCAAAATCAATACGGTAAACGCAATCCCTATATTCTCCGGGATATAATGTCTGTAACATAGCTCTTCCCACCCGATCTGTTAGGAACCGCGCAGAATTACCCTGCACACAGTTCCTAATCTGATTTTTCTGTTTTTTGTTTTCTCACAGTGATATAGAAAACTCTTATCGGACTGATCTAAGTTTCCAATATTTTTTTCAACTCATCCATAAAAGTATTCACATCCTTAAACTCACGGTAAACGGATGCAAACCGTACATAGGCAACCGCCTCCAGGTCTTTGAGCTTATCCATCACAATTTCGCCAATTACAGTACTAGGAATTTCTTTTTCTTCCAGATTGAAAATCTCCGTTTCAATTTCATCGACCAGCTTATCGATTGCTTTGACAGAAATCGGACGTTTGTGACAGGCCCTTAGAATCCCCGCCTCTATTTTTGCCCGGTCATACTGCTCCCTATTGTTGTCTTTTTTGATCACAATTAACGGAATCGTCTCCACTTTTTCATAAGTGGTAAACCGCTTCTGACATGCATCGCATAATCTGCGCCGGCGTATCGAATTGTTGTCATCCGCAGGCCTGGAATCTATGACTTTCGTATTCTCACTGTTGCAAAACGGGCACTTCATCTTCTGCTATCCCTCCCGGCTTTTCCTGTGTATACAACAAACCTATAGATTCAGTTTACCCTTAACCTTATGGCGTGTCAACGGATTTTTCAAATATCTTACAATTTATGCCTGGCCTCTTTTTCCTCCACATCTACCAAAATAAAATCCGGCCCGATATTTTTAATATCGCACCACGGGATAAACAATTCGTATTCCCTGCAGAAAATCCCGAAAAAATGACCCGGCCCAGGCAGGATCAAGGCGCGGATCTGTCCGCTTTTTTCATCAAAATCAAGGTCGATAACGCTTCCAAGACATTTACAGTCCTTTACATTGATTACGGTCTTTTCCTGTAATTCACGCAGTCGCATTACACAAGCACCATCTTTTTTATTATTATATGCTATACATTAAACCGGAACACAATCACATCCCCATCTTTTACTACGTAATCTTTTCCTTCCAGACGGACAAGCCCTTTTTCCCGGACTGCGGCAATGCTTCCGCCCGTGATCAAATCTTCATAAGCCACTACTTCCGCACGGATAAACCCGCGTTCAAAATCCGTATGGATCTTTCCGGCCGCCTGCGGCGCCTTGGTGCCTTTGCGGATCGTCCATGCCCTTGTCTCATCCTCGCCCGACGTCAGAAAACTGATCAGCCCAAGTAGCTGATAGCTTGCCTGGATCAGCTTGTCCAGCCCGGATTTTGCAAGGCCCAATTCCTCTAAGAACATGGCGCGCTCCTCATCTTCTAGTTCCGCGATTTCCTGTTCGATCTGTGCGCACACGACAAATACCCCGCTTTGTTCTTCCGCGGCCATCTTTCGTACCGCAGCTACATTCGCATTGGAAGCGCCGTCGTCCGACAAATCGTCTTCCATCACATTAGCCGCATAAATAACAGGTTTTGCCGTCAGCAGATTGTAGGTTTTAAACCAGGCGGCATGATCTTCATCCGCATCCAGCGCAAACGTTTTGGCCATATACCCTTCTTCCAGATGTTGCTTGACGGACTCTACAAACTGCAGTTCCTTTGCAAGCGTCTTATCCATTTTTGCCTGTCTGGCAATTTTGGAAATCCTGCGCTCTAAGATCTCAATATCGGAAAAAATCAGTTCCAGGTTGATGGTTTCAATATCCCTTGCCGGATCAATGCTTCCGTCCACATGCACGATGTTTTCATCCGCAAAGCACCGTACGACATGCACGATGGCATCCACTTCACGGATATTCGCCAGGAATTGGTTGCCCAGCCCCTCCCCTTTGCTGGCTCCTTTGACAAGGCCTGCGATATCCACAAATTCAACTACAGCCGGAACAATTTTTTTGGAATGGAACAATTCGCCCAGTTTGTCAATCCGTTCATCCGGTACCGGTACGACGCCCACATTCGGGTCAATCGTACAAAACGGATAGTTCGCGGACTCCGCCCCGGCTTTTGTCAGCGAGTTAAATAGTGTACTTTTACCTACGTTTGGCAGGCCTACAATTCCTAATTTCATTTTTCTATATACCTACTCATAAAATCCTTTGTTTACAAGGATTTATGCCTTTCTCTATATTTTTATTACACCAATTACTACATGCCGGGCTTGCTGTCGGCCCATTTTAACAGGCTATTCCTCCAGCCTGAGTTTTGCGAACGCGTCCGCAAACGCATGATTTACCGGTGCTTCCGCTTCTTTTTTCATCTTGTTCATATAACGTGCCACATCCTTTTTGGACACCCCGCCCCCATTTTCTTTTTTGCGTTTTTCAAAAGCAGATAATTTTTCCCGGTAACCGCACACACAGGTAAAACGCCGCGCTTCCCCTTCCCCGACAAGCTCCATTTTTTTATGGCACTGCGGGCAGCGGGCATTCGTTATTTTGGACAAGGTTTTGCGGTAGCCGCATTCCCTGTCCTGGCAGACAAGCATCCGTCCGTTTTTATGGTTTACTTCTAACAGCAGCTTCCCGCAGTCCGGACATTTTTTCCCGGTCAGATTATCATGACGGTAGGTTTTGGAAGAAGCGGCGATATCCTTTACAATATCTACGGTATAGGTACGGATCTGCGCTTCAAAATCTTTCTTTTTCGCTTTTCCCTTGGCAATATCCGCCAACTGCTGTTCCCACCTTGCCGTCAGTTCCGGCGAGGTAAGTCCTTGGGGCGCTAATTCCAGTACCTGCCTGCCTTTGGAAGTCAGATAGATATAAGCATCTTTTTTTTCTATCATAAAACTGTTGAAAAGCTTTTCTATGATATCCGCACGCGTAGCAACCGTTCCAAGCCCGCCGGTTTCCCCCAATGTCTTTTTGAGTGCCGGATCACTGCTGTCCATATAGCCCGCGGGATGTTCCATCGCCGCAAGCAGGGTTGCTTCTGTAAACGGCAGAGGGGCTTTTGTCTGTCCTTCTTTGATTTTTCCTCCGGTAAAGAGAATTTTTTGCCCTTTGGCAAACTCCGGCAGATTTCCTGTCTCTTCTTTGCCCAATACGGCATGATCAGGCGTACCGTCCTCCAAATGTTCCTCCGGCATAATCCCGGCATCCGCCTGAATGCTTCGAATCTCCTGCCATCCCGGCTGTTCCATGATTTTGCCTTTTACTACAAACCGTTCCCCTTCGCACCGCACTGCCACCTCTGTCCGCTGGTAAATACACGGCGGAAGCAGGACTGCCAAAAATCTGGTCACAACCAGTTCATAGATCTTGCGCTCCCCGTACTCCAGTTCATTCAGCCTGATTCCCTGTTCGGTTGGGATAATGGCGTGGTGGTCAGACACCTTCTGGTCATTGACAAAGGATTTGTCCGCCCGGATCGGATGCTGCAGCAGCTTGCCGCACAGGCTGCCATAGTTTCCGCTGCGGCAGGCACGTACGCGCTCCGGCAGCGTTTCGACAATATCTTTCGTTAAATATCTGGAATCCGTCCTTGGATAGGTCACCACTTTATAATGCTCGTAAAGGCGCTGCATATAGTCCAGCGTCTGTTTGGCGGAAAAGCCGAACATCCGGTTTGCATCCTGCTGCAGCGCCGTTAAGTCATATAACTGGGGCGCATAGGACGTCTGACGCTTCTTTTTGATCTCTTCCACCGTCCCGGTACTGTTTATCACTTTGTCCCGTACGGCATAGATCTGTTCTTTGGAAAACGTGGCGGCATTGTGGTTTTCAGATTCCCAGTGCCAGGACAGCCCGTTTCCCTCAGCCTGGAAGCCATAATACGTTTTCGGGCGGAATGTGCGGATCTGTGCTTCCCGCTTTGCGATCATCGCAAGTGTCGGGGTCTGTACCCTGCCGCAGGAAAGCTGGGCATTATGTTTTACGGTCAGCGCCCTGGTTGCGTTCAGTCCGACCAGCCAGTCCGCTTCCGCCCTTGCCACAGCCGCCTGATACAACGTTTCATAATTTTTTGCGTCTTTTAACTGTGCAAATCCCTGCCGGATTGCCTTGTCCGTTACAGACGATATCCACAGCCGCTTCAATGGCTTTCGAACACCCGCTTTGCGGATAATCCAGCGGGCTACCAGTTCCCCTTCGCGTCCCGCGTCGGTTGCAATAATAATCTGCGAAATATCCTTGCGCAGCATTTGTGTTTTTACGGTCTGGTACTGTTTTCCGGTTTTTTTGATCACCTGAATTTCCAGTTTTTCCGGCAGCATCGGCAGCGTTTCCATTTTCCACTCTTTCCATTGGTCTCCATAGCTCTCCGGATCGGAAAGCTCGACAAGATGCCCAAGCGCCCAAGTCACCACATAATCATTTCCCTCTAAAAATCCATTTCCGCCGCCTTTACACCCAAGCACCCTCGCAAGGTCCCTGCCCACACTCGGCTTTTCAGCCAACACTAATGACTTCATAGTTTTCCCACTCTTTCTC
>CAJUIH010000044.1:12592-24540 GCA_910586045.1 uncultured Eubacterium sp.
AAACAATTCCTAAAAAGGGGCTGTCGCCCCAAGAAAAATACAGCAACTGCCCCTTTTATGTATCCGGTTGTATTTTGTATTTCGCATCTTCTTCCAAAAATGCTTTTAGTTTCTGTGCATCCTCTTCACTTTTTGCGATAAATTCCATTTCAGGCACGTCCCCGTTCGCAAACATGCGGGTCATTGACAAATACTGGCTCAGTTTGGATTTCATATTCAGGCAGTCCCCTTCTCCAGTTACAAGCAGCACATTCATCGTACAGCTATCAATCACCTCAAATAATTTGTGTACCTGATTTACTTTCTCTACTTTAATATTCATGATCAAGCCTCCTTTCTGAGCATTGGTTTTTCCCTCTTTCAGTATAACAAGGGGATCTTCGTATTTCAAGCAGTTTGTGCGGAATTTTCAAAAATGCGCAAGAATCCTATTCATAATCTCCTTTCAGCACAACATGCGGCGCGATACCGGCAGCGTAAGACATCCCCAGGTCATACTGATTAAAAAATACGACGACTCTGCCGTTTTTTAAATAAAAATTGTATTTCGAAACCGGAGTTTGGTCCAAAAAATCTTTCGCGGCTTTTTCCGGATCGGCCCAAATATCACTGCCAAAATACCCGCCTGCACGCATCTGGTCCAGACACTTTTTGGCAATTTTATTTTTTACCTCTTTTTGACCCCCTTCTACCACATCCGCAACAACCAGCCTTTTTCCCGTTTTTAAATCAAACGTCATGGCATACCCATGCAGATATCCATGCGGGCCGCCCGCAAAATTGCTTTCGTGAAACAGGATGCTGAGATAACCATTTTTGTTATAAACGGCTTTGGCAGAAACGGTTTCATAATAGGTTTGTGCATAATAATCTCCCGCTTCCTTTGCGTACGCGAAAACCTGTTTTTTTACTTTCAGGGAATTACGGTAATCTTTTTTTAACTCCGCGTTGATTTTTTTTACGGCTTTTGTGTTCCCCTTTAGCTGCAAAAGCCGGTAGCTGTATGATGCATCTACTTTTGCACCTGGGCGGCGGTAATGATCGCTGTATTTTTTACTTGTAACTACCGCCTTTTCATTTGTACTTACCCCCGCCGCATGCACTCGCTGCATTTGAAATCCAAAACAAAGCACAAAGACGGCAGCCAACAGCAGTGCCGTTCGAAACATTTGTTTTTTCTCCATGTCCCGTTCTCCTTTTTCCTTATTTTGATGAACTTTAGATTCATTCCGCCCGTATGGCTGCGGTTTTTGTATCTGTTTACAGATTTGTCCGTACCTGTTTTGGGCTATAGCCCGCATGTTCCAGCGCGTCCATAATCTGCTTTTTATGTTCCGAACCAAAGCTTTCCATAGTAATCCGCAGTTCTACGGCGGCATTACGGTTCGTGGATACAAACTGGTTATGCTCTAACTTGATCACATTGCCCTGCTCTTTTGCAATCGTATCCGCCACCTTGCACAGCTCCCCGGGCTTGTCCGGAAGCAGTACGGATACGGTAAAGATACGGTCGCGGAAGATTAACCCCTGCTGTACGACAGAACTCATCGTAATTACGTCCATATTGCCGCCGCTTAAAATGGAAACGACCCGTTTGCCTTTGACCCCTAGGTGTTTTAACGCCGCTACGGTCAAAAGGCCGGAATTTTCCACAATCATCTTGTGGTTTTCCACCATATCTAAAAACGCGACGACTAACTCTTCGTCCGTAACCGTAAGAATCCCGTCCAGGTTTTTCTGGATATATGGGAAAATGGTTTCCCCCGGTGTCTTTACGGCTGTCCCGTCCGCAATCGTGCTGACCTTTGGAAGCGTAACTACCTTTCCCGCTTCAAAAGAAGCTTTCATACAGGCGGCTTCTTTTGGTTCTACGCCAATCACCTTTATTTTCGGGTTTAAAAGCTTTGCAAGCGCGGATACCCCGGTGGCAAGCCCGCCGCCGCCGATTGGCACAAGGATGTATTCCACAAGCGGCAGTTCTTTAAAGATTTCCATTGCGATCGTCCCCTGCCCGGTAGCTACCGCAAGGTCGTCAAACGGATGCACAAACGTATAGCTATGCTCCGCGGCAAGCGCATAGGCATGGGAACACGCCTCGTCGTATACATCTCCATGCAGGATGACCTGCGCGCCGTAGCCTTTCGTACGGTTGACCTTGATTAACGGCGTCGTAGTCGGCATCACGATCACAGCCTTTACCCCGAAGCATTTCGCCGCATAAGCGACCCCCTGCGCATGATTTCCTGCCGAAGCCGTAATCAGCCCCTTTTCTCGTTCTTCCTGCGACAATGTGCTGATTTTATAATAAGCGCCGCGCAGCTTATATGCACCGGTATACTGCATATTTTCCGGTTTTAAATACACCTTGTTTCCGGTCTGCCCGCTTAAATAATCGCTGTATAGCAGCTTCGTTTCCTGGATGACCTCTTTTACTTTTTCGCTGGCTTCTTCAAAGCGGTCTAATGTAAGCATCGTTTCTTTTTCCTCCTTATTCCTCTGGCGAATCCGGCTTTTGGAACAGCGCGTTTACAAACTGTTCCGGATCAAACTTCTGCAGGTCGTCTATTGTCTCCCCCACGCCGATATATTTGACCGGAATCCCGAGTTCTGACTGGATCGCTACCGCGATCCCTCCTTTTGCGGTGCCGTCCATTTTGGTCAGTACAATCCCGGTAATATCCGCTGCTTCGGAAAACTGCTTTGCCTGGTTTAAGGCGTTTTGTCCGGTTGTAGCGTCCAGCACAACGAGCGTTTCCCGGTAGGTCCCCGCATATTCCCGTTCCAAAATACGGTTGATTTTTTTTAATTCTTCCATCAGGTTCTTTTTATTGTGCAGCCTGCCTGCCGTATCACAGAGCAGTACGTCCGCATTCCTGGCTTTTGCGGCCGCTACCGCGTCAAAAACAACGGAAGCCGGGTCCGCGCCTTCCTGGCCGCCGATCATTTCCACGCCGGCCCGGTTCGCCCATTCCGCGAGCTGGCCGCCTGCAGCCGCGCGGAACGTATCCGCCGCGCCGATTACTACTTTTTTGCCCTGTTCTTTTAATTTTCCGGCCAGCTTGCCGATGGTAGTCGTCTTTCCGACGCCGTTAACCCCGATAACCAGCACAACAGACGGTTCCTCTTCAAACCGGTAGGCGGTTTCGCCGACTTCCATCTGTTCGCGGATACTGCGGATCAAAAGCTCTTTGCACTCCGCCGGGTCTTTGATATGCTGTTCTTTTACTTTTGCTTTTAAATTCTCCAGGATCGATTCCGTCGCCCGGATGCCGATATCGCCCATTACAAGGATTTCTTCGATTTCTTCGTAAAACTCGTCGTCGATTTTTGAAAACCGGCTGAAAACGGCGTCAATACCTGCCGCGATATTGTCCCTTGTCTTTGTCAGGCCTTCGACCAGGCGCTTAAAAAACCCTTTCTTTTCTCCCATAAATAAACTCCTTTGCTGTGCGGCTTATTTTAAATCATTTTCGATCAGGCTGACGGAAACAAGCGTGGATACCCCTTTTTCCTGCATCGTAATGCCATACAGGCGGTCTGCCGCGGCCATAGTCCCGCGCCTGTGTGTAATCACAATAAACTGCGTATGTTTGGTCAGTTTATGTAAATAGCCTGCAAACCGCGTTACATTGCTGTCGTCCAGCGCCGCCTCGATTTCATCCAGCAGGCAGAACGGGGAAGGTTTTAGGTTTTGAATCGCAAATAAAAGCGCGATCGCTGTTAACGCCTTTTCCCCGCCGGACAACTGCATCATGTTC
The DNA here is from genome assembly GCA_910586045.1 of uncultured Eubacterium sp. Taxonomy (GTDB): domain Bacteria; phylum Bacillota; class Clostridia; order Lachnospirales; family Lachnospiraceae; genus Eubacterium_J. Next base: position 16,351 of record CAJUIH010000044.1, read on the forward strand.
TGCAGCTTTTTACCGGGCGGATGCGCGATAATGCTGATGCCGCATTCTAAAATTTCCTGGTCTTCCATCAGCTCCAGCGTCCCTTTTCCGCCGCCGAATAACTGCTTAAACGCCTTGTCAAATTCACGCTGGATTTCGGCGAATTTTTCCGCAAACTGCCTGCGCATGCCGGTATCCAGTTCTTCTATAATACCGGTTAAAGTCTGCTCCGCCTCCACAAGGTCGTCATGCTGGATTTTCAAAAACTGGTAGCGTTCGGATACCTCTTTGTATTCTTCAATCGCATTGACGTTGACGTCGCCCAGTTTGCGGATTTCGTCCTTTACCTGCCCGATCAGGCGTTTCGTATGCAAGACATCGTCATAGCGCGGATCCGCAAACGCAAGCGCGTGATGGGGTGTCAGCTCATACTCGCTCCACAAGTAATCCGTCCGCGTTTCCCGCGCTTCCTCCAGCTTTTCCCGCTGGCTTCCCAGGCGGTACAGTTCTTTGTCGAGTACCGTTTTTTGTTCGGCCAATTCCTCGCGTTTTTGGAAGAAACCTTTCTGTCCGCCTGCAAGCGTTTCTTTTTGACTGATTTTTTCCAAAAGTTCCTGCTCCAGCTTTTGCGCGCCTGCGTCCGCGTCCGCGATTTCCTGCCTGCGGGTTTTTATTTCCTGCTCTTTTTTTCCCACGTCTTTGTCCGCTTCTTTCGCGCCGTTTTCTAATTCCTGCATTTCCTTTGACAATTTTTCGAGTTCTCCGTCAATGCGCGCTAGGTTTTCATTAATAAACCCGGCTTTTTGGCCGAAATTAGACTCTTCCAACTGAATTTGCGCCAAACAAGCTGATGCATCCTGCTCCTGCGCGGTAAGCTGGTCCAGGTTTTCCTGTGCCTGCGCGGTATCCGTATGGATCTGCTGTTCTTTTTCCAAAAGCTGTGCAAGCTGCTGGTCCACCTGCTGTTTTTCCGCGCGGGCCTGCTCTCTTTGCTGTTCCAGTTCTTTTGTTTCCATTATTAGCGCCTGCGCCGCTTTCTCACTTTCGTACTTTTGCTCCAGCACACGGTCCAGATTTATTTTTGCCGTATTCTGTTCCAGATATGCTTCCTGGATTTCCTTTTTTGTATCTTCCAGTTCCCTGCGCAGACGTTCCGCCGCAGACTGCGCTTCCTTTACACGTATGTCCGCCTGCATGCGCTCATCTTCGAATGATTGCAGCCGCGCTTCCAATTCCTCGATTTCACGTTTGCGTCCCAGCAGGTTGCTGCTATTGCGGAACGCGCCGCCCGAAATCGACCCGCCCGCAAGCAGATGTTCTCCTTCGAGTGTGACGATATTTAGGGAATAATGGAACTGCCTGGCCAGTGAAACCGCATGGTCGATCTGGTCTACAACAACTACCCGGCCCAGCAAATAGGCCATAATCCCCTGATACACCGGCTCTGTGCGCACAAGCGTATCCGCCATGCCGATCACGCCCTCACAGCCAAGCACACGCTCGTTTCGCTTCTGGTTTTTTCCCGTTACACTCGTGAGCGGCAAAAACGTTGCCCGGCCATATTTGTTTTCTTTCAGATAACGTACCATTTTTTTTGCGGTTTCTTCATCTTGGGTTACAATGTTTTGGATGCTGCCGCCCAGCGCCGTCTCAACCGCTGTCTCATACTGCTTTTCTACTTTGATTAAATCCGCTACTACGCCATGGATTCCCGGTTCTTCCTGTCTGCGTTCCATCACGCGGCGGATGCTGTTTCCATAACCGTCGTAGCGTTCCGCGATATTGCGCAGTGCTTCCAGACGGGACAGTGTTTTTTGGCACGCTGCTGCGGCATGCTCCATTTCCTGCCGATACTGGTCTGCCTGGCGGCGCTTTTCTTTTTGTTTTGTTACACATTCGTCTTCCCTGGCACGCAGCGCCTGCACGCGTGCATCCAACTGCGCCAGTTCATTTTCATATTTTTTGTGGACATTTTCGATATCCGCCTCATCGCTTTTGGCACGCAGCTTTTTTTGGTTTAACTGTGCGTTCCGTATATTGATCTGTTCCATCACCATAGCGAAACGCTGCTGCTGCCCTTTCACAGAGCCTTTTTGATTTAACAGCTCGATAATCTCATTTTTTCCCTGTTCAATCTGATCGCCGCACGTACGGATGCGCTGGCGAATTTGCTGGAGCACGTCCTGTGCCGTTTTGCGTCTGTCCGAAATATCCGAAAGCTTCGTATCCAGTCCGGATTTTTGTTCCTCATAAGCCTGCCGGTCCGCCAGACGGTCCGCACGGTCTTTTATAATCGCTTCTTTTCGGTTTTTATAATGTTCCTGCGACAACTGCGCGGAATGGATCTGTTCAAACAGTACATTGATCTCGCCCTCGAGCCTGCCCTTTTTAACCGTCAGATCCGCGGCCCCTTCCCTCGCCTTTGTAATCGCTGCTTCCGTCTCTTCCAAACGCGCGGTCATCTCCTCGTATTCGGTACGGGCTTTGGCAAGTTCCCGTTCTGTTTCGGCAAGCTGGTGCGCCGCGATTTCATATTTTTGCGCGATCTCTTTCAACTGTACCTGGTTTTGCTGCATTTCTGTTAAAAACAGGTTGACCTCATAGATTTTTAACGCTTCTTTTTTTTGGATATATTGTTTCGCCTTTTGCGCCTGGCTCTCCAGCGGGGCGACCTGGCGCTCCAGTTCGGTTAAAATATCATGGATGCGCACCATATTTTCCCGTTCGCGTTCCAGTTTTTTTTGTGTTTCGATTTTTCTGCGCTTGAATTTGACGATTCCTGCCGCCTCATCAAACAATTCCCGCCGTTCTTCCGGCCTGCCGCTTAAAATCCGCTCAATCTGGCCCTGTCCGATAATCGAATATCCTTCTTTGCCGATTCCGGTATCATAAAACAGTTCATAAACGTCTTTTAGACGGCAGGAACTTCCGTTTAATAAATATTCGCTCTCTCCGGAGCGGTATACACGCCTTGCGATGGTTACTTCCTCATAAGCGACGGGCAGCACATGGTCTTTGTTGTCCAGCGTAATCGACACATACGCATAGCTGACCGGCCTGCGGTTTTCCGTGCCCGCAAATATAACATCCTGCATACTCGCGCCGCGAAGCTGCCTGGCGCTCTGTTCGCCCAGCACCCACCGGACGGCATCCGCCACATTGCTCTTCCCGCTTCCGTTCGGCCCGACGATTCCGGTAATCCCATTATGGAAATCAAAGACGATTTTATTTGCAAAGGACTTAAAACCATGTACCTCGATACTTTTTAAATACATAGATCCTCCGTGTAGTGCCCATTCAACTGCACAAGGGCATGGTACGCGGCCTCCTGTTCGGCCGACTTTTTCGTATGTCCCTTTCCGGTACTCACTTTTTTCTGATCAATATACAATTCCACCTGAAACAGTTTGTCATGATCCGGACCTGTCTCCAAAACCAGTTCATACAAAGGCGCCCCCATGCCGCGCGCCTGCACGGTTTCCTGGAGGATCGTCTTGCTATCGTAAAAGAGCTGTTTATGCGCGATATCCGTCAGGATATATTGAAACACAAACTCCTTTGCACTAGCAAAGCCACCATCCAGATAAATAGCCCCGATGACTGCTTCCAGCGCATCGGATAAAATAGACTTGCGTTTTCTTCCCCCTGTATGATCCTCCCCCTTGCCAAGCAGCAGGTAATCACCCAAATGCATTTCCTTTGTACTGTCCGCAAGGGTCGCTTCGCATACTAGGCTGGCACGCATCTTTGTAAGTTCTCCTTCCGGAAGGTCTGGGAACTGGCGGTAGAGAAACTCACTGGAAATAATCTCCAATACGGCATCCCCCAAAAATTCCAGCCGTTCGTTATCGGAATGTTTTTTCATTCTTTTTTCATTCGCATAAGAACTATGTGTCAGCGCCTGGATCAAAAGGCCTGCCTGTTTAAACTCATAGCCGATTACTTGCTGAAACTCTAATTGTTTTCTCATTGTACCACACTTTCTATCGGAACATAAGGGTGTCTTAAAACAACTGCCGTTGCCTTAAAACACCCTCTTTTTGTTAGTTTATAGCATTTTTAATCTGTTCTACGGCATCGCCGACCGTCGCGATTTTTTCGGCTTCTTCATTGGCGATCTCGATATCAAATTCTTCTTCGATGCCCATGATAATCTGAAAAACGTCCAGAGAATCGGCGCCAAGATCATCTACAAAAGTGGTATCCATTGTGATTTCTTCCTCATCCACGTTTAAAACTTCTGCAATGATTTTTTTGATTTTCTCAAATTCCATGATTCTTTTCCTCCTTTATTATTTTTGCTTATTTTTATGTCTTCCCCATTATTCAGACGTGCTTGCGGCCAAAATCTGGCGGCTTATTTTTTCATTCATCTTCTGTTTCGAAAAATTCACGCACTGTATAACGGAGTGCTTTACCTCCAGGGCTTTGGAACTTCCATGCGCTTTTACGACCAGCCCGTTCAATCCGAGCAGAGGAGCGCCCCCATATTGCGTAGCGTCAAAATTTTTCAGCGTCTTTTTCAGTGCGGGTTGAATCAGCAGAGCGCCGATTTTCGTTCGAAGCGAGGACATCAGCGTCTTTTTTACTTCTTTTAAAAGCATAGAACTGACCCCTTCAAACATTTTCAAAACCACATTCCCGACAAATGCTTCGCACACGATCACGTCTGCTTCCCCATACGGAATATCCCTTGCTTCGATACTGCCTGTGAAATGAATGTCACGGCACTCTTTGAGCAGCGGGATCGTTTCTTTTACAAGGGCGTTTCCCTTTTCTTCTTCCGAACCGATATTGACGATTGCTACGCGCGGCTTTTTGATTCCCATGATATGCTCCATATAAATCGATCCCATTTTTGCAAACTGCACTAACTGGGAAGCTCTCGCGTCCACGTTTGCCCCGCAGTCAAGCAGCAGGGACACACCTTTGGACGTAGGGATTAACGGGGCAAGCGGCGGACGTTCCACACCTTTTAACCTGCCGACAAGCAACTGCCCGCCTGCCAGAACCGCCCCGGTGCTGCCCGCGGATACAAACGCGTCTGCTTCGCCATGTTTTACCATATTTAGGCCGGCGACAATGGACGAATCTTTCTTTTTGCGGATGGCGGCGACCGGCGGCTCCGACATCCCAATCACTTCTTTCGTATAGACAGCCCGTACCCGTCCTGCATCAAATTTATATTTTCTAAGCTCTGCATCCAGTGGTTTTTTCAGACCCGTAAATACCAGTGTCAGGTCCTTTTCCGCGTCCAGGGCCGCGATCGCGCCTTTTACAATTTCGCCCGGCGCATGGTCCCCGCCCATCGCATCGACAACTACCCTTATGTTCTGCTCCATGTAATCCTCCTGGTGTTTCTGTTTTTTCCGGCTGTTTCTGGCAATTAGGAAATCATTTACAATATACTATATGTGATTCTATAAATCAATAAAAAATTGAAAGAAAAAGGCCTTACGGCATAAGCCGCAAAGCCTCTTTTCTTTCGAAACCGCCGCCCGGCCTTTAGTCTACCGGAATGATTTCTTTTTTATTGTATGTCCCACAGTTTTTGCAAACCCTGTGCGGCACCATCAGCTCCCCGCATTTGCTGCATTTTACTAATGTAGGGGCCGTCATTTTCCAATTCGCTCTCCTCTTATCCCTTCTGCTGCGGGAAGATTTATTCTTTGGACAAATGGACATCTGCTTACACCTCCTTAAACTTGTTAAACACATCCTGAAATGCTGCCATACGCGGATCCGGCACGGAACGGTCACAGCCGCATTCGGTCTCATTGCGATTGGCGCCGCATTTACTGCAGATCCCCCTGCAGTCCTCTCGGCACAGTGTCTTGAGCGGCCATACGGACAAGATTTCCCCATATACCAGCCGGTCTGTGTCAAGCTGGCTTCCGTTCCGGTATGCCGCCTGTTCAAGACAATCCTCCTCGTCCTGCGGGTCTGTTGGATGGCTTTTCTCATCAAAACCGCAGACATCCGGTTCCAACGGAAGATCTTTATCAATCACCAGATGCAGTACAACCGGCACCTCTTGTAAACAACGGTCACATGGAATGGATACCGTAAGATCCAGCGCACCCCGTATAAGCAGACGCTGATCGTCCACGTTGGCCACACGCAGTAGGAATGGTTCTTTTTTTATAATAGGAAAGGCACCCATTTTAGACCGGAATGACTCCATATCAATACGGACTTCCCTTTCTTCTTCTGTATTCCTGTTTGCATATACTGAGGAAAGATCTAAAATCATGGCTTACTCCTATCCTTACGAAAACGTGGATTTTGAACACGCTTTAAAAAGTATAACCAAGTGCGAATTATTTGTCAATATGCAATTCCATTTATTTTCAGTTATTTCACAGTCCTTATAAAAGAGCCACCGTTTCCCGTGCTATCGCCAGTTCCTCATTGGTCGGAACCACTAATACCTTTACTTTGGAATCCTGCGTAGAAATCACGATTTCCTCTCCGCGTTTGCTGTTGGCTTCGTCATCAATCTGAATCCCAAGATAAGAAAGGTTCTTACAGATTTCTTTCCTTGTTACGCCGTTATTTTCCCCCAGCCCGGCCGTAAAGCAGATACAGTCTACGCCGTTCATTGCCGCGGCATAAGCGCCGATATATTTTAAAACACGGTAATTAAACACTTTCTGGGCAACCGCCGCACGGGTATTTCCTTCTTTTTCAGCGGCTTCCAGGTCGCGGAAATCCGAAGATACCCCGGATAAGCCCATAACGCCGGATTTTTTATTTAATACATTTAAAACGCCGGGAAGATCCAGCCTTTCTTTTTTTGCGATATACTCCACAGCGGACGGATCAATATCGCCGGAACGTGTCCCCATCACCAATCCTTCGAGCGGAGAAAGTCCCATTGACGTATCCACCGATTTTCCGTTTTTAACGGCACATACCGAAGCGCCGTTCCCAAGATGGCATACGATTGTTTTGAGTGATTCGTACGGCTTGTCTAAAATCGCTGCCGCGCGCTTGGACACATAGCTGTGGCTCGTACCATGGAATCCGTATTTACGCACCGCGTATTTTTCATAATACGCATAAGGAACCCCATACAAATATGCCTCCTGCGGCATTGTCTGGTGAAACGCCGTATCAAAGACACCTGCCATCGGGGTAGACGGCATTAATTCCTGGCATGCGCGTACGCCAATCAGGTTCGCCGGATTGTGCAGCGGCGCAAGATCCGAACATGCTTCCACCGCCTGGATCATTTCGTCCGTAATCAGGGCAGACGCCGCAAACTTTTCCCCGCCATGGACGATCCGGTGGCCGACTGCTCCAATTTCCGAAAGACTTTTGATCACCCCTGTCTTTTCATTCATCAAAGCGTCAATGACCATCTGGATTGCCTGTTTATGTGTCGGCATCGCCGCTTCTGTAATTTGCTTTTCCCCTCCCGCAGGCTCATACACCAGCCTGCCGTCAATGCCGATCCGCTCACACAGCCCCTTTGCAAGGACGTCTTCTGTTTCGGAATTGATGACCTGGTATTTTAACGATGAGCTTCCGCAGTTAATCACTAATACATTCATTCTTTTTCTCCTTTTTGATGAAATTTACCCAATCACAGTTATTATAATCCTTGTTTCCAGGAGTTTCAAGAAATGTTAAAAAATAGACAAAAGAGTGGGGAGAGGCGGTTTGCCCGGCTTGCCGGCGGCCCTCCAGAATGTTAAGATTCCCTAAGCATTCTGCAATTTACATAACGGCAAGCCCCGGACGCGGCGCCTAGTACATCGAACACAAAATAACTCATAGTTATGCTTGTCTATTTTTCCGATCGCACATGGCAAAAATCCGCAATGTACCCCGGTACACCTCCGGTTTTTGCCATGCACGCTCAAAAAAATATCCTGCGCCTACCTATGAGCTATTTTGTGTTCGATGTACTAGTTCGCCCTGGCTGCCACCAGCAGCTAAAGGCGCCGCTTGGCTTCGCCCCTTAGGTTACCGGGCAGAATGCTAAGGGAATCTAAACATTCTTCCAAAGCCGCCGGCAAGCCGGGCAAACCGCCTCTCCAATCTATATAAACGGCGTAAAATTTCAGCACAATATCATTTGTTTCTGGCCCGCCGTTTATCGGGTTTATTGTGCAATATTCAATCACCGAATATATAGTTTCTTGTAAAGTATAAAAGTTAATCAAAGCATATGTAAATTTGGGCAAGAACAGCCGGATGAGGGAC
>CAJUIH010000045.1:0-2863 GCA_910586045.1 uncultured Eubacterium sp.
TATATTGTAAAAAAAGCCCTGCCAGGCAGGTATTACTCCAATAGCGCATCCTTTCAGGCTCCCCGTCTGCGGATCTTTGAAAAGCCGGTCCTGTATATGTACCGCCAAAGAAATCCCGCTGCCCTCCAGGCATTTTTGAATGCTTTGGTACACGGTACGAAGCTGCTTTTGCATTGCCTGAGCTGCCCGCACCAGCCACGCGTCTTTTATCCAGCGTTACATGCAGCGCAAGCATGCCTTTCCAGCCAGGGTCCGTAACCGCCTTTACAAACAGCGCGAAATTTTCGTCCCCGCCCTGCCACTTTTCGTATGCACTCCTGCAATAATCCGTCAGCCAAACCGACAGGTTTGCGATTTCCCCTTTTTCCGGTTTGGACAGGCCCTCCCCGCAGGTCCAAAGCCTGCTGTTTGTACAAAGGCCCGCCGTACTGTCAGCCGGATCATAAATTTTGCCGTCATACGCTTTTATCAGCAAAATATTTGCGTATTGGTTATAATCGCTTGCATAACCCGGGTTTAACGTAAACTGCCAGTCCCCGATGGAAAACCGGCCGCTGAAGCCTCCTATATTTTGATGCGCAAGGACACAAAACATCGCAGGATCCAAAAACGCCGTACGCAGCGCCGGCTTCATATCATAAAATGTCAGGTTCCCGCCAGGGGAACAGGCAATCTGCATGTTTACAAACTGCCCGCCCGCCAGTTCCCCGATAAAACCGGACGGGGACGCTGCCTGCACCAGTGCGTTTTCCGTACGGTTTGCCGGCACATACCCCGCTGTTTGCCGTACGTATTCCTGGCAGCGGATCATACGTTCCGCCGTCAAAATCTGTGTTTCAAACGCGGAAATATCCGCCGCCTGCGCCCACGCATCCCCCGTATCCGGTACATGGACGCGCACCCCTTGGTATGGCAGAACCGGCAGCACGATTTCCGCTCCGGCTTCGCCGCCAATATCTATACAAAGCGGCGCCGGTTCTAAAATCCCCGGGCTTTCGCCGCAGCAAAAAAATGGGGATCCACACGGCTGCGTATCATACGTTCCGCAAAAGGAAAGCCCGGACGTCACCATCTCGTCAGACAGCAGATGCCCATGCTGCCCATTTGTAAAATCCGCAATCGAACAATCTTTTTTCGGAAAACATCCGCAAAAGGCAGGCTCATTTTCCCAAAACCGGATCAGCCCGCCGCCATCAACAGCAAAGTATTCCGTACCGGAATATCCGCAAAGCAGCCTGATTTGCCGCGGCATATCTCCATCCACAAAAACCCGGTATGTTCCCGACGGTGCACACGTGATATTCTGCGAAATTCTGGGCAAAAACGCCATACCCGCATACAGATCATCCCGGTCCGCCGGCAAATGGCCCGGCTCCGTAACCGGAACCAAAAAAACCGGCTCCCCGTATATCGTGCGGAAATTACTTTTGATCCGAAACGACGCACTGTCTTTTTGAAATACAATCCGATTTCCCGTAAATGCATGAAAGCCAAAAGCAAAACATACTTCCAGATTCCGTCCCAGAAAACTGCCGTCCGCAAACAGACGGCTGCTGATCAACGTATCCCGGCCGTCCGCGGCCGAAAATCCATATTCAAAACCGCAGCAAAAGACCCCTTCAAACGCCCTGCCTGCCAAAGCCGCAAAAACGGCCAGCGTCCCCGCCCCGCTCCCGGCAAGCGCAAGCCGGATGGAATGGACGGCCATCGGAAGCTGCAGCTCTCCAAAGGAAAAATCCAGCGTTTCCGAAAAAACCAGCTCCCCCGCTTCCAGACGCAGGCTTGTTCCCGCCTGTATTTTGATCTGGATCCCATTCGCCTTTGTCCCGCTGACCACAGGACAAAAAAGCTTTTTCGAATGGGAAAAATCTTCCGTTACCGGTAATACAACATCGTCTTTTTCTCCAACCCATAGGATCCCGCGCCCGCCTCCCGCGGATTCTAACAGCTTCGCGCATCGTAAAAGCAGCTTTTTTGCATCTTCCTCCGTTTGCGGCTGCACACTGGAACATACAAACGAAACGGACGCGTCCGCCGCTGCCTGCGCAAATGTCATTGTTTTTTTCAAAACGGGTGCAAAAAGGACGGCAAGCAAAACCTGCCCGCCGTCCTCTCTGTAAATTCCAATCGAATCAAATAACTGCTGATAAGAAATAGGTTCCATAAACCCTCCTTATGATTCCTGATTATGATCCCTGCATATCATTCCCCTAAAAACCGGACTTTTAAAACTGAAAATCAATATAAGCCAGCAGCTTCGTCACATCATAGTCCCTGGCATCTTTCCAGCCCGCAATAAAATATCCAAACGTATAACCCGTTCCGCGCAGAAATCTCACATTGCTCAAATTCAAATACCCGCTTTTGTCAGGGTCCACCTGCAACACCTGATCCGCATACATAGGCTTATCGATCCCAATCGTCTTATTCTGATCCCAAATCCCAAACCAATGCCCCTTACAATCCATATGTTTAACCAGACGATAGCCCACCATAGCCGAGGAAGTGCCGCCTGTAATGTCCAGCTTTGCAAAATCCTGCCCGCCCGCCAGAGAATTGACCGGATCAATCAACGCGCTTGCACTTACATTCATGCTTACATCCAGATCTGTTTTCGGATCCCCCGCCTGGCAGTACCCAATGATAAAGCCATCCTCGCTGATCGGCATTAAATAAGCCACGCTGGAATCCGGCGAACTGTTTTTGACAGCTTCCGACCAAATCGCTTTCCGTCTCGGCACCGTCCCTCCGCTTGCCGGCCACAAGCCAATATAGTTTCCGTTTGCATCCGGCTGGTTGCCATACAGCGTATGATAATGTACCGTTACCCTTTGGCCTGCCGGCTGATCCTCAATCCAGATCC
>CAJUIH010000045.1:2963-24475 GCA_910586045.1 uncultured Eubacterium sp.
ATCCGTTCCGCCTCTGTATATTCATCTTCTGTATATCCATAGGATAAGATCTGTTCCCTAGCCGCTCCTGCGCGGATCATCCGTTCAATAGCGGCATAACGCTCTTTTTTTATCCCCCGTTCGATCCCTGCTTTCATACCATTTTTTGTCGCTTCTTCTTTGATTGCTTCCGATAAATTGCACATGATCTGTATCCTCCTTTCCAGTTCTACGGACATTTTCATAGCAAATTCTTCCTCCAGCATCCGCTTTTTTTCTTGTGCCGGCATCTCTGCGAACAACACTTCCAGCATCGCAATCAGTTCATGCCTGGAAGTTTTCCCCTCTTTCCCGCTCTGGATATGGATTATGACTGCTTTCATCAGATCCATTCCGTACCCGCCGCATTTTTTTCCATATACAGATTTGCGGCATAGCCCGATTTCTTCTATCGAATCCCCATCTTCCCCGCCGTCCATGCAGATCCAGATACTGCGGACCCGCTTTAAGCTGTCAAAATCACTATGGTAAAACTCGGTCTGCTTCTGCGCGGAAACCATCCTCGAAAGATAAAACAAAATCCTGTTTTCCAAATGGTAGCCTAATTTTGCCGGGCTGGATGATTTCTGTGCCTCAATATTTACCAAAAATTTTATCTCTTCTTCTAACCGGTACGCGGTAAAACGGATATCAAAAAAAATCCGCCCTTCCCCAGGCGCGGAATCCTCCGTTGCGGCCGCGTCAACCCGCCCTGTCACGGACAGGCCGGGATCTACCGGTTTGGTTCCGACTTCAATATTGTCCCCAATCCCGTTTATGATGGCGGGAATCTCCATATCCCCAAACTCGCTGACCGCGTATTTTAGGATCCTGGCCAGTACCTGTTTATCAGCAAGCAGGTACTTCGCGTTCGCATCATACGCCGCGCCTGCGTCATGGACAGCGTCAACTGCCTGTGAGAGGTAGGTGTCAGGCATTTTGCATCATCTCCTTTGTTTTTTCAGCATGTGGAACTGGCTGATCTATCGATGGTTTCTGTTGGTTTTATTATACTGGAAAGATGCAGAAATGGCAACGATCGGCGAAAACTTTTCCCTAATGCGGACGATACACCCCAAGCGCGTTTTTCAGCAAAATCTTGAGCAAATTTCCGTTCCCTTTCCAAAAGCTGATCTTCGTCGGTGTTTTCCCGCACTTAGGATATACCCTTGTAACCGGTATTTCACATGCCCGGTATCCCAACTGCGTTGCCCGAACCGACAAATAAGCCAGCAGCTCATATGTCATAAAAATATCACGCAGCGGCTTTACCCGTTCATCCAGAAGATATACTGCGGAATATGCCCGGAATGCATTCGTGGTATCCGTAAATCTTTGACGGGCAGTAAGCGAAATGATAGGTGCATGAATCAGCCTTACAGACAGCGTACGCAGCCACGGTGTGCGTACAGCATTTCCTCCTTTTCGATATCTCGAACCCTGTACAAAATCATATCCTTCTTTCAGTTTCTCAATAAAATGAGGCACATCCTCAATACTGTCCTTATTATTTCCATCAATGGTAAGAATCCCCTGATACCCCCTGCGCAAGGCCCACCAAATCCCCATCCGAAGCTGTGCCCCCTGTTTTCCCTGGTCCTGCTTGATCAGCACAGTATTGATCCCCAAACGGCGCAGTCTTGCTTCTTCGGTACATCCGTCCGTGGAACCACCGTCACAGATCACAAGATCCGCATAATCTGCGATATGATATCGATATGCCCTTTTTAGCTCCTTGATGATTCGCTCTCCTTCGTTAATAATCGGAATTAATACCACGTACTCCTTTTCTTTTTCCCGATATTCCGTACATGAACACCGCGGAACACCCGGCTGCCTTTCATAAATCATTATCATCACCCGCCTTATCTTAATTTTCTTAATAACGGCATCTTCCCAAACAACTCCGCCGCCAGCACAAAGCCAAAAAAAAGCAGTACAATATACAAAACTGCCATCCAAGTCGTTTCCAACGGCTTTTTTTCCGTAACATACAGCAACAGAGGCAAATGCCCCAAATACACTGTTACTGTATTTTTCGACAACATTTTCAGCAAATCCTGCAAACGCTTATTTTTTACACGGATCCATGTACAGCTCCAAAACATGCACACCAGCCACAAACTGTAATACCAGGTACCATAGTAATGATCTGGAACCAGATCCCCTTTTGCCTGTACCTGAACTGCATATACGGCCAATGCCGCCGTCCCTGTTAAAAATACCGGGAACAGGCCATATTTTCTTGGAATTATACGGCTGATACTGCCGCCGGTCACAGACAGAGACATCCCAAAGCAAAAATAGCCGGCATATAGATGCAGCCACAGGCTCTGCGTCCTGGTATCATGCAGGCCGCTCCCAAAACCAAATGCCAGCAGCACAATCCAAATCATGGAAGCCGTACAAAACAATCCTTTCTGTTTTTGCTTCAGCCGCTGCAGCGGATAACCCAGCAGAAGCAAAAAACAATAGGTAAATAAAAACCAGGCTGTCGGAAGAATGCCGCCGCTGCCCGCTGCTGCAGTAATATTTCCCCATAAATCAATTATCTCCCCTGTACAGATAAAATGAGCCGAAGCCCAAAATACCGCCCATAAAAATAGCTTTTTCATTATCTCTGTTATTTTCGTTTCCACATATTCTATCGATAACCTTTCCCGCTGCCCCAGCAAATACCCGGACAACAGAAAAAATCCCGGCACACAGTAGGAAGCCGCAAAATAGAAAACCACAGCATAAGACCCCCCCCCGCACACTAAAACGTCATCCATAATATGATAGGTCAAAACACCCATACAGCACAAAATCCGATATACATCCAATCCATAGTTTCTTTCATCCCGCATGCCCGTCTCCTATACGCAAAATTGCCGGAAACGCACACAATTCTGCATCCCGGTCAACGGTTACCCGAATCCACTGCGCATCACACTCGATTTCTTTTATGGTAAATGTTTGACCGCCCGTTTCAATATACTGTGCGCCGGCAAGCCTTTGAAACAGCCCTTCCGAAAAACGAAGCAACAGCATATTGCCTGTGACGGATACCCCGTCTTCCCAGTTTCGATCCGACAAATCACGCACCTGAAAAATATCCGCCGCCGTATAAATATTGTCACAGCGTACCTGTTTGATATGCAGCATCGTACACTGCGACGGCGAAGCAGTCAGCGTCAGCTCCCCATAACCATTCGTCACCGGCATAGGAATATATTCCACGCTTTCGTTTCTTAGATAATTTGCTTCGTAGCCTTCTTCATCTGCAAAGGCAGCACCCGTATTCTCCACTTTCAAATCCGTCCGCAAAAGAAACCTGGCCTGTCTGCTGTCTGATTTTTCAATCGAATAATCAAGTAAAATGTCTGCTGTTCCATTCATGGATGCATCTGTCTGCAGAATGAGTTTGACCGCCCCATCTTTCCATGGACGCACTTCGACCGCAAACGGCCCACAGTGCGTGTATGCATTTTCCCTGTTATTTCTTTCCCAATATACTGCATAGGAATGTGCGAAAACCGGGTGCCAACCACGGTACAGCTCCCGGTAAAAATACCAATTTGCCCGCTCGCACCAGTATTCCCAATTAGTAAATCCCTTGTTGATCGTAACCGTATATGGAAAATCACCCTGCCTAAAATCAGACAGGTAGGCTTCCCGCTGTGCATCTCCCAGCACATGAATCACATAATCCCAACCGGAAGGCTGGAATGTCCCTTCCAGTACTTCCTGTGCAGACGCATAGGTCGAAAAAAAATTTTTTCCCTGCAAAAACTCGCTGCCTGCCTGGAGGTCCTGATACAACCTGGTCATATTTCCACCCATACGGGAAATCTGTTCCCCTTCCTTTTGCGTCGCATACTGAAAGACAAACGCGTCCTTTGCCGCAGAAACCGTCCAAGCAAGGGCGGCCACAACGGATAGCAGCAAAATACCATTTCTTAATCTAATATTTTTACAGAACCCCCCCCCGACGAATCGCAGCCCTTCAAACAGAACCGTTAGAAACAATACCGAACATGCAACCTCACGACACACGCCCCCAGAAAGAATCCGGTACTCATTTGCCGCACAAAAACCGGCCATATTTGCAAATCCTGGAATACCGTATCGAAATAACGCATCTTTTGTACCGTTCTTTTTAAAAAGAAGCAGCAAATAGATCATAGCCAGAAACGCCTGAAGCAGCATCATATAAGAAACATCCACATCAAATAGATAATAGCTCTTTTGCGAATTATAATACCAGCTCTGGTATCCGCCCGTCCCCAGGGTTGTCTGAAACCACTTCCCAAAATGCCCCAAAGTCAATAATTCCACAAAAATAAATATACTTCCCACCGCTGCCAAAATCTCTGTCCCAGTGTCTTTCAAAGCAGAAAGCAGGCTTCTTTTTCTGGAAAGGGACAGCCAAAAGGCCATAACTGCAATACATACAAAACAACTAATCCCATAATCATTGCTCCATATAAAACAAAAGCCAGCCAGACACCCGGCTGCAGCAGACGGCAGAAGCCCGCCAAATTTCCAGCCTGCAAAACGCGTTTTGTTTCGCATATAAATACAGGCCATCCACACAAATAATCCAATGCACATAGGCAGAATCAACCCGCGGACAAACCGCGCAGAATTTCCCGTATGCAGTGCAGCGTTTAGGGACTCTAGCACCTCCTCCGTCAATCCCATGCCATTTGTAAAAAACAACGGCTGAACGAGCAGCATAATAAGAACCAGATTGGCCGCCCCTGCCGCTGTTTCCAATTCCTTGAAAACAGCCCTGCCAAGAGCCAAAGACAGCGCTGCCATACAAAAAAAGTTCAAAAAAGAAAACGCGATCAGGCTTCCCCGATAATTTCCGCCAAATATTACCGTCCCGATCGTACCGAAATATAAATGGCCGATACCAAGATAATCTGTGAAATCCCGATACGGAATCTGCCCGTCCAGCAGCCTTCGGACAGGATTAAAATTTTGAAACGTACCATTAATCGGATAAAAATCCACATAATCTCCCGCACGATATGCATGCAGGAGACAGATTACAAGCATTAGCAGCAGTTCCATAATAAGAAGCCGCTTTCTTTGCAGCTTTCTCCAAAACCTCTGCAAACTTTCCCCATAACAAACAAAAACTGTATTTTTCATCCTTTTTCTCATACGCAAAGCTAAAAACTGTATGTAAATAACCTGTGATATTTGCGCCGATTTTTCTTTAAGAGTGCCATGCAAAAATCAGACACATGCCCTCGCTTCGCTTGGGCAAACCTTGACAGGCTATGTAACTGATTTTTTGATATATTATCTATAAAATTCAAGCAAATGTCATAGGTTATTTACATACAGATTCTAAGCAAACACCCCTTTCACATACTGCATGGCAGTTTCCACAGACTTAGTATCCGCCTGCCCCATTTCAATGGAAATAAACCCTTGATAGTTTTCTTTTTCCAAAAGCTCCCTCAAATCCAGGTGCAGTTTTCTTTTTTGAATCGGCTTTAGTTCCGGCTCGCTGATATGTACATGGCTAATCCGGTCCACCCGTCCTGCCAGTTCATCCAAACACTCCTGATTTTGGATCATTGTGCCCGTGTCCAGATTTAACAAAAAGCCTGCGGAATCAACCTCTTCGATCAAATCCAGTGCCGCGTATGTATCCGTTACAAAGTTTGTATGGTATATCTCTGGATTTGCTTCCATCCCGATCACAGTGTGATGGACCGCCGCATAATCCCCCAATTCCCGAAAAAAGGAAACCGCAGAATCCGCTCTCTTTTTATTTTCCAGATTTCTGTTTTTCGGACATCCAAACACCAGGTTGTTACAGCCTATCATTTCCGCAAAATCAATCGCTTTTTTTGTATAATCCAGCAAGGCCTGTCGTTCCTCTTTTGTTCCAAACATATTTTCCTGTCGGCCAAACCAGATGGACTGCATGGAGGAAACCGCAAATCCATATTCCGTTTGCAGGCATTCGGCCCATTTTTTTGCTTCTATTTGCCTTTCATAAGGCCTATTTGGAAATACCCTTGTAGGGGCCAGCTCCAGGCCAAAATACCCGTAAGCTTTCATCATATGATAGATAATCTGGTCATCCACGGATTTCCAGGCTATGTTGGAAATTGACAATTTCATTTAATAAATCACCTCATATCTTCTGACTGACCGGTCTAAAACCATGTCTGTATAAACTCTTAAATAGCCGCTCACTTCTTCAACATTAGTTACATAGACTGTTTTCCCGCCTTTGCCGTGAAACTTTAATTTCTTTCCAGCAACCATACAATTTTGCAATGTCAATTCTTTTGCTAAAAAACAATTTTCGTGATTACTATATCCATTCGTCCAATGATCATCTGTAAATTCCAATACATCGATACATTTAGGAATTGTTAGCAAATCTTCCAACGATACAGAATGTTCCCAAAACCTTGTATTCCCGTAATATTGTCCATATTCTATACGTACAATATCATCCAGCGGAATCTTCTTTTCTACTATTTTCCCCCTCCCTCTTGTTGTATACATTTGATCTCTCGTATAAGTAAAATCATAATTGCTCATCACCCCATCTGCCGTAAAATAATGCAAAAAATATGTATACCCTGTATCTGCTTTCTGTTCCGCCATAAAATATAACTTATCATCAAGAAAATAAACTTTTTGGCCATCTGTTTCAAACAACAACATACCATTTGATTTAACAGCATCCAACGCCTGGTCACCTGTTCTGTTTAATATGCCAACTCCTCCATGAATCGTCACCGCCCCAAAAAGCACCGCCGCTAGAATCCCCAAATGATTCAGATACTTTCTATGCATTTTTCTAATCATCCGTCCCATTAATGCCACAATTACAATGAACAGCATCAGCCAGGATGGAAAAAAATATCGGAACTCAAATGATTGTGTATCCAATAGATAAGATCCGTAATAAAACACCGCCGTCAAAAAAGCTGTCTCAAACATATTGATACTTTTTGCTTCCTCTTTCGAAGCAAATCGAACCCTCCAGACAATGATTAAACACAATGCCCATATATAAAGCAGCCATGGCATTCTGAAAATCCGCATATATTCCATATAGGAATTGAAATAGTCAACAAAAACTGCCCGTTGTCTGGAATCATTGAATCCAAATGTGCCCATATTGTCCCATCTATTGTAATCATATTCCAGATTATTAATTGGATAACGGATCCCCATGGTCTGCGAGATAAATTTCCATTTTGTTTTGCTATACGCCCACGTTTCCAGCCGTATTAGTTCCAAATATTTTTTTAAAATTTTTTCTGCATTTTCCTGATTAGAGATTGCATCCGCAGAAATCACTTCCATTAAAGGGTTAATGGATCCTTTTGGTATATCGTACACGTTCGCTTCCAAAGCCTTTTTCGTAATGCCCTCTCCAAAAATATCATCTACGAACACCAAATACTTTTTCTGCTTTTCTTCCTCCATTTCCTGAATAACGGAAATGGTTTCCCACAGAAAACCCGCAGCATAAGATGACATCGTATTTACATTTAAAATTTTTGGAATCATAGACGTTAACCACAAGCCAAAAAAAATAGAAACAAGAATCGGAAAACTTTTTTTCCGATTCTTCTTGTTCAGAAATACTTCCACAAAAAATACTGGCAAAATAGTAAACGCATTTGCACGAAATCCAAAAACAATAAAACTGCATACAATAAAAAGTAAAACGGTCAGTATCTGGTCCTGCAAATGATCGATATCATTCCATTTCCAGATCAACAAACACAATGACATCATACCTGTCGCACAGCCAACGCCTGCTTCAAAATAAACGGAATAAGCAAAAAATACAGGAACCGAGAAAACAATCATACAACTCCATTTCTTTTTTGCACCTAGCATCTTTTGACCAAATAAAATAGAAACAAACAAAAAACAGAATGCGTGAAAAAATGTGTACAAAGCAACGCTTCCCACGAACTGATTTGACAATTCAATAAAATAGGACGGCGTAATGGTAAGCCATGTCTTTCCTTCTGTCAGATCCGTATGTCCCCGAAAAAAAGCATGTACCCATTTTTCTATTTCGTCTGCCATTCCAATTCGTGTATAAGAATCAGAATATATCACTCCTGGATAGGTTAATAGGACAAGGAATGCCGAAATCAAAAAACACATCCCGATCACAGTCTTATTATTTTTTATCATAGATACATAAAAAGAGTCCTGGAATACACGTTTTACATTTTCCGCAAATTTCCCAATCTTATCCCGCATGCGCAACAAACTCCCCAATTTCCCGCAAAACTACCTCTTTCCCACAAATATACCCATCCGATCCCCCAAACAATTCTGCATAAACGGTTCGGAAATCATAAGCAGCCACAGCGGCATCCAGTATATTTACATACGTCTCCCCCGTAAGATATTCATAAACTTCCCCTGCAGACACCGGTTCTGTCGCCGGATGCCACACACGAATCCCCGCGTCTAAGGCAGTCTGGATATCTCTCCACAAATGCGCCAAATTGTAAAACTGATAACTGCTCCTGCTGTCTGTAAAATGAAGCGCCGTAAAACCCAGCTTTTGAAACCTGTCCCTAAGCACACTTTTATCTGTATCAGACAGTTCTTTCACTCTGTAAAACCCATGATCCAAAACTTCATAATACCGCAGCAGCCCCGGATCCTGCTTTGCGAGTTCCTCCATTTTACACCTATGAAGCATATATGGAATCACATACATATAATCATAAATAAAATTCTTTTTGATGTTCCCGCCAAAAAGCCCGGGCAAACGCACGATCAGCGCAGACGGGTCATACTCCCGTGCCCACTGCTCAAGCTGGTATCTGTGAAAGCCATACGCCTGTTTAGGATCCGTATCTGGTTTACAAGTCTCATCTACGCCCTGCGGCTTTTTCCATACATCTATGGTTGAAATAAGCACCAGCTTTTTAGGCTGAATCTTTGTAATGTTTTCTTCGGCCTGCAATATCAATTCCAGATCTTTTGCAGGCGCATGGTTCGCAAGATACTTTTCCGCACGCAGGCCAGCATAAATTAACAAATCCGGCCTGGTTCCGTATGCCTGTGCGATATCTGTTGCATGGTAAGCTTTTTCAATCGCACCGTCCGCCGCTGCTAGAAGATTGCTTCCTACAAACCCAGTAGAGCCAACTAATGCCGTCATATTCGTGCCCCCTATTCTTTTGTCAATTTTTCAATACTCTCAAAGCTGTACTGCTTTCTCTTAAATACAAGGTTTACCAACAACTGCAAATATTTAACAATCACGGTCAGTATGCCAAATAACCCGGCAAATGCTGTAGACAGGAATAACAGCGTAGTCGTCCAGCCAGCCACCGGATGTGCGGCGGCATAAATTACGGCTACATACACAACCATGCTAACAGATAAGAACAGCATCAGCATTGTCATAACAATCGCCGCCCGATATCCCAGTTCGGTAAAAAAGATAAAAGCATCCACGGCAAGTCCGATACGGTACCGCTTCTCTTTGGGATCGGCGGGGATCTTTTCCCCTTGTCCCGTCACCATGTACCGGATCGTATCCGCCCTTAGCCCTGCACCCGCGTAAATTGCTTTTCGATAGGGGACCGTTTTATTCATGGACAGAATGCGGTTTATGACCCTCCTGCTTAATATGCGAAAACTTTCCGTACACATTGGGCCGGATACCGCGGCAAACCGCCTGAAAACCAAATAAAATAATCTGGATGAAAGACGTTCCTTTCGATCCGGGACAGCGCTTACCATGTCGTATCCTTCCAGTGACTTTCGGTAAACTCTCATAATCTCTGCCTTGTCATAATCCAGCAATGTATGGTCAAATTCCAGTACAAAATCTCCTATAGCAAGATCGGTCCCCGCATGCATGGCAGCCTCCAGCCCATGAAAATAACTCAGGTTGACAATAGAAATTCCTGTCGTTTTCGCCGACTGGCTTACCGACTTGATCAACTCGGGGCTGCGGTCATTCGAACTGTCATTGACACAGATAATCTCGGAATGTTCAAAATTCTCTTCCAATACTTCCATGATTGTCTGTAAAAATATTTCAATTCTCTTTTCGCAATTGTGAATATAAATCACTGCGGATACAAAATTCTTCTCTCTATTACAATCACCCATCGCTCAGCACCTCGTCTAAGTCATAAACCGTATTAATCTTTCCGGAAAGGACACCGACAAACGTCGGGTTTTTAGAATACGTACGGATCACAGTCGGCCTGGAATCATCAATTTCCGAACTCATCAGAATCGGCTTCATAGAAAACAGCGACTCTTTCCGAGTAAACGTGAATGTATCCATTAAATACTTTTTGGCCAGGTTCGCCATATACGCAAATGCCGTTTCCGGCTTCGCCGGACAGTCGTTGCAGTTGCCAAGCCGCAGCGGCGAACAATACCCGCCGCTTTGCTGCTGGCAGGCAAAGGCCGGCAGCTCATCATAGCTTGTCGTATGCGGCGTAAAAGTTACGGACGTCAATGAATGCAGGCCCGTTTTTCCAAACGGCATAATGGAGAAAAACGGGCCGTCCATAACCGTAAATCCATACCGTTTTAACGCGTCATTGACCTCACACAATATAATCTCACAAAGTTCATACTTAATCGCAAATTTTTCAAACCCCGCCAGATCTAAAATCTGGTTTGTGCCCGCATAAGCCGCATTCAGTAAAAAACCGGCCCGGTACGCCTTTCCATCCTCCGTGAATACCGCATAGTCATCCGAACGCCTTTCGATTCCCGTAACCCGCACCCCATACCGGATTTCGGCACAGCCCAGCGCATGCAGCCGTTCGAGGAAATAATCCCGCAAAATCATCGCATCATACGTATATTCCCTAACAAGAAATGCTCCGTCGCACATATGCTTGTTAAAAAAACTTTCCGGGTGCAGCTCCTTACATGGAATATGTGCCGCCTTACAAAAATTGCGAAACTGTTTCCCATCTGACCAGGAATACTGGCTCGACGTGGCATAAATCTGCTCAAATTCCCTGTTGATACAAAATGCATAATCTTTACGAAACCGCTCAAAATACCCGGCTGATTTCAAAGCCGTCGAAAGCGACCTCGGATAATGATAACCCTGATGCACACGCGCCTGATTGATATAGGTAGCACGGCAAAACGGCGCCTGGTCACATTCCAGCACAAGCACTTTCTGTTTTCTCTGCGCACAAAATAGGGCGGCATACAACCCATACAATCCCGCTCCGATAATTATTTTGTCATATTGCTCCATATGATCGCTCCTGACCCCTTTTTCTTCCGTTTTTCTTTATTAAATCCTATCCATAACCCGACGCATCCAAAACCAGTCCCGCTCCAAACCAATCATCTTCATCACCTGATCCAGCTTCGCTTTTTTCAGCCGTTGCAGATCCGTACCTATTCCATAAAAATGACCCGCAGTCATCCACTGCTTTAAATAAGAACATGTACACTGCCCAAAAGACAGACAGCCCGTTGAACCAAACAAATCATGAATCCCCCTCAGTTTTACCTCATAATACGTATCCAAAACAATACTAACCGTAGGAATCTTTTTCTTCATGGAAAATAGTGCCAGGTGATACCTTGTTCCAATGTTTAACACCGCACTTTGAATCACAGCCAATGCCCCCCCCCACAAAAAACGGATATTTGCCATACACAAATAATGACACCGGTTCCTGATCTTACCATCCATTAAATCAACAACCTCCCTGCCGCACCGCAGATCATGGTCTAATGGCATAAATTCAACAACATTTACATGCACCTGCGGATGATTTGTACAATACCAGCAAATAAAATCTGCGATTTCTTTTTTTGCATTAGCATAGAGCTTCTCATTTTCCGTATCTAATGCCCATTCCTGTATGCAAAGATTGATATGCGGTCTTTCTATATAGGGCGCCAGGTCATCCTCCTTTTGTATAGCTTTCGCCGGAAGCAAATCCAATAATACATCATCCATCGACCGGTTCACCGGACAGCCGCAGGTTTGCAGATATTTCTCACAGCAGCAGTCCCTCAAATCTACCAGATCCACCTTTTCAAAAACGGGACGCAGCCTTATTTGATCCAGTTCATCTAACGGCCCGATCGTCTGCCCTGTCATAAATACTTTCTTATTGTATTTTTTCGCAAGATCCACAGCGGCCTTTATAATATAATGGACATCTTTCCACTTATTGTTGATAATCCCTCCGCCAACAATATGGACAACATCTGTTCTAACAAAAAATTGATGCAAAGAAGAAACCGCATAATCAAACCTATCTAAAATCATGCGATCCGTTTCTACCAAATCTGCTACGGCATTTTGCACCCGTGCATGGTTTTTCTCCTCATAATGTTCCCAAACATACCGATGCAGGATATTGGATACCAGAACTTTACATGGCAGATCACAGGTTTGCTCTGCAATATAACTGGCTTCCGCACCCAAAATAGTAATCCGTGCATGCGCACCAAATAATTTCCGATAAAAATGCAGCCAACTGCATAGAATCGCATGATCCCCTACATTTAAATTTCCTGCGCTTAAAATAATGATGTCTTTTATCGGTTTATGATCTCGTTTCATCTAATTTTAATTCTCCTGTCCGCGTCCTTTTTTATCCCATACCCCCATTCCAGCAGCCCGGCCGTTTTCTTGATCCCCAAAAACCGAAGCAGCCGCCGGATCCATTTGGTACGCCTTGTATTCCGGTAACGCAGCAGCCACAATACCTTTGTCAACGCATCCATCATTTCATGGTCCGCCATTTTCTGTTTTTGCAGCATTCCCAAAAACAAAAGCGCGGTTTCCGCCTCATACGCCATCATGGAATAGATTTCTTTTTGAAAACGTTTCCCCTCTGCCGTTGTCCTGGCTAACGCAGCCCCCTGCTGCACGGCATGGATTTGATCCGCAAACCGCTTTGGGTCACAGCGGCTTGTAATGGAGCCGGCACGGTTCTGCCGGTAGTAATAATAATCCACATCCAGATAACCGTATGTTCCCGCATACAGCAGGCATTTTAACACCCATACGAGATCCTCGCCCACAACGCCCTCTTCAAAAATAACCGCATGCTTTTGAATCAACCCGCGCCGGATTAATTTATCGCAGGCGCTTCCCGGATACCTGGACAATCCGGCAAATAACCGCATACTGCCCTGTTTGTCCAAAAAATTTACATTCCTTAACCTGCCGTCATTCATCGGCTGCAGCGACCGCCTGTTAAAATATTTATATCCATTCAAAAAATAAACGTCCGCATGTGTATTCGAAATGCCTGTTAAAATGCCGGCAAGCGCGTGTTTTCCTATAAAATCGTCCGCGTCCGCAAATAACAGATATTCCCCTCCCGCCGCCTTGATTCCCGTATTTCTTGCCGCCCCAAGTCCGGCGTTTTTTTGACGGCATACCCGGATACATGCATGCTGCCCGGCCAGGTCGTCACAGATCCTGCCCGACCCGTCTGTCGACCCATCGTCAATTAACAGGATTTCATACGCGCCGCGAAAATCCCCCTGCCGCACAATACTGTGCACACATGCCCGCAGGTAAGGCTTTACATTATATACCGGAATAATGATGCTGACCAACAAACGCCTAACTGTGCTTTCCATATTTCTGATCCAGTTTTTGAAACTTCCTTAACTGGCGCTGCTTGCGCCGCATCCTGCTGCCGCCGCTCTGGTATCCTGCAAGGACTTTTACCAGTTGTATGTTTTTTTTGCAGATCGCCCGAAAATAGACCTGGTCTTTCCAGGAAGCAAACTGCTTTAGGATATACAGCCCCTCTGCGTAAGGAAAATTTGACAGCAGATCTTTCCTTGCCCTAGCGCAGTATTCCCCGATCAGCTCCGGCCGTATCTTTTCCAGCGCATACCGGTGCGTATGTATTTTTACGGTCTGCAGATAATCCAACTGCGCTTTCTCTTTCGCTGCGGCCATGGATCTGTCCAAATGTTGAAATATAGAAAAATGGACATATAAACGCTCGTCGTCTGCGGACACATCCTGTCCAGGCCGTGACATCCGATAATAATACAAATATTCCGGCACCGCAGCCACGGACTTTGCCGCCGCAAACGTCTCCACTTTAAACGGCAGGTCGTCAAAACGGCGCAGATCCGTATAAAAATGGATGTTGTTTTTCGTTAGCATATCCCTAAGATAAATGCCGCGCCAGATCGCTACCCGTAAATAAGCAATCAAACGGTCTATTTCATTGCGGTCACAGGTTCCGTTTTTATATGGGATGTCCAGACAGTCTTCCACCTCTTTTGTCGTATGCGTACTTTCATACAATTCTCGGTACCCGCAGTAGGTGATCTCATAGCTTCCCGTCAGCGCCCTGGCAAGCAGCTTGCGAAACATCGATGGATCTACATAGTCGTCCGGATCAACAAAACCAACATAACGTCCCTTTGCGCGCTCCAGGCCATACTGTCTGGCGGAAGCACAGCCGCCGTTTTTCTTTTGCAGCAGCCGAATCCTCTGATCTTTTTTGGCATAACGCTTTATGATTTTCGCGCTTTCATCCGGCGATCCGTCGTCCACAAACAAATATTCCACATAATCGGCTTTCCACGCCGTAACAGACCGTATGCACTGCTCAAGATAGGCGGCCACACGGTAAACCGGAAAAATAATGCTTAGTTCCAGGTCGCTGTCTGGATCCTTTGACCAGTCCAGCGCTTCACTGGCATGATTTTCCTCCCAGGATACCAGATAAATATGGGAAGCCGTCTTTCGATACATTTCCCAGATACGGAACGCGTTGATTTTTGTTTTATCTATGGTTCCGATCAAATATGCGGGCTTTTTATCCAAAAAGGCAAGTACTTCTTCCGTCGTGTTCGGCGCGTCCAAAAGCAGCGCCATCTGTCCCGTTTTGGGGCAAACCTTACCGGCATCTTCCCTCGCAATCCATTCCAGATGCACCGGCACATAATCCGCTGTTTCATATCGCAGCCGCTGCACCGCCTTTTGTACCTCTTTTTTCAGCTCCGTATCAGGAACCGCCAAAACCAGCCTGTCCAGTTTTACCATACTGCACACATCATAGACCAGCGCCGCGCCGCTTTTGGTCCCCATCACCAGCAGCAGTTCCCTGATTTCCTGATGCATCCCGAGAAATCCCACTATATCATTCATGCCCGCCGTCTCCTTATCCTTTTTAATTTTCCAGCCTTTTGGTACATCTGCCTTGCCTGGCGCAGGTTATGATTATTCTCTAAAAAGCGGTAGGCAAACGGGCTGCCCAGCCCATGCCAGATCATGCGTTCCATAACGGACGGCCTGATTATTTTTACATAGGCGTGATAATATTCTACTGGTATCACGCTGCACATATCATGCAGGCCCCTGACCAGTTCCCGCTGTACTTTTCGTGTCGAAGCATGCAGGGACCAGACAATAAAATCCATCATCATCGAAACAATGTATGCCGCTTCTGTCTTGCTCCAATCATGCTTGATAGCATAAGAAAATACGGATGCGAAAACAGGAATTATATCCAGCCTGTCCGACGATACGGTAGCTGTTATTTGATTACCTGAATGGATACGGTAAAAAAATCCGGCATCCTTGACCAGAATACAACGTCGCGCCCAATAGAGCAGATAAAAATGCGGGAATACATCTTCCCATTTCACACCCTCTGGAAATTGAAACCGATGTTCCTTTAAAAAGGAAACACGAAAAACACAACGGCATATATTGGCTTCCGTTCCATACAGCTTTGGCACCTGCCTAGGGTTCAGTATTTTCCCATGCTGTTTAAAAACAGCTTCCAAATATTCCTTATCTTTCCAATCTTCATACTTACACGATGCCATGTTGTATACAACAGGCATCATAAACGCAAGGTCAAAAGCATCCGCATCATACCGGATCTCCCTTGTCAAATGCTCCACTGTCCGCGGCATCATCCAGTCATCACTATCCAAAAACATCACATAAGGCGTATCCACATAACGCAGCCCCGCGTTGCGTGCCGCCCCAAGCCCCGCATTTTTCTGTGACAAATACATAATCCTGTCCGGGTATTGCCTTGCGTAAGATTCTGCAATTTCCCCGCTGCGGTCTTTGGAGCCGTCGTTGACGAGGATTATTTTATGATTTCGCATACTCTGGTTCAGCAGGCTGTCTATGCATTGGCATAAATAGCGCTCGACATTATATATAGGTACGATAACCGTAAACAGACAGTCCTGTTTTCCAGACAATGTTCGCTGCTTTACTTTATCCCCGCAGACAATGTTTGCCTGCCTGCTTCCCTTTCCTATCCCTGTATCGATATCTTCCACCGTTTTCCCCTTTCCCTGTTGCCGTTTTTTCCGTAGTGCTTCTGCCTTGGATCATCCATAACTGTCGTATTCGCAAAGCATTTTCATACACTTTCACCGGATGTACTTCTTTCGATATCTTTCCCTTCATACCTGTCGCAGATATCCTGCGTCTCTCCAAACGCCACCACGCCCCCATGCTCGATCCACAACACCTTGCTGCACATCCCGCGCACCTGCTTTAAATCATGGGAAACAAACAGCACCGTCGTTCCCCCGCCCATCATCTGCAGCATACGCCTGCGGCTCTTTTCCTGAAAATCCGCATCCCCGACGGCCAGGATTTCATCTACAATCAAAATTTCCGGATTGACCGCCGCCGCAATGGAAAAGGCCAGGCGCATTACCATACCTGAAGAATAATTTCGCAGCGGCACATGGATAAATGCTTCCAAACCGGAAAACGCCACGATTTCCTCATATTTTTCTACCAAAAACGCTTCCGAATAACCCAGGATCGCGCCGTTTAAAAAGATATTCTCGCGCCCCGTCATTTCAAAATCAAAACCGGAACCAAGCTCCAGCATAGGCACAATATTGCCTCTTGTAACGACCAAGCCTTCCGCGGGCTTCATAATCCCGGATATCACTTTTAACAGCGTACTTTTGCCTGCCCCGTTATGGCCGACGATGCCAAGCACATCCCCTTTTTCCACCCGGAACGAAACCCCGCGTAAAGCATGAAATTCCTGGTACGTGATCTTTTTCGTTGCCAGGCGGATCATAAATTCCTTTAATGTCCCGACCCTGTCGTCCGCCATCCGGAAACGGACCGTAACCCCATTTACCTCAATGACTGCCTGCCGCTCCATATCCGCCCGCCTCCTTACCAATCAGCGACTATGAAATAAAAATCCATTAACAAACAACTGTAATCTGACTTTGCGTAAACAACTATAAATAAAAAATAAGTAAGCCGACTTTGCGTAAACAACTATAAATAAAAAATAAATTTGTCCTGCGTCTTTTTAAATACAAACAGCCCCGCCAGCAAAATCCCCGCCGCAATCAACGCGCATTGCAGATACGCCGCCGGCTCCGGCGAAATTCCGTCCATAACAAGCATCCGGAAAAACTTGATAAAATGGTACATCGGATTAAACCGCAGCGTGCCGCGAAATCCATCCGGCAGAATGGTTTCCGGATAAAACACCGGCGTGGCATACGTAAGCGCCATTAATAGCACGCTCCAGATAAACTGGATATCCCGGAAAAATACAAGCGCCGACGACAGCATCAATGCAATCCCGCAGCAAAATACAAGCAGGCAGAACAGGACAAACGGAAGCAAAAGCCATGCCTTTGTGACGCTTACCCCGGACGCCAGCGTAATGAGTACCAGCGGAAGCAGGGAAATCACCAGGTTAACGCTGGTTGAGAGCACCTTGGACACCGGATAGATATACTTTGGCACGTAAACTTTCGTAATCAGATTTGCGTTTCCCGTAACCGCATACATCGCCACATTGCTGGATTCCGAAAAAAAATTAAACAGTACGATCCCCGACAGCAGGTAGACCTGGTAATTTTCTATATCCGCCTTAAAAATCGTGGAAAATACAAAATATTGGACACACATAATCAGCAATGGATTTACAAAACTCCACAAGACGCCCAATACCGAACGTTTATATTTAATTTTAAAATCCCTTGCGACCAATTGCCGGATTAAAAATTTATAACGGCAAAGCAACGCGGCCAAAGACAAAAAAATATCCGGTTTTCCTGTTTTCTTTTTGTAGCATAAATACACGCAGCCGGCTGCCAGACAAAAAAACAGCGCAAACACGATCTCAAAATAATGAAATCCTGTCCAGACCCTGTCCTTTCCGCCCGCCTGGAAGCACAGCATCCCTTCCGCCGCCCTGCCATTATAAAAAAGCGCCGCCGCTTCCTGGTCCGCTTCGCCGGCGCCTGCAAGCCAGGGCGCAATGGCGGATCCTGTCTTCGCATCAGAAAACAGGCGGACGGATATTTTGTGATGCCAGACACCCGTATCATCCAGCCTGCATTCCAGCATCTGCCCTTCGGCTACGTCTGCTAAGTTCCAGGAAGCGGACGCCAGTTTCCGGCCGTCTGTTTCATCCCATATGTCCATAGTGGCTGTCCCGCAATTTTCCCGCGCGAATGTCGTAACAGGCACCGCCACCCGCTGCATACGGTCCATTTCACAAAAAAAATCCTGCCTGACCTCAAATCCCTCCACCAGTTCCGGGGCAGCCAGATCTCCCTGGATCCCCGCCCATTCCGACCGGGAAGTACGCCAGTATAGCTGCTCCCCGGATGCATAGTAAAATACGCCCGCAAGCAGCAGATAAATAGAAAGCACCACGATGCCGGCCTGTAAGCCATTGATTTGCTTGTGTTCTTCTTTCCTCATTTTCCTTTTCCAGACTATAAAAAGCCCTTTCCCAATTCCTTTTTGTTGTATCCAAGGCCTACCCAAACAAGTTTTTTCTGACCTGCAATAATTTTTGAAACGATGCTTCCTTTATATGCAAAAATCCCATGCACCGCAGCAGCCAGTACCTTCCTCGTAAGGCGCGCGCCAAAACGGGATTGTGCGTACGCAGTTTTTTCATAAAACACCTTGCCCTCCCGCGCCCTGCCCGTTTATTGCCGGAACGAAGAAAACAGGTAACCAGATAATCAGCCGCCAGAGATACCGTGCGCAGCTTCCAATATTTCTGCCCAAAGCTGCTCCGCCGCTCCTGCATGGTTGCACAGACTGCCGTTATCACCCGTTCGGCGTCGCTTAAACGGCGTACCCTGTTTTCCGCGGACACACTTTGTTCCCGTCTGCCGATGCGGTACACATACAAACATCGTCTGGATACATAAATTTGCGCCGCATGACTTGCCGGGACAATCGCATAATAACTGTCATCATAAAACACCCGTTCCGGCAGCTTTTTACAGTGTTGCCGGTAAAACGCTGTCCGATAGATGATTCCATGAAACGTACACACCGCCCGGTAGCGCTCCCAATGCGCCGCCAACTCCTCCATCCCTACATAACCGCCTGCAGCCGCGGCACGCACCGTCTCTTTTTTCCCGGTCCGCATATCAGCCGTCCGGTAAGCACACAAAACAACGTCCGGGTCGTTTAGCAGGCACAGTTCGTCCAGCAGTTTTTCCAATTCACTGGTAATCATCCAGTCATCCGCGTCCAGTACCTTGATATATTTCCCGCTGCTTTGACTGACGCCGCAGTTTACCGCCGATCCGTGCCCGCCGTTTTCTTTTTGGATCAGGCGAAATACGCCCGGCATTTCCTCCGCCATTTGGTTTGCAATGCGGTCACACCCATCCGCAGACCCGTCGTCTATCACAAGCACCTCCAGATACGGCCGGACCCGCGTCTGCACCAGCAGGGAACGCAGACAGCGTCGAATCCATGGCTTCGCATTATACATGGGGATTATAACTGTAAGTATCTTTTCTGTCATCGTACCGTCTCTTTTCTGCCATCATACCGTCTTTCGCATCTCGTTCCAAAGTCCCGTTATCAAAACCATGGCTATTCACCGCTCCATCTTTTGCATACATCCCGTCATTCCCTATAAAAGAGATTGTCGATAAATCCGTTCCATCCCGGCATTGACCCGTTGTTTAGAAAACCCCCTGACCCGTTCCCTGGCATGCTTTTGATAGCTTTCCGCCCGTTTTGGCTGTTCCATGATCTGGCGGACAGCGGCTGCAAAACCGGCTGCATCATTTGCTCTCACTACCCTGCCCTCGATCCCGTCCCGTACCAGATCACAATTGCCGCGGATCCGGCTGCATACAACCGGGACTCCGGCCGCCATCGCCTCCATCAATGACACCGGAAGCCCCTCCTGTCTGGACGGGAATACAAAACAATCCGCCATCCTAAGAAGATCCGGGATATCATCCCGATACCCGGCCAAGAACACAGTCGCTTCCAATCCCAGCTTTTGGATCAACGCCCGGTATTTCGGTTCCTGCTCCCCGATCCCGGCGATTACATAACGAACGTTTCGGTCTTTTAGCATGGCCATGGCACGGATCATAACCTCCTGGTTTTTGCGTCTGGATAACTGCCCTACGCTTAAAACGACAAAATCCTGTTCCGGAAACCCAAATGTACGGCGCAGTTTTTTTCGTTTTTCCGCATCCGGGCAAAAATCTTCCAAGCAAATCCCGATGCCGGGCAGCCGCACAAGCCGGCCCGCATGAAAACGCCTGGCCCGCCGATAATCTTCGGCATTGATCGTAATTAATGTATCCGTATAATACGACAGCCATTTTTCCGCCGGATAAAAAAGCATCCATCGGTATAACGGCGCTCCCTGGTAAAAATGAAACCCATGCGCCGTATAAATTACCTTTGTCCCTTTTTTCCGGCTTCTTCTTGCGGCAAGCCTGATTACCGCACCGCCAATCGGGGACTGCGTATGGATCAGCCTGTAGTCATTGTGCGCGCAGAGTTTTTTCAAGACCTGGTAGGAACGGACAATATTTCGGACATCCGTTATGCGCCTTGGAATGGGGATATCGTGCACACGGATCCCCCTTTCGGCCAGTTCCCGGCGAAATTGCGCTACCCGCTTCGGACTGGTAATATTCCCAAACCTGAAATTCGCCGCAGCCTCGACCTGGCAGCCCATGTCCTGCAGCAGGCGGAAATTTTCCCTGTTAAACAGATCCAGCATAGAAGCAACGGACGCAGCAACCAGGACATTCGGACGGCTAGGCTTCATTCATAATCTCCGCTACCGACTTCATAATCCGGATATACATGGAATAACTGTCGACATCCTTTTTCTCCATATCCCCGCCCGCTTTCTTTTGCGGCGCATGCCACAAATCCAGCACCGCATCCGACGGATACGCTACGCCCCACAGCAATTCATCCGCATGCGCATCCAGCGCCAAACAGATACTGGCAAACGTTTCCATACTCATAATCCTTGTCCCGCGTTCGATATGCCCCAAAAACGACATACTGATCCCGCATTTTTTTGCAAGCGCTTCCTGGGACCAGCCTTTTGCTTTCCGGATTTGACGGATCCGCATCCCCATTTTTTCATAGTCCAGTTCTTTCATATAACATCTCCTCGCGCAGCCTTTCTGCCAGCAAAACCGTGATTCATTCCGCACAGCCTACATAACATTTTATAGCAAATTGTTAT
>CAJUIH010000046.1:0-12603 GCA_910586045.1 uncultured Eubacterium sp.
ACATGAAAAAAGAGCGGAAATTCGGGCTTAAAGAGTTTCCGAGACCGCTCTTATACAGATATGGAGGATGAGCAGGTCAAACAATTCGAAGATACGCTTGCGTCCGCCACCTTTGGTATGGATTGTCTGAGTAAGAGTCAATATTTAACTGGAATTGAGTTTAGTTCCGTAAAGGATGAATATAAGTTTTTTATGTCTTCTGGTGAAGCGGCGACGGAATTGGAATCGTCTACTGCCGCGCTTCGCTATATGTCTGACCGGTTTTTGCCGAACGAACAGAAAGAAGCTTTTGATCAACTGATCGATCAATATTACAAGCATAACAATGAAGTGCTTGCAGAGTACAGCAATCCCATGGAAAGTTTTCAAAAAGTGGTTGCCGGACTGCATGGTATGGGATCTTTCTCGCGTGAAGCGGCGAAAAACCCGGTGGGCGAGTATCTGTATATCGTAAAACTGGGTTCGATGCAGCAATCCGGACAGGAAAAGAGCCAGTATCGGAAAGATTTGCAGAATCTGTTTGCCGCCATGGGAAATGACGATGATCAGGCTTTCGTATGGGAAAAAATAAAAGAGCGTTTTCAGACGTATGCGACAGGCGGCAGCAGCGACGGCGGATTTCGCAATTATGTGTATGGTGAGGCGCAGACTGTATTCGCGCATATGAAAAACTGCTGGGACAGATTGCTGGAACTGCATGGGAAAGTATGAATAAAAGCATGAATATAAGCATGAATAAAAAAGTGTTGGTGCAGAAGATGGAAAGATAAAGATGAAGTTGACTGCCGGCATGGATGCAGGAAGCCGGGCGGCTAATAAGCCCGGCATTTGATCCGTTCTTTTGTAACAGGCACCGTCCATTTGGAGCCGTTTTCCGTTTGCAGCAGGATCGGCGTATCCTCGTTTGTAAAGCATCGTTCCGGCAGTTCCAGCTTTTTTACATCCAGCGGTTTATTTGCTTCCAGTTTTTGAATGGCGTCCGCGGCATAGGGCGCGGACAGCGGATTGCATTCAAAATCCGCATGGATCCGCCCGTCTAATACGGCTTCCAGGCCTGCTTTGGTCGCATCAAAAGAAAGGATGATGACGTCCCCGTCTGTGCCATAGGAAATGCCGGCTTCCTGAAGAGCCGCGCAGGCGCCGAGCGCTTCGTTGTCATTTTGGCAGACAACGACGTCGATCCCGGTCAGCCGATCGAGGTAAGATTTCATGACCTGTCTGCCGCCTGCTTCGGTAAAATCGCCGCTTTCGGCGGCTAGATGGTGCCAGTTGGCGTGCCGGTCCAGGTATTTGGCAAACCCCTGCGTGCGGCCGGTTTGTGCGGAGGCGCCCTCGGTGCCGTTGATCGTTACAATCCGGACCGTTTCTTTGCCGCGTCCGTTCCGTTCGAGATAATCCTCCAGCCAGGCCCCCGCATACTCCCCTTCGAGGACAAAATCGGAACCAAACCAGGCCGTATAGTAGCGTTCTTTACAGGTAATCGTACGGTCGACGAGCAGAACCGGAATGTGCGCGTGATACGCTTCGGTCAATACGGCGTCCCATCCGGTGGGCAGAATGGGGTCAATGATAATGTAATCCATCCGGTCGCGGATAAAATTGCGTACGGCGTCTACTTGTTTTTTCGGGTCGTTGTCCGCGTCGACAAAATACAGTTCGTATCCGTTTTCTTCCCGGAATGTTTCCAGACAGGATTTTGTAGAGGCAATCCGCCAGTCGGATTCGTGTCCGACCTGGACAAAGCCGACTTTGATCGGCGCCTGCGGGACAAGCAGGTCTGCGGCTTCTGCCGCGGAAAGCCCCTGCAGCAGTTCCATGGAATCAGTTTCGGCGATTCCGACATTCGGCTGCCCGGTTTTTACCGTACATGCGGATAAAAACAGCGGAAAGAATAACAGGATCAGGAAGACTGCGGATGTGCGCGGGCGGCTTTTTCGTAACGGCTTTTTCATAACGGCTCCTAACAATGGTTGTTTGCTGACAAATACAGCGGCCTGCTGGTTTTTGACCGGCAAGCCGCTGCATGCGGATTCCATGTTCCGTGCTGATTTGGTGGTTTAACATTTTTTGGGGAACATGTACGGTTTTTTCTGTAGTTAACGTACGCCAAACTGATAGCTTGTTTTTGACGTATATACTTCTCCGGCTTTTATGAGCGGGCTTTTAAAATTCGGTTCGTTGACGGCATTTGGATGGTACTGGGATTCCAGGCAGAAGCCCTGCCGCTTGTCGTACGCGGCGCCCTGTTTTCCGGTTTGCGGTGTAATCATATTTCCGGTATAGAGCTGTACACCCGGACAATCGGTATAGGCTCGCATTTCGATACCCGTATCCGGCGCGTATGCCTGCGCCATAAACGAAAACGCGCCGCCGGCGCTGTGGTCGAGTACAAAGTTGTGGTCATACCCGCCGCCATAGGTTAACTGGATGTCGTCCGCTTCAATGTCCCGTCCGATCGTTTTGGCGGATGTAAAATCCATCGGCGTTCCTGCTACCGAGGCAATTTCGCCTGTCGGAATGGCTTTTGCGTCAATGACCGGGGTAAAATGGGACGCCGCGAGCGTCAGTTCATGTCCGAGGATATCTCCGGATGCATGTCCGGAAAGGTTAAAATAGGAGTGGTTTGTAAAATTCGCCACCGTATCCTGGTCAGAAACTGCCTGGTAATGGATTTCGAGCGCATTTTCATCGGTTACGAGATAGCGTACCTTAATATCCATTGTTCCGGGAAATCCCTGTTCCCTGTCTTTGCTGGTGCAGGATAGGGTGATTGCCTGTCCGGTTTGTTCGGTTACGTTCCAGATTTTTTTGTCTACGCCGTGGAAACCGGAGTGGAGGTTATTTTCATTGTCATTGGCGTCGAGCTGGTAAGGGATGCCGTTGATGGTGATTTTTGCATCGGCGATCCGGTTGCCGTTGCGTCCGATCACTGCTCCAAAGTAACAGGTATTGTTTTCATATCCGGTTACGTTGTCATAGCCGAGCAGGACGTCCTGCATCGTCCCATTTTGGTCTGGTACAATGATAGAAACCAGTGCCGCGCCGTAATCTGTAACACGCACCCGCATGCCGCGGCTGTTTTCAATGGTATATACGGTGACGGCTTGATTGTCTCTGCTTGTTCCGAATGATTCTTGATTCATAGCAGTTGCTTTTCCTTTCTGCTTGTTGGACTGCGTTCCTGTTTGGCACAGTGTTTAAGTGTTTACTAGTACTAGTGTCTGATTTGGTGCAGCCTTTGTTTTGGTTTATGCAAATGCTTTTATTTTCTTATAAATGCCGTCTGCTTTCAGTCCATATTTTTCTAACAGTTCCCCTGCCGGGCCGGATTCGCCGAACGTATCCTGCACACCGATGCGCAGCAGCTTGGCCGGGCATTGTTCGCTCAGTGTTTCCGCGACAGCCCCGCCAAGGCCGCCGATGATGGAATGCTCCTCTACGGTCACGATCTTCCCGGTTTCTTTCGCCGCTTTTACAACGAGTTCTGTATCCAGCGGCTTTATCGTATGGATATTTATGACTCTGGCCTGGATGCCGTCTGCCGCAAGCTTTTTCGCTGCTTCCAGGCATTCGGATACGCACAGTCCGGTAGCGATAATGGTCAGGTCGCTGCCGTCTTTTAACGTAACGCCTGTTCCGATTTTGAACTGATAATCCGCGTTGTCGTTGATGACAGGCACTGCCAGACGGCCGAACCGCAGGTATACCGGACCCTCGTGGGCGTAAGCTGCGCGTACGGCGGCTTTTGCTTCGATATCATCGGATGGGCAGACGACAGTCATACCCGGAATGACGCGCATTAACGCGATGTCCTCGATGCTCTGGTGGGAAGCGCCGTCTTCCCCGACGGAAATGCCGGCATGGGTTGCTCCGATTTTTACGTTTAGGTGCGGATAGCCGATGGAATTGCGTACCTGCTCAAACGCGCGTCCGGCCGCAAACATGGCAAACGAACTGACAAACGGAACTTTGCCTGTGGAAGCAAGGCCTGCCGCGATGCCCATCATATTGCATTCGGCGATGCCGCAGTCAATATGCCTGTCCGGGAAAGCTTTTTGGAATACGCCGGTCTTGGTTGCGGCAGCCAGGTCAGCGTCAAGCACGACAAGGTTTTCTGCTTCTTTGCCGAGTTCTGCCAAAGCATTGCCGTAGCTTTCCCTTGTTGCGATTTTCTTTATTTCTGACATAATGCTTCACCTGCTTTCTTGAGTTCTTCCATGGCAGCCGCGTATTCTTCGTCATTTGGGGCCTTTCCATGCCATCCGACCTGATGTTCCATATAAGAAACGCCTTTGCCTTTTACCGTTTTCATAACAATGGCTGTCGGCTGCCCTTTTGTCGCGCGGGCTTCGGCAAACGCGCTGCGTACCTGCGCTATATCGTTTCCGTCGATGGTGATAACATGGAAGTTGAACGCGCTCCATTTTTCGTCGATTGGGTAAGGGGAGCAGACCTGGTCAATTGGCCCGTCAATCTGTAGCCCGTTGTTGTCTACAATTACGCACAGATTGTCTAATTTGCGGTGTCCTGCGAACATCGCGGCTTCCCATACCTGCCCTTCCTGGATCTCGCCGTCCCCAAGCAGGGTATAGACACGGTAGCTGTCATTGCTGATTTTTGCGGAGAGCGCCATGCCGACGGCTACGGAGATTCCCTGTCCAAGAGAACCGGAGGCGGCGTCTACGCCCGGTGTATGCTGTACGCACGGATGCCCCTGTAAATGGGAACCGGTATGGCGCAGCGTCAGCAGGTCTTCGATCGGAAAATATCCGCGGTTGGCGAGCGCGGAATATAAGCCCGGGGCCGTATGGCCTTTCGATAAAACAAAACGGTCACGGTCTGCTTTTTTTGGATCTTTAGGGTCGATATTCATTTCTTCAAAATAAAGATAGGTGAATACGTCAGCAGCCGAAAGGGAACCGCCCGGATGTCCCGCTTTTGCGGCGTGGACGGCCTGGATAATTCCTTTTCTTACTTCCACTGCCTTTTTCTGGAGTTCTAAATCAGTCATAGTAATATCCTTTCTTATATGATAGCAAAGGTAGCATAAGGCGGGGTCTTTTGCGTTTTTATTTCGTGCTGTCTTTTACGAATTTTTCGATTCCGGCGTCCGTCAGCGGGTGTTTGGTCATAGCTTCGATCACGGAATACGGAATGGTTGCGATATCTGCGCCGGCCAGTGCACAGTCCGTAACATGGATAGGGTTGCGGATCGAAGCGGCGATAATTTCGGTCGGAATATCATAAATTTCAAAAATTTCCGCAATCGTACGGATCAGTTCCACGCCGGTCACGGAAATGTCGTCCAGACGTCCGAGGAACGGTGATACATAGGTCGCGCCGGCCCTTGCCGCAAGCAGCGCCTGGTTTGCGGTAAATACGAGCGTTACATTTGTCTTTATATTTTCGCTGGAGAGTACCTTTACCGCTTTTAACCCTTCGACTGTCATTGGAATTTTCACAACCATGTTCGGATGGATCTTTGCGATTTCCCGGCCTTCCGCAATCATGCCTTCCGCGTCCTGTGTCGTAGCCTTTACTTCGCCGCTGATCGGCCCGTCTACGATTTCGGTGATCTCCTGAATGACCTGCGCAAAATCTCTGCCGGATTTAGCGATCAGGGATGGGTTGGTAGTAACGCCGCAGATGACGCCCATGTCATTTGCTTTTTTGATTTCCTCTACAATTGCGGTATCTACGAATAATTTCATATTATCTGCTCCTTCCGTTTTTGGTGGATTTCCGTTGCTTTCCCTATAATGTATCATTTCAAAGATATCTTGGCAATGCACTTTCTTTACACATTTGATACAGTTTATTGGCTGGATTTATGGGCGGATCTGCCCGTTTCCATGAATTACATATTTATAAGTGCATAATTCGGCCAGCCCCATCGGGCCTCTGGCGTGAAGTTTCTGCGTGGAGATGCCCATTTCACAGCCCAGCCCAAATTCTCCGCCGTCGGTAAACCTTGTTGACGCGTTTACATAGACAGCGGCGCTGTCGACGGCGGAGGTAAATTGTGCCGCTGTCTGTGCGTTGGAGGTTAGAATTGCCTCGCTGTGTCCGGTAGAATGCGCATTGATGTGTTCGATGGCTTCTTCTGTGCTGTCTACAATCTTTACGGCAAGGATATAATCTAAAAATTCTGTATCAAAATCGGTTTCTTTGGCGGGGGTTCCCTGAATCAGGGTGGCCGCCTGTGCATCCAGGCGCAGTTCTACCGGCTGTTTTTCGTTTTCCGCGCGGTTTTCGCAAAGGGCCTGGCGCAGCATCGGAAGAAACCGGGACGCAATGTGTTCGTGTACCAGGCAGACTTCCTGTGCGTTGCATACGCTCGGACGGCTTGTTTTGGCATTTTCGATAATCCGTACTGCCATAGAAAGGTCAGCTTCTTTGTCGACATAAATATGGCAGATTCCGGTTCCGGTCTGGATACAAGGGACAGTGGCATGTTCGACGCAGGAGCGGATCAGGCCGCTGCCGCCCCTTGGAATCAAAAGGTCCACATACCCTTCGGCAGTCATCAGTTCATTGGCGCTTACCCGCGTAGTGTCTTCGATCAGGTTTACGGCGGTGCGCGGCATGCCAGCGGCTTCCAAACCGTCCTGGAGGGCCTGTACAATCGCATGGCAGGTGCGCCACGCTTCCTTTCCGCCGCGCAGTACACAGACATTCCCGCTTTTGATCGCGAGTGCCGCCGCGTCGCTTGTTACGTTTGGCCGGCTTTCATAAATAATGGCGATTACGCCGATTGGTACTGCCGTTTTACGAATGACAAGGCCGTTTGGACGGACCGTTTCCGACAGGACGTTTCCGA
The DNA here is from genome assembly GCA_910586045.1 of uncultured Eubacterium sp. Taxonomy (GTDB): domain Bacteria; phylum Bacillota; class Clostridia; order Lachnospirales; family Lachnospiraceae; genus Eubacterium_J. The sequence goes on from CAJUIH010000046.1 coordinate 6,821, forward strand.
CCGGGTCGTCTAATGCGGCGGTTTCACGGATGCCGTCCGCCATTGCCTGGATCCGTTCTTTGGTTAAGAGCAGACGGTCCAGCATAACGTCCGAGATGGCGCCTTTGGCTGCTTGTAAGTCGCTGTCATTGGCATTTTGGATCCGCTGCCTGTTTGCGGGTTCCAAAAGGGCGTCCGCCATTTTAAAAAGCGCCTGGTTTCTGCGCGCCGGATCCGCTAACATCAGGACTGTTTTGGTTTGTCTGGCCTGTATTAAAATTTCCTGCGTAGTCATATATAAATCTCCTGTTGTTTTTGTTGGTATTGTTATTTTACTGCTTTGGGGATTTTTTTAAAATACCGGTGTCGATGGTATCGGTATTTTATTCCGCAACAGAAGTATAGCATGAATGGGAGGGGATTGCTACTAAAAATTGACTTGGAAATTTTCTGCATAGGTAAAATAGGAAAGCGGTGGGAAATTGGGGAAAATAGATGCTGTAACGAAGGAAAGGAGGTCAATATGTGCCAAGCGCTTGAAGAAATTGAAATAAAAGGTAAAATAGAGGGTTCTGTTGAAACTTATAGGGAGTTTATTCTGTCATTGCAGGATACGATCCAACGTATAGCCGAAAAATTCAACCTTTCTTTGCAGAAGTCAGAAGAAGGCAGAAAATATTGGAAGTGATATAAACCATGCAGACTTTAGCGCTGGTCGTTAAACAGGCCCATTTCGTTGCAATAAACAGGAATGAAGCAATAAAGGCTCAAGGCTTGCTATTCCTTTCTGCTCCGGCGAATGTTTATGATGCATAAAGTAACAACTTGCAGATAGCCTATCCGCTATTATTATAACCCGGCCCTGCGCAGCCCCGATGGGCGGCACAGGAATGCCGGAGAATCCGCCGGCAACGCAGGAACCGGCAGAAAACGCCCGTCCGCAGGTGAAATCCGTAACGCTTTCCAGAACGCTGTACACATATAACGGAAAACCGAAAAAGCCGTCAGTTACCGCAGTGAATACAGAAGGCAGAAAGATTCCTGCTGAATATTATACAGTCAGCTACAAAAACAATAAGAAAGCCGGAAAAGACACAGTGACGGTCCGATTCAAAGACGGTTACAGCGGCACGGTAAAAAAGACATTTACGATATGCCCGGCTGGGACTTCCATCCGGAAACTTACAGCGGCATCCGGCGGTTTTACTGTAAAGTGGAAAAAGAAAACCGCGCAGACGAGCGGGTACCAGATCCAGTATTCCACGGATAAGGGATTTCAGGGAGGCAGCACCCGCAGCGTGTCTGTGAAAAAGGCTTCTGTAACAAGGAAAGAAGTAAAAAAACTGAAAGCAGGGAAAAAATGCTATGTGCGCATCCGCACTTACAAAACGGTAAAGGCGGATGGGAAAAACACAGCATCCGCTGTCCGGGCAGGGGCGTTCCCTGCAGCCGGAAGGGAAGACGGGCGGAAACGGAAGGCATAAGGAGTGAATCTCAACGCCGGGTACACTGGAGTACCAACGGACAGGAAACGCCCGACGCTGCCATCCGGGCTACGAAAGCAGGCGGGCTTATTTTCCGGCCTGATCTTCTGTGCCGACTGCGGAAGCGTCATGTACCAGGAGAAAATCATTGTCCATGAATCCGAAGCGCCGGCAAAATTTTTTTACACTCCTAATGCTTCTTTATCGAATCTAAGGAACTGTAAAGAAATAATCTGATAAAGTTACGCTGGATTTTTCTTCGAAAGTGCCAGGCAAAAATCAGGCGCATAGTGGGCTATATACCTGATTTTTGACTGGTGCTATCGGAGAAAAAGACAAGTAAGTTTGTTATATAAACGGCGTAAAATTTCAGCACAATATCATTTGCTTCTGGCCCGCCGTTTATCGGGTTTATTGTGCAGTATTCAATCACCGAATATATAGATTATTTTTTTACAGTTCCTAAGCTAATACTAAGGACTTCCAACCATTCTTCCAAAGCCGCCAAAAAGCCGGGTAAACCATCTCTCCCAGTTAATCTTTGCAGGCTTTACAACTGGTATCCTATACATATTCGTAATACACAAAACGGATTCGTGAAACCTTGTCAGCTATCCATCTGCTGTTTTGCATTTCTATGTAGTGTAGGTTACGCAGAGGCAGAGAAAACCAGCCGGATAAGGGACGCAGGCCTGGCTTGCGGCGACGTTGGAAGAATGGTTAGAAGCCCTTAGTATTCTGCCCGATCCCCTAAGGGGCGAAGCCAAGCGGCGCCTTTAGCTGCTGGCGTCAGCCAGGGCGAATTAGGCGCCGCGACCGGGGCAGGCCGATCCGTAAATGCAGAATACTTAGGGATTCTTGCCATTCTGGAGCCGGAGCCGCAAGATAGGCCCGCGTCCCTCATCCGGCGTCCTCGCAGCCAAAATGTAACATATTGTTTGCGCCGGCAAAATATTTGGCTGTAGACTTTGCTCTTTCCGGTATTATCTGTTACAATAGAAAAATATATTGTATCCTAAGGAACAGTTCCTAATAATATCAAATTTGAAAACGTAAGGAGGACACAGTTACATGAAAGAGATCGCACTCGTAATTATGGCGGCAGGTATTGGCTCACGGTATGGGGCGGGGATTAAACAGCTTCAGAAAGTAGGGCCGCAGGGAGAAATTATTATCGATTATTCGATCCATGACGCTTTGGAGGCTGGATTTAACCGGGTGGTTTTCATTATTCGAAAAGATATAGAAGCAGAATTTAAAGAGGCAATCGGTTCTAGGATTGAAAAAATCTGTCCGGTTACTTATGTATTCCAGGACAAGGAAGATTTGCCGGACGGCTTTACCTGTCCGCCGGAGCGCACAAAGCCTTGGGGGACCGGCCAGGCTGTACTGGCTTGCCGGGACGTGCTGCACGGGCCGTTTGCGGTGATTAACGCGGATGATTATTATGGGAAAGAAGCGTTTCGCAGCGTATTCGGGTTTTTGCGGGAAGAAAACAGGGCAGGAAATGAATATTGCATGGCCGGTTTTGAAATTCAAAATACACTCAGTGAAAACGGCGCGGTTACACGCGGCATTTGCAATATGGACGCGGACGGATATTTGGAAACGGTGGTGGAAACGGGCGGACTGCAGCGTATGCCGTCGGGCCGGATTTGTGACGAAAGCGGCAAGGTTTTATCGGGAGATACGCTTGTTTCCATGAATTTGTGGGGGCTGATGCCGCAGTTTCTTTCTGTGTTGGAAGAAAAATTTAAAACGTTCCTAAAAGCGGTAAAACCGGGGGATAAAAAAGCGGAATACCTGCTTCCGTCGGTTGTGGATGAGATGATCGGCAGCGGGCAGGCGACGGTGAAAGTGCTTCCGACACCGGATAAATGGTTCGGCGTGACGTATGCCGAGGATCGTGACAGTGTCGTAGCGGCGTTTCAAAAGCTTACGGCAGACGGTATTTACAAAGATGGATTGTGGAGTTGAACAAAGGAGAAGAGGTTATGAAAATAGCGGTAGCAGGCGCGGGCTATGTGGGGCTGTCCCTTTCGGTACTTCTGGCGCAGCGCCATGAAGTGACGGTAGTGGATCCTTTGACAGAAAAAGTGGCACTGATTAACCAGCGAAAATCACCCATTGCAGACCAGGATATTACAGATTTTTTTATGCACCGCAGCCTGCATCTGCATGCGGCAGCGGACGGGGCACAGGCATACCGCGACGCGGATTATGTAATGGTCGCAACGCCGACCAATTATGACCCAAAACAAAATTATTTTGATACGTCTTCGGTAGAGCAAGTACTTGCGTCTGTGCTGGAATTAAATCCGCGTGCCGTGATCGTTGTAAAATCTACGGTTCCGGTTGGATTTACAAAGGAAATCAGCAGAAAATACCATACGGACCGGATTTTATTTTCGCCGGAATTTCTGCGGGAAGGCCATGCGCTGCATGATAATTTGTATCCGTCCCGTATTATTGTAGGCAGTCCCGCGGACAGCCCGGGGCGGCGGGCGGACGCCGAAGCGTTTGCGGACCTGCTGTGCGCCGGGGCGCTGCGCAAAGATGTGCCGGTACTTCATATGGAAACAACCGAAGCGGAGGCAGTAAAGCTTTTTGCGAATACTTATTTGGCGCTGCGGGTATCTTATTTTAATGAGCTGGATACGTACGCGGAAGTAAGGGGACTGGATACCAAACAGATTATCGAGGGGGTATGCCTGGATCCAAGGATCGGTACGCATTACAACAATCCTTCGTTTGGGTATGGCGGTTATTGCCTGCCAAAGGATACGAAGCAGCTTTTGGCTAACTATAAGGATATACCGGAAAATTTAATCGAAGCGATCGTTGCGTCGAATAGGACGCGCAAAGACTTTGTGGCGGATCAGATTTTGTATAAAGGCGGTTATTATGAAGACGCCAGCAGCAGGGGGTTCGGCGGACAGCCGGGCAATGCCTGTGTAGTCGGCATTTACCGTTTGACGATGAAAATGGATTCCGACAACTTCCGACAAAGCTCGATTCAGGGTGTAATGAAGCGGATCAAGGCAAAAGGGGCGTCTGTCATTTTATACGAACCCGCGTTAAAAGAAGATGTTTTTTTCGGCAGCGAAGTGGTGCGGGATCTGGATTTGTTTAAGTCCCGCGCGGATGTGATTGTGGCGAACCGTTTTGCGGAAGAATTAAAAGACGTCAAACAAAAAGTCTATACACGCGATTTGTATGGCAGGGATTGACAAAATAGAATGGATCGATAAAATAGGTAAGGGGTGATTTTGCGGTATGGAAGAAAACAACGAGCAGAATACGGAACAAACGGACACGCCGGAAGGGCAGGAAAAAAAAGAGCAGGAAAGTAACAGCAGCTATGCTTATAGCTACGGCGGGCAAAGTACAGGGCAACCGGATCCGGCTGACGCGCCGGAAACAGAAAGCAGTTACGAATACCATTACGGCGGGCAGGACAGCGGGTATACGCAGATGCCGGGCGGATCAGAAGCAGGCAGCGGCGCTGCCTGTGAGGATGTCCAGAATATCGAATATACCGCGTCAAGCGGGCAGTATGAAAACGGTGCGGGCCAGCCGTATGGGAATGCGTCCTATGGGCAGTATGAAAATGGTGCGGGCCAGCCGTACGACGGAACATCCTATGGACAGTATCAAAGCGGCCAGGGCCAGCCGTACGGCGGTACGTCCTATGGACAGTATCAAGGCGGCCAGGGCCAGCCGTACGGCGGTACGTCCTATGGACAGTATCAAAGCGGCCAGGGCCAGCCGTACGGCGGAACATCCTATGGGCAGTATCAAAGCGGCCAGAGCCAGCCGTATGGGAATTCGGCGGAACAGCAGCAGGGCGGCGGGAATGCATCCGGCCAGGGTTTTTCTTACGGCAATACGCAGTACGGCCAGTACCAGTCCGCCTATACGGACAAAGACGCTTATCAAAAAGCGGACAGCAATTCCGGCGGCGGATTTGGGATTGCGTCGATGATCCTTGGGATTATTTCCCTTGCCATGTTTTGCACCTGCCTGAATATACCAATCGCGGCGGCGGCAGTGGTGTTCGGGATTCTTCAGCTTATGAAAGGGTTCCGGCGTCCCGGAAGCGGGCCGGCGATCGCGGGGTTAATTACGGCAGGCTTATCCGTTCTGGCATTTCTTGCGACGGTTTTGCTGCTGTGGGGCCCGTTTCAGGATCTCTACCGGGAGACACTGCGGGAAATGCAGGAATCCGGGTATGAAAATGAATTTGATTTTTACCGGGATCATGAGGAAAACGGGCTGGAAGACTGGCTGGAACAGTTGGAACAATACAGAAACGATCGG
>CAJUIH010000046.1:12703-24288 GCA_910586045.1 uncultured Eubacterium sp.
GGAAAACGGGCTGGAAGACTGGCTGGAACAGTTGGAACAATACAGAAACGATCGGTATTAATAAAACGAAAAATGAAAGAAAGGAAAAAGCAGACAAAGTATGTACAATAAAGTAGATACAAACATGAATTTTGTGGAAAGGGAACATAAAGTCGCGGATTTTTGGAAAGAACGGGGCATATTTCAAAAATCCATGGACATCCGTAAGGGAGGCGAGACTTATACGTTTTACGACGGCCCGCCGACGGCCAACGGCAAACCGCATATCGGCCATGTGCTTACGCGTGTAATCAAAGATATGATCCCAAGATACCAGACGATGAAAGGCCGGTATGTGCCGCGTAAGGCAGGCTGGGATACCCATGGGCTTCCGGTGGAGCTGGAAGTCGAAAAGCTGCTTGGGCTAAACGGCAAGGACCAGATCGAGGCTTACGGCATGGAGCCGTTTATGAAACAGTGTAAGGAATCGGTCTGGAAATACAAAGGCATGTGGGAAGATTTCTCCGAAACGGTTGGTTTTTGGGCCGATATGGACGATCCGTATGTCACGTATGAAGATGATTTTATAGAATCCGAGTGGTGGGCGTTAAAGCAGATTTGGGATAAAAAGCTGCTGTATAAAGGGTTTAAGACGGTTCCGTACTGCCCGCGCTGCGGAACGCCGCTTTCTGCGCAGGAAGTGGCACAGGGCTATAAGACGGTAAAGGAACGTTCGGCGATTGTCCGGTTTAAGGCGGTCGGAGAAGACGCCTATTTCCTGGCATGGACGACAACGCCGTGGACGCTGCCATCGAACCTGGCGCTTTGTATGCATCCGGATGAAACATACTGTAAAGTAAAGGCGGCGGACGGTTATGTGTATTATATGGCGCAGGCATTGCTGGACAAGGTGCTGGGCAGGCTTGCCGATGAAAAAGCAGGATCGGCTGCCTATGAAGTACTGGAAACTTATACGGGAAAAGATCTGGAATACCGGGAATATGAACCGTTATTCCACTTTGCGGACGCATTGATCGAAAAACAGCATAAAAAAGCCTATTATGTGGTCTGCGATACGTATGTAACGATGACCGACGGTACCGGGATCGTGCACATCGCCCCGGCGTTCGGCGAAGACGACAGCAAGGTCGGCAGGAAATACGGCCTGCCGTTTATCCAATTAGTAAACGGCAAGGGGGAGATGAGCGAGGAAACGGACTATGCGGGCGTGTTTGTAAAAAAAGCGGATCCGATGGTACTGACAGATTTGGAAAAGGCCGGGCTGCTGTTTGACGCGCCGAAATTCGAGCATGAATATCCGCACTGCTGGCGCTGTGATACGCCTTTGATTTATTACGCAAGGGAATCCTGGTTTATCAAAATGACCGAGGTGAAAGAGGATTTGATCCGCAATAATAATACCGTAAACTGGATTCCGCAGTCGATCGGAAAAGGGCGTTTCGGCGACTGGCTCGAAAATATCCAGGATTGGGGCCTTTCCCGCAACCGTTATTGGGGTACGCCGCTTCCGGTATGGGAATGTGCATGCGGGCATCAGGAATGCATCGGCAGCCGCGCGGAACTAGCCGAAAAAAGCGGAAAGCAGGACGTTTCAACAATCGAACTGCACCGGCCGTATATTGATGAAGTGACGTATCCATGTCCAAAATGCGGGCAGACGATGCACCGGGTATCGGAAGTCATTGACTGCTGGTTTGACTCCGGGGCTATGCCGTTTGCACAGCATCATTATCCGTTTGAAAACAAGGAATTGTTTGCGCAGCAGTTTCCGGCCAAGTTTATATCCGAGGCCGTAGACCAGACGCGCGGATGGTTTTATTCCCTGATGGCGGAGTCGACGCTGCTGTTTAACAAAGCGCCGTATGAAAATGTCATTGTGCTAGGGCATGTGCAGGATGAAAACGGGCAGAAGATGAGCAAGTCAAAAGGCAATGCCGTCGATCCGTTTCAGGCGCTGCAGACCTACGGCGCGGACGCGATCCGCTGGTATTTTTATATTAACAGCGCGCCATGGCTGCCGAACCGGTTCCACGGAAAAGCCGTACAGGAGGGACAGCGCAAATTCCTGGGTACACTGTGGAATACGTACGCGTTTTTTGTATTGTATGCGAATATCGACGCATTTGATGCGAAAAAATATGACCTGGAATATGAAAAACTGGGCGTCATGGACCGGTGGCTGCTGTCCAAGCTGAATACCGTCGTAAAGGCGGTAGACAACAACCTCGCGAATTACCGGATTCCGGAGGCAGCGCGGGCACTGGACGGTTTTGTGGATGAAATGTCTAACTGGTATGTGCGCAGAAGCAGGGAACGTTTTTGGGCAAAGGGCATGGAACAGGATAAAATCAATGCCTATATGACGCTGTATCATGCGCTTGTGACAACAGCCAAGATCGCGGCGCCGATGATTCCTTTTATGGCCGAAGATATTTACCGCAACCTTGTGTGCAGCCTGGACGAGTCTGCGCCGGAGAGCGTTCACTTATGCGATTTCCCGGCTGCCGACGCATCGTATATAGATCCGGAGCTGGAAAGCAATATGGACGCGGTCTTAAAGACCGTAGTCCTTGGGCGGGCATGCCGTAACGGTGCGAATATCAAAAACCGCCAGCCGATCGGGAATATGTTTGTCAAAGCGCCGTTTACACTGCCGGACTATTATGTGACCATTATCGAAGAAGAGCTGAATGTCAAGCATGTGACATTTACCGATGATGTCAGCGCTTATACGGATTATACATTTAAGCCGCAGCTTCGCACGGTCGGGCCAAAGTATGGGAAATATTTAAAACAGATTCAACAGGCGCTGGCAGACCTTGACGGCAATGCGGCAATGGCACAGCTTCGCGAAAATGGTGTAATCAGGCTTGACAGCGTCAGCCAGGAAGTCGTATTATCAGAGGAGGACCTGCTGATCACCATGACACAGATGGAAGGATACCAGACAGAGGGGGACCAGACAGTTACGGTTGTATTGGATACGCACTTGACGCCGGAACTGGAAGAAGAAGGATTTGTGCGGGAAATCATAAGCAAGCTTCAGGCCATGCGTAAAGAAGCCGGATTCGAAGTTATGGATCAGATTGTGATTTCTTATACATCAGATCAAAAAGTGGCGGATATTTTTGCGAAATGCAAAGATACGATCCAGTCCGAAGTACTCGGGCAAGCCATAACCGAAAATGAGCATGGCGGTTACACAAAAGAATGGAATATCAATGGGGAAAAAGTAACCTTGAGTGTCGCAAAAAAGTAGATTGGCAGCAATAAAAAGGAGGAACCAATGAAAAGCAAAATGTTTGAAAAAGAAGCGTTTATCCGCAGCGTGAAAGATAATGTCAAAACGCTGTACCGTAAAACGCTGGACGAAGCAAACCAGCAGGAAATTTATCAGGCAGTCGCAAGTACGGTCAAAGATGTGGTCATCGATGAATGGCTGGCAACCCAGCGTGTTTTCGATAAGGAAGACCCGAAGATTGTATATTATATGTCGATGGAATTTCTGATGGGACGTGCGCTTGGCAACAACCTGATTAACCTGACCGCGTATAAAGAGGTGCAGGAAGCGCTGGAGGAAATCGGTCTGGATATTAACGTCATCGAAGACCAGGAGCCGGATCCGGCGCTTGGCAACGGCGGACTTGGACGGCTGGCAGCATGTTTTATGGAGTCGCTTGCTACATTGGGATATCCGGCTTACGGCTGCGGAATCCGCTACCGTTACGGAATGTTCAAACAGGCCATCCGGGACGGCTATCAGGTGGAAACACCGGACAACTGGCTGAAAGACGGATACCCATTCGAACTGCGCAGGCCGGAATACAATTACGAGGTTAAATTCGGCGGCTATGTGCGCGCGGAAAATGTACCGGACGGGAATACGCGGTTTGTACATGAAAATTACCAGTCTGTAAAGGCGATTCCATATGATATGCCGATCGTAGGCTATAACAACAACGTGGTCAATACATTAATGATCTGGGATGCCGAGCCAATGGAATATTTCCAGTTGGATGCGTTTGACAAGGGCGATTACCATAAGGCGGTAGAGCAGGAAAATCTGGCGCGGAACTTAACCGATGTACTGTATCCTTGTGACGACCATATCCAGGGCAAGGAGCTGCGTTTAAAACAGCAGTACTTCTTTGTATCGGCTTCCCTGCAGCGCGCACTGGCAAAATTTAAGAAAAACCATCCGGACATCCATATGCTGCCGGAAAAAGTAACGATCCAGATGAACGATACGCATCCGACGCTGGCAGTCGCGGAACTGATGCGCCTGTTAATGGATGAAGAAGGGCTCGGATGGGACAGCGCATGGGAAATTACTACAAAGACATGCGCCTATACAAACCATACGATTATGGCAGAAGCGCTGGAAAAATGGCCGATTGAGATTTTCTCAAGGCTGCTGCCTAGGATTTACCAGATTGTGGAAGAAATTAACCGCAGATTTATTATTGAAATCCAGCAGAAATTTCCAAATGATTACCAGAAAGTACAAAAGATGGCCATTGTATTTGACGGACAGGTCAAGATGGCGAACCTCGCGATTTGCGCCGGCTATTCGGTAAACGGCGTCGCAAGGCTGCATACGGAAATTTTGAAAAATGAGGAATTAAAAGAGTTTTACCAGATGTTCCCGGAGAAGTTCAACAACAAGACGAACGGAATTACACAACGGCGTTTCCTGCTGCACGGCAATCCGCTGCTGGCGGAATGGGTGACGAATTATATCGGTGACGACTGGATTACCAACCTGTCCCATATGAAAAAACTGACGACCTACGCGGACGACGAAAAGGCGCAGCAGGAATTTATGAATATTAAATATAGAAATAAGAAACGCCTAGCGAAGTATATTTATGAGCACAATGGAATAGAAGTAGATCCTCGTTCGATTTTTGACGTACAGGTAAAGCGTCTGCATGAATACAAGCGCCAGCTTATGAATATCCTGCATGTGATGTATCTGTACAATAAAATCAAGGAAAACCCAATGATGGACTTTACGCCGCGTACGTTTATCTTTGGCGCAAAGGCCGCGGCGGGCTACAAAAATGCAAAACTGACAATTAAGCTGATTAACAGCGTCGCTAATGTTGTTAACAACGATAAAAGCATTAATAATAAAATCAAGGTAGTATTTATAGAGGATTACCGTGTATCCAATGCGGAATGGATCTTCGCAGCGGCCGACGTATCGGAACAGATTTCCACGGCGTCTAAGGAAGCTTCCGGAACAGGAAATATGAAGTTTATGTTAAATGGAGCTTTAACAATTGGCACTATGGATGGCGCCAATGTGGAAATGGTGGAAGAAATGGGAGAAGAAAATGCGTTTATCTTCGGTATGAGTTCGGATGAGGTTATTGCGCATGAACAGAACCGGGATTACAATCCGATGGAAATATTCAACAATGACCCGGATATCCGCCAGGTATTAATGCAGTTGATCAACGGATTTTATTCCGGCAGCGATACGGAACTGTTCCGCAACCTGTATGATTCGCTGTTAAATACAAACTGCACGCCGCGTGCGGATACGTATTTCGTATTAAAAGATTTCCGTTCGTATGCACAGGCACAGGAACGCGTCATGCATGCGTACCGGGATGAAAAACGGTGGGCAAAGAGCGCGATTTTAAATGTCGCAAACGTAGGGAAGTTTTCTTCCGACCGTACGATTCAGGAATATGTGCAGGATATCTGGCATTTGCAGAGCGTGCATGTGGAACTGGAAGAAGAGTAAAAATACGGAGCTGCTTTCGGGCGGCTCCATTTTCTTTGGCGCCGGGAAATCCGGCAGTGCAAAAAAATAAGGAGACGCGGTTGACATGACGCCATTGGAACAATATTATAATAAATTTTGCGAGGACAAACGCCTGGACAGGAGGCACGGGCAGGTCGAATATATCATCTCGATGAAATATGTCCATAAATACCTGGCAGGAAAGAAGGATCCCAAGGTCTTAGATATCGGAGCCGGAACCGGGCGTTACAGCGTACCGCTTGCCGAGGAAGGGTATGACGTGACGGCCGTCGAGCTTGTGAAATATAATCTGGGTATACTAAAGTCCAAAAAAAGCGCGGTGAAAGCTTATCAGGGAAACGCAGTAAAACTGTCCCGTTTTGCGGACGAGTCGTTTGATCTGACGCTGCTGTTTGGGCCGCTGTACCACCTGCATACAAAAGAAGAAAAAGTGCGGGCATTAAAGGAAGCCGCACGGGTTACAAAACCCGACGGGTATATCCTGGCGGCTTATTGTATGAATGAATATGGCGTGCTGCTCTATGGCTTTCGGGATGGAAATATAAGAGCCTGTATGGAAGACGGGCGGTTGAACGGGGATTTCCAGTGCGTAGCCGCAAAAGACGACCTGTATGCATATATCCGCCTGGAGGAGATTGACAGCCTGAACCAGGAAGCGGGACTGCGGCGCATCCAAATCATTGCGCCGGACGGCCCGGCGAATTATATGCGGCAGGCTTTGCGTGAGATGGATGAGGAAACCTTTGCATTGTTTGTGCAGTACCAGATGTCGGTGTGCGAACGGATGGATTTGATCGGGGCAAGCGCGCATACGGTGGATATTTTGCAAAAGAGGGGGAGATAACCAGCAAACAGGCCTGGTCGATTTTATGGCTGCTATACAGGATCCCTTTCGCATTTTGGATCTGCGCGGCAGCCGGCTATTGTTCCTGCCGTCCATTTTGCTTCCTTTCAGTAATCCGCAGCAGCAGAAAAACCAATGTCCCGGCCAGCACCCCAAAGCCGTCTATTACAACATCGGTAACCTGGCCGCTGCGCCCCGGTACAAATAACTGGTGCACTTCATCCGAAACCGCGTAAAGTACGCCGCTAAGGAATGGTACGCCGATGGCTTTCATTCGTTTTTTCTTCCGGTCGGAATAGCTTCCGGCGAAAAAAAGCCCTAAGAGCGCGTATTCCGCGGCATGCGCCGTTTTTCGGATCGGATGGTCTGCCTTATTTGCAAACGCGGCCTGTTCGTCTGCGTCCATCCCGTTAAATCCGGGCACAAGCAGCCTGCCGAATAACATGCCGACGGAAGTGCTGTCCTGTGTGGAAAGCGTTGCTTCCCGCGCGGAAAAGAGAAAAATGACAAGCATCCAGCAGACGGCGAGCGCTAAAAAAATTTTCTTTCTCATTTTTATGATTTCCTTTTTATAATTTCCTTAATTTTATCATCTTTTTTGTTGGTTACGCTTTATAAAATCATCTTTTTTGCTGTTATTGCCGTTTGTGTTTTCTTTTTCCATTTCAAAGTTCTGCCATTTGATTGTAAGCGATTCCATTTGGACTGTCAATAAAAGAGTCGGAACTTGACATTTTGCTATTGTTCGATTATTATTTTAATATGTGTTTTGTGAAATATCAATAAAAATAACGGAAGGTGGAACGTAAATGGAATGGATGAAGCTCTTAGGTATAATGATTGTTATTGTCGGCTTTGCATTGAAACTGGACTCGATTCTTATTATTGTAGCTGCCGCTCTTGTGACCGCTGTAGTAGGCGGGCTTAGCCCGGCTGTATTTTTGGAAACGTTGGGAACCAATTTTGTTGCCAATAGAAGTATGGCCATCTTTATTATTATCATGCTCGTAACCGGAACACTGGAACGAAACGGCCTGCGTGAGGCGGCCGCGGCCCTGATCGGGAAGTTTAAGGGCGCTACATCGGGCCTTGTAATCGGTATCTACGGCGTGATGCGTGCGGTATTTGCGGCGTTTAACGTAGGTTTCGGCGGTGTGGCGGGCTTTGTGCGTCCGGTCATTATGCCGATGGCCGAAGGCGCGATTACCGCGCAGGGAAAGAAACCGAACGAAGATCATATGGAAGAACTTAAAGGGATGGCAGCGGGCATGGAAAATGTCACCTGGTTTTTTGGACAGGTATTGTTTGTCGGCGGTTCCGGGGCGATCCTTGTACAGAATACATTGGCGGACCTTGGCTACGAGGTGGAGTTAGGATCGCTTGCGGCCGCAGAAATCCCGGTCTGTATCATTGCGACAGTGGTGACAATTATTTTGTACTATCTGAAAGATAAAGCGCTTGTGAAAAAATATTATTAGTCTGTAAAATAAATGGATTGACGGAGGAAACGAGATGAGCTTTTTTTTGGATCCGGAAGTTGCAATGAGCAGCAAACTGATGGAAGTTATTTATATGTTTATCGGCTTTATGGTTATTTACACGGCTGTGAAGAATCTGCGGGATGAAGAAAACCCGAACCGGTTGGGTACCTTTACCTTTTGGTGTATCCTTGGGATTTTGCTGGCTTTTGGCAATTGGCTGCCGCCTGTCGCAAGCGGCGTCTTAGTACTTGTCATGTGCGTACCGGCTATTTTACATAAAGTAAAAAAAGGAAAAACAAATGCGCCGCATAAAGCGGATACGCAGGCAGCGTTCGCGGCAATTGGAATGAAGATTTTTATCCCGGCTTTGAGTATCGGCGTATTTGCCGTAGGCGCGGCGTTAACTACAAATGTGCTGGGGTTTAGCGCATTGAACGGGGTTGCGATCGGCGTATTTGTGGCGGCGGTTTTTTTGATGATTTTAAACAAAAAGAATACGCCGGCACTGTTATTGCATGATTCGGAGCGGATGCTTTCCACGGTAGGCCCGCTGTCCATGCTTCCGATGCTGCTGGCCTGCCTGGGAGCGGTCTTTACTGCCGCAGGCGTAGGGGATGTCGTCGCTTCTTTGGTGGAACGGATTATTCCTGCCGGAAATGTGAACCTTGGGATTATTGTTTATGCGCTTGGGATGATGCTGTTTACAATGATTATGGGGAATGCGTTTGCCGCCATTACGGTTATGACCGTAGGCATCGGCGGCCCGTTTGTTTTGGCGTATGGCGCAAATCCGACCGTAATCGGCATGCTTGCGCTAACCTGCGGCTTTTGCGGGACGCTCTGTACACCGATGGCCGCAAATTTCAACACCGTACCCGTCGCCCTGCTTGATATGAAAAAACAGTTTGGCGTGATTAAGAATCAATTGCCTACCGCCGTCATCATGATTGTTGTCCAGATTATTATGATGATCGCATTGAAATAAAGGGCGCATGGACATACAGTACGGTGCAGATCTTATTATCCGCAACTGGGTACGGCTGCGCGGCAGGGAACGGCTCCTGATTGTTACAAGCCGCCGTTACCTTGCGGAGGCGCACGCGCTTTTTAAGGCGGCAAGACAAATCAGCGGCCGCGTGGAAACGCTGCTGCTTGAGGAACTGTCTATCTATGTAGGCGTATATTTTAATGACCACGAAGATGCCTTTGACGATTATGACGCCGTGATTGGCGCCACGGAATATTCCCTGATTACAACACGGGCAGTCCGGCGGGCCATAGCGCGCAGGAAACGGTTTTTATCGCTGCCGCTTAGTACGAATGACGGCGTTTCTTTGCTGGCGTATGATTTTTTGCGGATGGATACGGCCAAGACCAGAATTATGGCGTCCTCCATTTTGGACAGTTATTTTCCGGCCAGTAAAATTGATATTCAGACTGCCCGCGGCACCAGGCTGCGTTTATCGCTCAAAGGGCGCAGGGCAGGGTATTTTAACGGCTGCTGCAGGGACGGAAAAGGCCTGTCCTCTTCGAGTATGGAAGTCTATGCCCCGATTGTAGAAGACAGTACGCAGGGGTGTTTGGTTTTGGACGGTTCTATGGGGTACATCGGAACGGTCGAGCGCCCGGTCGCGATCGAGATTACGGACGGGAGGATTTCTTATATTGAGAATAACGTAAGCGGCAGGAAATTAAAAACATATATCGAGCGGTTTGCGGATCCCCGTATGTATGTTGCTTCGGAATTTGGGATTGGGTTAAATACCTATTCCTGCTGCCGCGGGCATTGTTATATAGAGGACGAATCCGCATACGGGACCTTTCATATCGGTTTTGGACGCAATATTGCGCTGGGCGGCGTGCAGGATGCCGTCGGGCATTTTGATCTGGTGGCGCATGCCGCGGATATTTATGCGGATAATCAGATGATTATGGAACACGGAAAAATCACGATACTAGAACCACATATTTATATCTGAAAAGGAGACGATAGCATGAAAATATTAATCACAGGTTTTGATCCGTTCGGCGGGGAATCGGTCAATCCGGCATACGAAGCCGTCAAACTTCTGCCGGATGAAATCGGCGGGGCGCAGATTATCAAACTGGAGGTACCGACGGTATTTGCAAAAGCAGGCAGCGTATTGGAAGCAGGCATTGAAGCGGAGCATCCGGATGCGGTCCTTTGTATTGGACAGGCCGGCGGGCGTTCCGGTATGTCAGTGGAAAAAGTTGCCATAAATTTTCAGGATGCCCGTATCCCGGATAACGAAAACCAGCAGCCGATCGATGAGCCGATCAAATCCGACGGGGAAACGGCGTATTTTGCAACGGTTCCGGTAAAGGCGATGGTTTCCAATATGCGCGCGCATGGGATCCCTGCTTTTGTATCTTATACGGCGGGAACCTATGTATGCAACGAATTGATGTATACGCTGCTGTATCTGATCGACAAAAAATATCCGCGGATGCGCGGCGGGTTTATCCACGTGCCTTTTGCTATGGAACAGACCGTTGACAAACCAAACGGAACGGCCAGTATGTCGCTGGAAACCATTTCCAAAGGGCTGGAGTGTGCAGTTGCAGCGATTATTGAAAATCAGGAGGATATTTCCGAAGCGATGGGGACGACACATTAGGGTGTGCCTTGTAAAGTTTCAAACAATACACCACTCGCAATGTTATCATTATCATTGATTTGATGAAAGAAAGCAGAGTGAATGATGAGCCAAAAGTTACTGATTGTTGAAGATGACAAAAAATTAAATGAGGGCATACGTCTGGCGTTAAAGAATGATGCTTATTTCTTTTATCAGTGCAGAACCTTACAGGAGGCGAGAGAGGTCCTAAACAAGGAAGATATAACATTGGTTTTATTAGATGTGAACTTACCGGATGGAAATGGGATTGATTTCGTAAAGGAAATCAGAAGAAACAGCCAGGTACCGATTATTCTGATTACTGTAAATAACATGGAAGTGGATACCGTAACAGGCTTGGAAGCCGGGGCAAATGATTATATTACGAAACCATTCAGTTTGATGGTTTTGCGTGCAAGAGTGTCTGTGCAGCTTAGAAATAAAGCGGCAGCAGCTAAGGATTCTAAGGAGTTTGATGGATTTGAGTTCTATTTCGACAGAATGGAATTTTTCAAAGACCGAGAACCGATTGAACTTAGCAAGACAGAGCAAAAGCTATTGCGGGTGTTGTGTGAAAATAGAGGCAAAGTATTGAAACGAGAATACTTAATCGACGTGGTATGGCAGGGAGATACAGAGTTTGTGGATGCCCATGCATTGACTGTTGCGATCAAACGCCTCAGGGGCAAATTGGAAGATGATGTACAGAAGCCTAAATATATCAAGACAGTTTACGGGATTGGTTATACATGGGCGGTGAAAGAATGGTCGAAAAAGAACGAATAGTATCAGAACCAATGTCATGAAGTTAAGATACAGGGTTAGATTCCTTTGAGGGGTCTAAC
>CAJUIH010000047.1:0-8371 GCA_910586045.1 uncultured Eubacterium sp.
CGCTGGACCAGACGCTTACGGATGCGTATATTGACCGGTTAAAGGAGATGTGTGAAGCGGATTCTGGAGAGTGGCAGCAGATTAGGATTTAATTGGATCAAAAAAGAAAGCGGCAGATTTATTATTTTAAGAAAATAGGAGCGGCATGATACGATATGACAGACGAATGGACAAAACAAATTTTTGATTTAAAAAACAGGGTGGATAAGCTGGAACAGGAACGGGATGAGTTGAACCGGGCAGTGCATGAATTGTACCAGATTAATAATGAACTGGTAAAACATATGGGGCAGACTTTTGAGAATATGACAACACTGGATATGAACCAGAACCTTACCAGAGTGCGTTGTGAGAATTTGAGATATGAAATTACAGACCCGCGTGACGAACGGACGGATTATTTTTTTCCGCAGATTCGAAGCTGTGAGGAGACGGTGCAGGAAATCCTACAAAATCGTGTGTCGATGGCACGTTTTGGTGACGGAGAGTTTTCCTGTATCCGGAAAATGGAGCGGCATAAATTTCAAACGGTTAATGAGAAATTAGCGGACAGGCTAGAGGAGGTACTGCACAGCAGGCATCCAAAGCTGCTTATCGCAATAGCGGATAACTATGGTGCGCTGGATCAGTTTACGGAATCTGCCGCCAATGCGATCCGGTTTTATATGGTAGGCGGGGAAACAAGGAAGCAGCATATGGAACTGTTGGAACGTGAACGGGTTTATTACAATGCGTATGTTACAAGGCCTTATGTGATGTATCAAGATGTGGGGACGGATGCGCCGAAAAGGAGATTTGAACGGTTAAAAGAAATCTGGCGCGGACGGAACGTCGTGCTGATAGAGGGTGCGCAGACCAGAATGGGAGTTGGAAATGACCTGCTGGAGCATGCAGGGGAGGTAAAGCGGATCCTTGCGCCTGTTACGAATGCGTTTGACCAATATGAAAATTTGCTGGATTGTGCGCTGGCGTATGCCAAACAGGACACGTTATTTTTAATTGCGGTCGGCCCTTGCGCGGGAGTGCTTGCTTATGATTTGACATGTAAGGGATACCAGGCGCTGGATATCGGGCATCTGGATTTGGAGTATGAGTGGTTTTTGGCAGGACAAGGCGAAAGGGTTGCCGTGCCGTATAAATATAATAATGAAGTAGAAGGGGATGACTGTGCGGCGGAATTGGTAGATCCTGTTTATCAAAAACAGATCATAGCAGATTACAGTTATTGATAAAATTAAATTTTATGATAGGGGGAAAGTAGATGATAGAACCTGAGAGATATGCGCAACTGCTTGAAGAATTATTAAACGGGATAGATGCAGGAGAGTTTCAGAATACGGATTCGCTGCCGGCATGGTATACTTACGCACATTTATCAGCTTTGCTTCGTTTTGCCGGCCAGGTGGATGGAGGAAAAGAACTGTATGAAAGGATTTATGATCAGACGGTTGCGTATGGGGAACAATGTATCCGAAATAAACGAAAAAACGGGGAGAAAATGAAAGTTGCTTTTCTTGTTATTTCAGCAGCAGAATGGACAACGGATGAATTATACCAGCTTATGGATCAAAATGATCAGATAGAACCGTATATTGCCGTTTGCCCGTTAAATGACAGGGATGCGGAAGATGCGCTTTTGTCTTACCAAAAAACGTATCGATTTTTTGAGGAAAAAGGGTACTGTGTGAAGAAAACATACGCAGAAGAGACAGGGACCGTAATTACCTGGGAACAAAACGGCGGAGTTCCTGATCTTATTGTGCATTTGACGCCATGGAATGAATCGCTGCTGCCGCATTATCATATTGACCAGTTGCCGGCGTGTTGTTTGAATTGTTATATTCCGTATGGTTTTTATACGGCAAATAATAAGGATGGACGATATGTAGTTCAATTTGTCTATAATAAAGAGTTTGTGAATTTAAATTGGCGCATTTATGCGGATTCGAGACGAACCCTGAAAGGGTATCAGACGTATGGCCTGCTGCATGGCAAGAATGTAAGGTGTTTTGGATATTGTAAGATGGATTATTTCTATAAAAAGAATGTTTATTCAGAAGACGAGATTCGAAGGCTGTGGAAAATCCCGGAGGGGATGGATCCGGCTGCACGGAAAAAAGTGATCATTGCTCCGCATCATTCCATAGGGGATGACGAGGTGGTGTCTTTTTCTACTTTTCATAAAAATCTTTATTTCTGGATTTATTTGGCGAAAAAGTATGCAGACCAGATTCATTTTGTTTTAAAGCCGCATCCAAATCTGCGGACAAAATCGATTCGGTATGGGTTATTTCGAAGTTATGATGCTTATGATGCGTATATCCGTGAATGGGAGGCGCTGGCGAATACGCGGTTTGTAGATCAGGAAGAATATTTGGATTTGTTTGAAACTTCAGATGGAATGATTATGGATTCGGCATCTTTTTTGGCGGAATATATGTACGTAGATAAGCCGCTGCTGTTTTTAACAAAAGAGGAGCAGGCGTTTTCGGAACTTGGTGAAATGATGCTGGAAGGCTATGCAAAAGCACCCGGAGAAGATTATGAAGCAATCGATCAATTTTTGCAGAATGTAATCCTGGGAGGGCAAGACCAATGGAAAGAAAAACGTGCGGAGATTCGAAATAAGGAATTAGATTACCAAAAAGAAACTGGCTGCGGTGCTGGTGAAAATATTTATTGGGATATCGTAAGGGGATTCGGGTTCAAGACGAGTTGATTTCCTTGCTGCTTAATAGGAATAATTATAAATAGAAGATATAAGGAAGATAAAGGGCAGAAAATGAGATTAATTAAAAAGAAAGCAGATATTGATTACCAGGAAACGATGCATTTTTTCAAAAACCGTGCGGATAAATTTAGGGAGGATAATCCTTATTCCGTAACAATGTATCAGGACCACAATAAAAAGCTGGTCGATGAACGAAATGAATGGGAAATTCGAAAATTAAAACCGATGCTGCGATTGGATGAAACATCCAGGATTTTGGACGTAGCGTGCGGGATTGGGCGGTGGGCAGACGGTATCTTAGAGCCTGTGGAAGAGTATTGCGGGATTGATTTTAGCGGGGACTTAATTTCGATCGCTAAGAAGAGAAATCAAAGGGAAAACTTCTTTTTTTATGAAAGTGCGGTTACGGATCTGGAACAAACGTTGCAAACACATCATAAGGGGAACTATAATGTCATACTTTTGATTGGGATCTTAATGTATATCAATGATGCGGATTTGCGCGAGTTGTTTTGCCAGTTGGAGAGGAAGAGCGCGGAACATGTCAGGATATGTGTCCGCGAACCGATTGGGCTGCAGGACAGGCTGACGTTAAAGGATTTTTATTCCGAGGAATTGCAGGATCGGTATCATGCTATTTACCGTACAAGGGATGAGATAGTGGATTTCTTTCAGGATACTATCCTCAAGCAAGGATTTTGTATGGAACAGGAAGGTTTTTTGTTTGAAGAAGCCGGATTGAATAACAGGAAAGAAACGGCGCAGTATTATTTTCTATTAACAAGGTAGCGCGGGAAAGAAAAATGAATTATTTTAGCGGAGAATATTTTGGAGAATTGCAGGCAATCGCTTTGCAGTATGTGAAAGAGCATTACGATTATGTATATTTAGAAGCCATGCATGAAAAAAACCGAATGCATGGTGCGGAAACGATTATTGCTGGGTCTTCTCATGCGATGAATGGAATTGTGGAAAATCTATTGGGAAACGCCATTAATTTTTCGATATCATCACAGGATATCTACTGTGATTTTTTGCATATTAAGAAAGCGGTGCGGCAAGGAAATCAAAAAATAAAAAATTGCATTATTAATATTGGATATTATATGATGTACCAGGATTTGTCATTAAGTAAAAATTTAAATTGGATGATGTATAAAATTTATGGGCGTTTATTTGGAGATATGCATCATTATAAGCCGGATGATGGAAAACCGTATGACGTATGGGGGAACCTGCAGTACGACAGGAATGTATTCAGTGACCAGCTTGTCCGCAGTTTATGTCAGGAATGGGGAAGAAAGGTATTTCTCGAACAGTCATCCTATTATGGCCCGACGAGATCCAGGGAATGTAATAATGCATTGACGATGCAGGGCGTAGATTGGAAGACATTGGACGATGCACAACGCTATGCGTTTGCAAAGGAACGTACCAATGACCATAACCGCTTGATTCAGCATAAGGAATCCCGAAAAGAAAATGCGGAGCTGGTCAGTGAGATGGTGGAATTTTTATATCATAAAAAGATACGGACCATTTTTCTAATCATGCCTTTTACACGTTATTATAACCAAATGATCTTGCCGGTTTATAAAGATGATATTTATCATATGCTGGATGAGCTGGAATGGCCGGTTGAATTGCTGGATCTAAATGATGGGGAAGGAATATTTGATGATACGGATTTTCTGGATACCGATCATTTATCCTTGAAAGGTGCGCAAAAAGCTACTATTTTATTGGCAGATTATATCAGCAAATGGGAGGGATAAAATGAGCCGTTTTATTTTTTTATTTGATTTGGATTCGACATTGACGAAACAAGAGATTCTCCCAACGATTTCAAAGGAACTGGGGATCTATGATAAAATCTGTGAATTAACAGAAAGTACGATGCGGGGAGAAATTCCGTTTAAAAAGAGTTTTTTGCAGCGGGTGGAATTACTGCGGGAAATACCGGTCAGCCGGGTCAGTCAGATGATTGCAGAGATTGGTTTGAATGAGCGTTTAACAGATTTTGTCAGGAGCAATCAAGAACGGTGCTATATCGTAACCGGAAATCTGGATGTGTGGATTGATGGGCTGATGCAAAAGATCGGAGTGGCAAATCATCTATTTTGTTCTAAAGCTTTAGTGAAAGATGATTTGATTTCTGATATTTTTAGTATCGTCGATAAAAACGCAGTTGTAAGCCAGTTACTCTTACCATTTGTGGCGGTGGGGGATGGGAATAATGACGCGGAAATGATTGAGGCAGCAGAAGTGGGGATCGGATATGGCGGGGTACGCGAGATTGCGCCGTCCGTACTCGCTTGTGCGAGCCATGCAATTTATGATGAAAAAAAATTAGTGGAATTTTTGTATAGGCTTTTATAGGAGGGGGCAGATTGTGGCAGTTTCACGAACGGTAGTGATCAGTTGCGCCGGAATGGGAAACCGGCTGGGACTTGGTTCTACAAAAGCGTTATTGGAAATAGAAGGAAAACCCCTGATTGTAAGGCATTTGGAAATGCTGGAAAAGGAAGAAGATATCAGGGTGGTCGTTGGCTATCAGGCGGGTCAGGTGATTGAGGTAGTGCGGACATACAGGCCGGATGCCACGTTTGTATTTAATCATCGTTACAGAGAAACTGGAACAGGGGCCAGTGTCGCGCTTGCGGCAAAGTATGCGAACGAATATATCTTATCTTTGGACGGCGATTTGCTGGTGCATCCGGATGATATGAACCGGATTTTAAACTGTGAACATGAATTTGTCAGCGGCGGAGAACTGGAAACAGATGACCCTTGGATGCTTCAGACATATCAGGATCAGGGTGTAGAATATGTAAGTACCTTTTCCAGAAATATAGGCAATTATGAATGGAACGGAATTACCCAGATGAAAAGTGTTAAAATGCAAAACGGCACAGGACATGTGTTTCAGTTGATAGAGCCTTACCTGCCTGTGCCGTTTATGCCGATACGTACGCGGGAAATTGATACGATTAATGACTATGAACGAGCTGTTGCGTGGGTTCGAAACGGATTCAGGAATCCGTAATCTGGTCTATTATTTTTTGAAGCTGGATCTCGTAAGAAAAACATTCCCGCACTTTCTGATATCCTGCCCGGGCAATGCGTTCCCTTTCGGTTTCGTGGACGAAATAGTATTGGGCTTTTTGAACCAAATCTTCCAGGCTGTCAAAATATACAAACTCCTGATCCGGTTTAAAGTATTCTGCAAGTTCCCGCTGGTAGTTTGTCAGAAGAAATCCGCCGCAGCCCATAATATCAAGCGCGCGCAGAGGGATGCCGGATGTTATGGAACGCAGGGTAATGTTCAGGTTGATTTTGGATCCATAAAATACAGCGGGCATTTCTTTTGTATAAGACAGTGTCCCTTTGTAGTCTGCGCCGGGGCAGAGTGCGGCATCAGAATTTGTATACAGCGATACCTGACAGGATGCCGCAAGGGTGTTTAAATAGGTAATCCGTTCCTCGGATGTGATCTTGGTAAGCAGCATATCCTGGAAGAGCGCATCGGCTGGAATCGGGCAGGCCGGATCCGGTTTCAATTGGATATAGTTTTTTAATTCCGTTATTTTTTCCGGCGTCAATAGTTCTTTGATCAAATTACAGCCCCATAGTTGTTTTTGGACAGCGCTGATGCCATCCAGGTAACCGCGCAGCGTATCGGGCAGATATTGGATTTGGCTGTATGGGTTCTTTTCGTATAAAGATCCTACAAATGAGAGATCATTTTGGTACTGTGCGGGTGATGGGCGATCAGCCAATTTTAAAAGCTGTCCGGTTCTTGTCGTGTTGCAGGCTAACGGCAAATGGTATGCATGCTTTGCGCCGCGCGCCGCAACACGGGAAAAAAGATCCAGGTCAAACAGGAAAATATAGTTGCATTCATTTTGGATGGTCGGGGAATAGAGTGTCCAGTGCGGACAGTCATATACCCAGGAAACATATTTGATCTGGTGGGCGTTCGCTGTTTCGGACATAAACGGCAGATAGTCAAAGCTGAACATAAAATCATAGGCATGTTTGTGCAGTTCGTTTTCCAGCGCCTGGGTTAATGGAGGGTTTTCGATATAGTTTTGAACGGCTGACTGGATGGTGCAGACTGTGTGGCCCAGCCGTGTCATAGTATCTTGAAAATCGTCCGTCGAATTTTCGCCCCATGAAAAATATAAAATATTCATAATGTATAGTCCTTTTGGATTGTCAGTGCATTTTTTCCGGGTGTTCGATGTAGTATTGATAAGGGGTATCCGGGTCTAAGAATATGTTCATATGGTCTGAACCGCCTGGACAATATTTATGATAATCACCGTAAAGGCAGTGAAGCAGTTTGTCGTAGCCAATTGGTATGGGAACGGTGATGTATTCAAATGGAACATAGATGGTATCTGAATACCATTCTCTTTCACGACGTTGTATTTGCGGATAACAGATTGGCCTGGTAACATAATCCATGAACTTTGTACTTCCAAAATGAGAAAGGTTAAATGCTTCAAACTGCTGGAATCGTTCTCGAATCGGAAGCTTTAACAAATCCATTAGAATATCCGGACTGAGTGTAAATTTTCCGCCATTTGATAAGCAGTTTAGTATATCCTGCGGCTGGACGATCGTTAGCCATAGTTCCCGTTTTATTGCAAAAACAGGATCCATAGTAGGTTCCCCGTCTGAGATATCGTCCAGCGGATAAATATCCAGAAAGATACCCTGGTTAAATGCAGGCCCATAGTCCGGAAATTCGATTGCGGTTGTTCGGCTGTCCCTGATTTTGGAAAGGGCCCAAATTTGCTGGCTGTTATAACTGTCTTGATAATAATAAGGATCTTTAAATTCGATACGTGCGATTTCCTGAAATTTTGCATAATCATCCCGGCGCATCGTAATGTCTATGTCGTCATCCCAAGGTACAAATCCCTGATGGCGGACAGCGCCTAATAAGGTTCCGTAATCGGCAAAATAGGTAAGATTGTGTTTTTTGCAGACTTCGTCGAATTTTTTCAGCATTTCAATTTCGATATACCAGATTTTTTTGCGTGTTTCTGTTACGAGAAAATCACAGCGGATTTCTTCTTTGATAAATGTCGGATCATATTCCATAATGATGGTTTCCCTTTCGTTATATCTATTCAGGACGGATTTTTGGAGTTTTTGCGGGGTCGTTCTTTCATACAGGAGATTTTCAACTGCATAGTTCTTGTACGAAGTATAACATGCGCGGCTGTTCTCTGTAAAGATCGAATATGGTTTTTATAGGCTGCTTTTCAAAGTGCAGCCGCTTTCTGGCTGGGTATGTAAAGCGGCATTTATTGCGCTGCCAGTGCCGTATGATGGAAGTTCCGGCTTGTTTTTCCGGCAGTGCTGGTATAAAATAGAGAAAAGATCAGGGAAGATGCAGCCGGATCAATAAATAAAGAAAGGAAGTGTATAAAATGCCGCCAGCATTACAAGCATCGCCAGCGATTATTACGATGGAGCAGTATGAGGCTCTTTCGGAGGGAAAAAGGGTGGAGGTCTTTGACGGCATTGCCTATGATATGGCCAGCCTTTCACGGGATCATCAGATGATCCTAACAGAACTGCTTTTTACCATTCGTGGTTACCTGAAGCAAAAAGGGGGACCTTGCC
>CAJUIH010000047.1:8471-10941 GCA_910586045.1 uncultured Eubacterium sp.
ACAGAACTGCTTTTTACCATTCGTGGTTACCTGAAGCAAAAAGGGGGACCTTGCCGAATATTCCCGGCTCCATTTGATGTGAAACTTTCGGATCGGCCGTTTACGATAGTACAGCCGGATCTTATGATTGTATGTGATAAATGTAAGCTGGATCAAAACCGTTGCAACGGTGCTCCGGATTTTGTAATTGAAATTGTTTCGATTGGCAATCCGTCAGATGATTATATACGCAAACTATATCATTATAAAAATCATGGAGTACGTGAATACTGGATTGTGGATCCGCGGCATCAGACTGTATCAGTTAATTATTTTGAAGGGAATTTGTCTGCTGTGGAATATCCGTTCGATTCCACAATAAAAGTGAATATTTTTGACGATTTGTACATCAATTTTGGGGAAATTGCGGCACAGTTAAATTGAAAAACGGTTATTGCAATGGATCAGATCAAAAGCGGAAAACGGATCGTAGATGGTAGAGACAAAAATGGAAAGGACGGAAGATTGGCTTCAATATGCAAAAACTATTATTTTTTCAATGGGCATCTTTTATGAACCGTGGAATTGAAAAAGCGCTGCAAAACTGGATATTGGATATGAGGTGTTTTTTTATCAGTTTAACGATTGGGAACGGGACGACTGTTTCTGCGAGTTGTTTGAGAAAACGTTAAACAGCGGCGGATTTGAAAAGGTATTGTCCGTTAATTTTGCCCCGTTAGTGTCCAATCTGTGTGAACGTGCGGGAATCCCGTATATTTCGTGGGTTTATGATTCGCCGGTTCATATCCGAAATATAGAACCTATGAAAAATTCCTGTAATACTATTTATTTTTTTGACCGCGGACAGGCTTTGGCCTATCAAAGTAAAGGGATACGGGCATTGTACCTGCCGCTTGCCGTAGATACGGATTTATGGGGACAGGCGGTAAGGACCGGAAAACGGATTCCGCAGATAGAGATTTCCATGGTAGGAAGCTTGTATCAGACGGAGTATTCTAGTGTGACGGCCCCGTTGGACGGATATTTGAAAGGATATCTGGAAGGGCTGGTGAATGGGCAATTAAAGGTATATGGGGGTTATCTGATTCCGGATTTGGTGACGGACGAATTGCTGGGCAGGATTCATGCGGCATACCGGGACGCCTGCGGCGGATTTCGGATTAACCGTGAAGAATTGGAATTTCTGCTGGCGAGTGAAGTGACCAGGAGGGAACGGTATATTGCGCTTGCCCTGCTTTCTTCTTATTTTTCCGTTTCTGTCTATACGGATCAGAAAGATGAGAATTTAAGGAATGTGCGGTTTTGCGGGTATGCGGACTATGAGACGGAAATGCCGAAGATTTTTGCGGCGTCAAAGATTAATTTGAATTGTTCCTTAAAGACGATTCGAAGCGGAATACCGCTGCGTATACTGGATATCGCAGGGTGCGGGGGGTTTGTATTAAGTAATTATCAGATCGAATTGGAGGAGTATTTTGAAATTGGGAAAGAATGCGAAGTGTATCAGGATTTGGAGGATTTGCTGCTGAAAACGGAGTTTTACCTAAAGCATGCGTCTTTGCGCAGCCAAATTGCGCAGGCAGGATTGGAGCGGGTGAAACGCGATTTTACGTTTGCGGAAAGGATCCGGGTATTGCTGCATAGGGGTGGATGATGACAAATCATTGGGTGAGTATTATTGTACCTGCTTATAATCGGGGGTATATCATAAGGGATGTGCTGCAGAGCATTTTAAACCAGACGTATACAGAGTTTGAATTGCTGGTGGTGGATGACGCGTCGGCAGACCAGACAAAGGAAGTGGTTTGTGCTATCGCAGACGACAGGATTGTATATCATAGACTGGAACAAAATGGCGGGCCTTCGGCAGCCAGGAATTATGGGATCCGGAAAGCGCGGTATGATTATATTGCGTTTGGGGATTCTGATGATTTTTGGCATCCGGATAAGCTGTGCAGGCAAATGGAGGTTTTGACTGGTTCCGGAGAGGATACTGGATTTTGCTATCATAAGATCAGGTATCAAATGGGGGAAAATCAGTATGCCATTTTGCCGTCTGAGAATATACCGGCAGAGAAAAAGTCGGGGGATATTTTTGCGCAGTTGTTAGAGGATAATATGGTAGATTGTCCTTCTTTGCTGGTATGGCGGCAATGTCTGATGGAAGCGGGCGGTTTTGATACGGATCTGAAAGCTTTGGAGGATTATGATCTGGCGCTGCGGATGGCGAAGAGGTATCAGGCGGCCTTTATCGACGCAGTTTTATTGGAATCCTCGTTTTCGGTAACGGGGGTGTCCGGAAATCCGGTCAATTATCTGCTGGCAAGCTGTCGTCTGGTGTACAAATATAAAAAGGAGTATCTGGCGACAGGGACGCTGAACCATCGTTTGGAGGTGATCCTAAGAGATGCGGAAGCGATTGGGATGAAAGAGCATTTTGTAAAGATGCTGGAACGTATTATGGTATCCG
>CAJUIH010000047.1:11041-24099 GCA_910586045.1 uncultured Eubacterium sp.
GATGAATATTTGCAGAAAATAGACCTGGAAACAATTGCGGCGCAGATCCATGCATTTCCAAAAGCAGTAGGCCGTATCCGGCGGATCAACCAGATCCTGCAGGGAGGGGAAGTAAGGGAGAGCAGCGAATATCTGAACCGTCTGTTTAACCGCCGTTATTTTCATTATGAAAGAAAAATTCATGAACAGCTCGTGTCTATAGACGGGCATTCTTTGGAAACTTATATTGCGCCGATTACAGTGGAGCATTCCGGCTATCTATTGTCGGAAGAAGAACGCCGGAAAAAAGCGGAACGAAATATACGGCTTTTGGAGCGGGAGCTTGCAGAAAATGAAAATGATACGTACATTTTGTATCAATTAGGGAAAAGTTATTCTATGGCCGGAGAATATGAACATGCGTGTACGTATTTTTCGAGGGCGCTTTCGTTTGATCTGGATCCGGAATTGGAATATGTGATTGATATGGTAGACTGCTATGGTTATGCGCTGCTCAACAGCGGACAGGCGGAGCAGGCACTGGGATTTGAGGGGATTTACCATGCGTTTGGCAAACGGGCGGATTTTCAGTTTCTAATGGGATTGATTTATATGAATAATGAAAAGTTTGAATCTGCGATCCGGGAATTTATGAAAGCGGCGCAGCAAAAAGAATGTATGGTTAAAGGGGTGAATGGGCATTTGGCTTATTATAATGCGGGTGTGATTTATGAGTGTCTTGGGGAGCGGGAAAAAGCACGTGCATTGTATGAAAAATGCGGCGGTTACAGCCGGGCAAAAGAGCGTTTGGCGGCGCTTGGTAAACGGTTGTGACTTGTGGTATGCAAACGGGTATAAAAGAGACTGTCAGCCTAAGAAGCATACAGCAAGATATCTTGATGTAAAAATTACATCCAAGATTTTGTGTATGCCGCTTAATTTGACAGCCTTATTTTCAGCCTAATAGCTGCAGTATGGTTGATTCTTTTTGGTTTTGCTGTGCGAGCATAGACTGGCCGAACTGCTCCAGTATTTTGGCTTTGGAAAACTTTACGGATTCTTCTGCCATTTCGGTATCCCGCAGTTTGCTTTCGGAATTTTGCGTATTTTCGGACGTATTATCTACAACAGATTTTGTACGTTCCAAACGGTTTTGCATCGCGCCAAGATAGGAACGGTAATCCGAAAGGTTGGACAGGGCTGTTTGTACGGAGTCCATAGTTTTTCCGGCGCTTTCGTAAGAGGATACGTTTGGCGCCCCAAGCCCCAGTGTTCCGGTGGTTATGGTTTTTAAGTTCAGCGCAATTTCTACAAGCGGGCGGTCGCTTACCTGTAAGAGAAGATCTTGTTTTTCTTCAATCAGGCCGGTAGCGTAAATCAAGCCCATTCCTGGTTGATAAGGAGGATGCGGCCATTTTGAGATGGAGTAAAAGGTTAGCTTTCCTCCGTCCCGGTTTAGTGCGTTTGCATGTCCGATGATC
This sequence comes from uncultured Eubacterium sp., assembly GCA_910586045.1. Lineage (GTDB taxonomy): Bacteria > Bacillota > Clostridia > Lachnospirales > Lachnospiraceae > Eubacterium_J. Next base: position 12,502 of record CAJUIH010000047.1, read on the forward strand.
GTATCATTGTAGTCGTTCTTCCAGTTTGGGTTTAAGCCTGTCAGGTAATTGCTTAGGTCCGTTTGCTGACCGACAACTAAGTCATTGATCTTTCCTGCAATCGAACTGCCGTCTGTCAGGGAGGCGTCGTTGATGCCGATGGATACAGTTAGATTCATACCGTTGCGAACAACGTTTGAGGTTTGTTCGTCGGTAAATAGGAATGAAAAAATCTGGCTGCAGTTTTCCGAGCAGGTTACAAAAAATTGCTTGTCGATCAGTTTTTCTTTATTGGCGCTGGTAATATTGGAAAAATCGATGGTTTTTCCATAAACGGGACCTGGGCGGCCGCTTCCGAAACCATAAAAGGCATCGTCCATCGATACTTGTGAGTAGTCGTCTGTGTCAATATAGACCAGCGGCTTTGCCATTAATATTGTGCGTGAGTTAAATTCAGTTGTTCTGGAAATCCGGTTTATTTCCGCGTTGAGCTGCAGTACTTCCGACTGCAGGGCAGAACGGTCTTCATCCGTATTTGTATCATTGGCAGCCTGTGTGGATAATTCATTCATACGCTGCAGAATATCCTGTATTTGGCCAAGGGCGCCGTCTGCGGTCTGGATTAAGGACATGCCGTCTTGTACATTTCGGGAAGCTTTGTTTAATCCGCGGATCTGCCCGCGCATTTTTTCAGAAATTGTCAGGCCGGCGGCGTCGTCTGCAGAACGGTTAATCCGGTAACCGGATGATAATTTTTCGGTAGATTTCTTTTTGTCTTTGGAAGAAACTCCTAAATAGCGCTGTGTGTTCATCGCATTCAGGTTATGGGTGATTATTGGCATAGGCGCACCTCCTGGCATTTCGATTGTTTTGTGTGATACTGTGTATTCTTATTCTATGATCATTTGTTTTTATTGTTAAATATATTTATTATATCATAGGAGAGTATGGAAGTAAATATACGATTAGAAAGTCGACTGGTGATTTACAACCAGCCGATAACAGTTCAGATAAGGTGTTACATTTTGGCTGCGGGGACGCCGGATAAGGGACGCAGGCCTGGCTTGTGGCTCCGGCTCCGGAATGGTAAGAATCCCTAAGTATTCTGCATTTACAGATCGGCCTGCCCCGGTCGCGGCGCCTGGTTCGCTAGGCTTTCGCCAGCAGCTAAAGTCGCCGCTTGGCTTCGCCAATTAATTTACAGATCGTGTTTTTGGCAGTAAATGGCAGCGTGCAGTTGCGGTGCTGTTTGCATGAAGCAGAGGTAAAAATAAAGAAAGAAAAAGGATGTCAATATGAAGCCAAAACTTATTTTTCTAACAGGGGTTTATGATACGCTCGACATATTTACAATGGAACTGATCCGGGCGTTTGAGCGGATGGGTTACGATATTTTACAGATTGATACGAAACATTTGATGGATGGATTGTCCAAGTTGTCTGCATTTATAAATACACCGGTAAAAGCGGCAATAACATTTAATAATCTGGCATTTAATCTGGAACTGGCGGCGGGCAGAAATATTTGGGAGGACTTAAAGATTCCATGTATCAATATTTTAATGGATCATCCGTTCTGTTATTATGATGCGCTGCAATCGGCTCCTTATAATGGCGTTGTACTTTGCATTGATAAAAAACATACAGACTATCTGCAGCGGTTTTTTCCGAACATTGCGATTACGGGTTTTCTTGCACATGGCGGAAAAGATTTGGAGAAAAAGCCGCTTCCGATCCGGGAACGTCAGATCGATATTTTGTATGCGGGCGGATTATCGAGGGCGTTTGTGCAGAATGTGATGCCGGATTTTGATTCGTTTGACTTTGATGCGCAAAAGATTGCTGAACTAGCGTATCAACGCCTGATTGCGGATGTATCGCTAACGGCGGAGCAGGCGATTGAAGAAGAGCTGGTGAAAAATGAAATCCAGATGCCGGATGCGGAATTGTCTGCCGTCATTTCCAAATTACATTATGTAGAATTGCTGGCAACGTCTTATTATCGCGAACAAGTAATCCGCGTTTTGGTGGAACATGGATTTTGTGTGCATTTATATGGACGGGGCTGGGAAACCTGCGATTTTATAAATAAACCGAATCTGGTTTGGGAAGGGGTGGTTTCCGCGCAGGAGGTATTGGAGCAAATGCATAACAGTAAAATCGTATTAAATACAATGACATGGTTTAAGGATGGAACACATGACCGGGTGTTAAATGGCATGTTGGCGGGCGCCGTAGCGGTGACGGATGAATCGATTTATATGAAAGAAAATTTTGTGGATGCTCGGGAAAAAGCAGAAGACGCGGAATTGGTTTTGTTTCATTTAAATAAAATGGATGAACTCGTAAAATGGATGGATCAACTTCTGGCAAATCCGGATCTTATGCAGGAACTGGCTGACTGGGGCAGGCAAAAAGCGGTGTTACAGCATACGTGGAGCTGCAGGGCAAAGGAACTCCAGGAGGATTTGTTTCCGATGTTATAGTTGTGCACGTTGGCCGTGTAATATTTTATAGTAATTGGAAGAAACGGTGTGGAACAATGTGAAAACGCTGTATGAAACTTTTAGAAAATTACATACAGCGTTTGGTATTGCCTCAATGCATGACGGCAGAATTGTTCAGATTACATAAAGAAGTTCTGCATTTTGCGTGCCTGCTCTTCCATTTTCTTTTTCTGCATCATAAACGCATAGGTCTGCAGGGTCTGCTGTTTTTTCAATTCTGAGATTGCCTGCGGGTAGTCGGTGTCTGCAAGCCTGCTTCTGGCAGCAGTTGTATTGTAGGCAGCGTATCGATTGTAGCTGATGGCATGGTCCAGGCGGTTGGACTGTGCGCCGCCTTGGCTGCGGTTGCTGTTTACCTTTTCAAGGGCACTGTCAATTGCGTTCAGGTCAAAGTCCTTGGTCAGGTCAAAATCTGCAATTCCAAGAGCATCCAGTGTGGAGTTTACGGAATTGTTGATGGTAATGGAGTTGCCGTTGCTGTCTGATGCGATCTGCATACCGCTGCCGCGGCTTCCATCCAGCAGGTTTAAGGTGTTGTACTGCGTCTGGGTGGCAATGTCCTGGATTCCCTGTTTGAGTTGGTCTACTTCTTTCTGCATGTTTTTGCGGTCGGAGTCCGTAACGGTTGCCGTGTTGGATGCCTGAATGCCAAGTTCGCGGATCCGCTGTAAATAATCGGATATGCCGCCGAGCGCCGCGTCGGTGATATTCAGCACGTCTTTTCCTGACTGCAGGTTGTTGGTGCCTGCATTTGTACCGCGGATTTGTGCGTCCTGCTTTTCGGAGATTGCAAGTTCGGATGCTCCGTTTGCCGCAGATGGCAGACGGTTGCCGCTGGCAATTTGTCCGTATAAGGAATAATAAGAGGAAGCGCCGCTAATTCCGGAAATACTGCTCATAATGTATTCCCCCTTTCCTGTATTTAGAAAAAAAGTGAAATTTTCCTATAATAACAATATAGAGGGAAACGGGGCATTTGTCAATTATTATGGCTTTTTAGTTTCTATTTTTTGGATTTTTGGAGTAACCGTTCAGATAGGGCGTTGCATTTTGGCTGCGGGGACGCCGGATGAGGGACGCAGGCCTGGCTTGCGGCTTCGACTCCAGAATGCTTAGGGATTCTTACCATTCTGGAGGGCCGCCAGAAAGCCGGGCAAACCGTCTCTCCCAGCGTCCGGCAAGCCAAAATGCAACGCCCTATCTGAACGGTTCCCTTTTGGAGGCAACCAACCCGATCTTGCGTTTGGAGCATGGCAATGTTAAAATAAGGGTAGTCTTTGATGGGCATGGACACGGGAACAAAATGGAAATAGTTTGGACAGTGAGTTTTGGAGGGCGGCAATGGGAAAGCGGTATATATTATTTCGGGGGCTGATCCGTACCTTGGATTTTTATACGGATGAATTTGTTACGATACTAAAGGCCCAGCAGGCAGAATGCCTTGTAGTGGATGCCATGCATATGGATACGGAAATGCTGCGTCTGAAAGCGTTTTTGCTGGCCCCGGTCTGCGCTGTGATTTCGTGTAATAATATCGGGCTGCATTTGGAATTGGAAGACGGAAAAAATATCTGGGACCGGTTTGAAATTCCTTTTTATAATATTATGATGGATCATCCGTTTCATTATAAAAAGGCGCTGGATCAGGCGCCGGAGGAGATGATCCTGCTTTGTGTGGACCGCAATCATGCGGCTTATGTCCAACGGTTTTTTCCGCGGGTAAAAAAAGCGGTATTTTTCCCGCATGCAGGGATTGAACTGCCGATGCGGGATCAGGAGCGGCAAATTCCGGTTGCAGACCGCAAAATTGACGTATTGTATGCCGGGGGACTTGCCCGGTACGCCGCGGAGGGGCTGATTCCGGATCTTGGCAGTATTCGGGAATTTGACGCGTTTGGCCTTGTGCGTGACGCGCTCGAATGGCTCATGCAGAATCCGGAACAGACGACGGAATATGTCATTGAGCAGTGCCTGAAAGACCGGAATGTGATGCTTGACGACCGGCGTTTAGGGGAAGTGATTACGGAACTGCGGTTTGTGGATTCGTTTGCCGTATCTTTTTACCGGGAGCAGGCAGTGCGCACGCTTGCTTCGCAGGGGATCACCATTACGATTTTTGGGGCAGGCTGGGAGCGGTGTGAATGGGAATCTGACCATGTGGTATACGGCGGAGAGATTCTGCCGGTGCAGGTGCTGGAATTGATGCGGCAGAGTAAGATTGTGCTGAATACGATGACTTGGTTTAAACGCGGCGCGCATGACAGGATTTTTAACGGAATGCTTGCGGGGGCGGCGGTAGTCAGCGATACTTCGGAATATATGCAGGAACAGTTTACGGACGGCAGGCAGCTTCGGCTGTTTTCCTTGAAAGAAATCGGCGCGCTTGCTGAAATGACGGCCGCCCTGCTGGAGGATCCGGCGTGTGCGCAGGATTTGGCTGATTGCGGATATCTTGCGGCGAAGAAAGGACATCTGTGGAAACACCGGCTTTTGGAAGCGGGCGTGCTTTCTTGATGAGGACTTGATTGGAATATGATCGGAATAGGATGGGAATGGGGGATTGGATTTGCTGTTTGAAAATAAACGAATACTAATTTATAAATGGAGGGCGTATAATTATCTGGATGTTTATCAGACTTTTTTAGCAATGGGTTTTGAAGCAGACCTGATCGAACAGCATCTTCCGTCTTATGATGAAGATGCGGATTTTTCAGCGCGTCTGGCAAAGCTGCTCCATGAAACGGCGTATGATTTCGTGTTTACGATTAATTATTTTGGCGTGATTTCGGATACCTGCGAACAGTGCGGCGTACCGTATGTGTCGTGGTCTTGTGACAGCCCGCTGATTAGTATGTACCATGAATCGGTATACAATGCATGCAATTATATTTTTTTGTTTGATAAAAGCAGCCATGATTTTTTTAAGGCCCTGGGGGTAGAACAGGTTTGGTATCTGCCGTTGGCAGTGGATACAGACCGGATTGACCATATATTGGGAAACGCGGCGGATTTAAAACTGTATGAAAATGAGATTTCGTTTGTCGGCAGTTTGTATGAACGGAATATCTATGACAGCCTGGTGCCTACGTTTCCGCCGTATTTGCAGGGGTATCTGGATTGTGCGATGGAGGCGCAGATGAATATCAGCGGCGGGAATTTGCTGGAATTGCTTTTAAACGACGAGATCTGCCTGAAACTGGAACAGCATTATCATCTGGAAAAATCGAAGCGGTCCTTTTCGGATTTACGTCTGATTTTTGCTACGACTGTGCTTGGCTTTAAGGTAGCGAAAGAACAGCGTACCAGCAGCCTGCTGGAACTGGTCAAAAAATATCCGGTGTCTATTTATACAAACAGCAATACGCATGACCTTGTGAAGATCGATTACCGTGGCTCTGTGGATTATTGGACGCAGATGCCGAAAGTTTTTTATGGAAGCAAAATCAATCTGAATTTTACAATTCCGAATATAAAAACGGGCATTCCGCTGCGGGTGTGGGACGTGCTGGGCGCAGGAGGATTTTTAATGACAAATTACCAGCCGGAACTGGAGCTTTATTTTGATTTGGAAAAGGATCTGGTTGTATTTGAAAGCAGGCAGGAGCTGGTTAAAAAAGCGGCGTACTATCTGGAGCATGAAAAAGAACGGCAAAAGATCGCTTGCAGCGGATATCAAAAAGTAAAGCAGTCCCATAGCTACCGGCAGCGTATGGGACAGATGATGCATATTTTGGAATCGGTATAATAGGGTGTTACATGGATTTTAACAGTTTTATAATCTGCTCTTCTGCGATTGCCGTGACGCGCGCGATTGTGTTTGTTGGGATTCCGCAGGAATACAGGTTTCGGATGGTCTGGTCCATTTGCTTTTTTTGCGTCGCGATAGTATTTAAGAGCATATACAAGTATTCCTCCATCGTAACAGAGCCAGGGCAAATCTGTCCCATAACTTTGGAAAACATGGAGGGGGTTTCCTGGGCGGACGCGTTTGGAGTGGAAATTCCTAAAAGTTCATCGGCAGATACGTTTAGAAACTGGCAGATTTTTTCGATCGCTTCTTCGGACAGCGGTACACGCCCGGTTTCATATTTGGATACGGCAGCGGGTTTGATACCCAATAGGTCGGCAATATCTGCCTGAGATATATTTTGCTTTTTCCGAATGGATTTCAAATGGTTCATCAGATCAGTCCCTTTCAAAAACTAGATGTTTCATTTTTAATGGAAATACCTTGTAAAACCATCATATTATAATTAAAATAAAATGTAAAGATGATTTTCCGGAACAATATTCTTAGGGACGGGGCTGCGGCAAAATCTGATCAAGACAAAAACCATAATACCGGACATCGGAATAATCGCTGGCTGGCATTATGGTTTAGTTAAAATAAAAAAGGAAATATAGTTCATGGATTAATATACCCGGTCCACCATCATCCCGGAATAAACGGAAGAGATGTATGGACATACAAAGTTTTTGTTTGAATTTGGATTTTTATACGCTACGAGCATCTTTTTGACATAATTCATCGGATCCAATGATGCTTCGTCAGCCTTGCGGCCGATGGCGTCCTTAAAATGGTTCAAAACGTCAATATGTTCGTCAGCCTGTTCGGATTCGACGGATTCGGTCAGCTTCTCGCGGTCAACGGTAATCAAACCGATATCGGAAACGGAAAGGCCCATCGGATCCAGTTCCGGGGAATAGGCTTTTGCGATATTTCCCATATCAGCAAGCAGCTTTTCGTTGGACTGTTTGGTGCCGGAGTGCCGTTCTGCCGTCTCAAGCATCGAGTTAAAAGAGTCCACGAGCAACTGGACATCATCTGTAACCGCTTCGGAACCGGACTTAAACCCTATGACGACCGGTTTGTTTTTTTCTGTCACTCCGTTTAGCGTGACCGAAAATACGTTGTTAATGGTAAACGTATTGGAATAGGAAGAGTGCTCTCTTCCGTTTAATAAAAATATAGAATTTTCTGCTGCTGCAGAAACGGCATCAATTCCGAGAATCTCCATGGTATTCTGCGATTCCGGAGAGTTTTCCGGTACAATTTTAAAAATAGCCTCTTCTTCGGGGCTAAGGCCGGTTTGTTTGGATTCCAGGCGCAGTGCGACCATATCCTGTGAACCGACTAAAAGATCGGCTTTTAAACCGATTTGGGAGTTGTTTACCAAGCGCGCAAGTTTATGCAGTATATCTTCGTTTGTATCACCGGTATTAATATTATACTGGAACTCGTAGGAATTTTTATTTAAGTTCAGATCAAACGAATAACTGCCCGGCGGCAGGTCATACGCGTCACGTTTCAGGAAATTTCCGATGTTTGTCTGCGGTGCGGCAAGCTGCAGTACCTCGATTTGGAATCCATCATTTGCTTCGTCTGTACTGAAAGAAGAAGAGCTGCCGGTGTATTCAGCGGTGACTGCATCCGGATTGCTGGATGTAGCGATCTTTTTTTGAAATGCAGCGCCGATTCCTTTTTCATCTTCCGAAAAAGCGGCGACTACGTTTTGAATACTGCGGGCGCTTTCTTTGATATCGATTGCAAATTTCTGTACGTCTTTTGAAGTTTTCAGCTTATACAGAGGCGATTCTTTATTCAGCTTCTTGATCCTGTTTACGATATTGCGCAATTCTTCTTTCTTATGGGAATCATAGCGTGATGCACGCTGTGCGCCATAAGTGGATAAATAGTAATCGTAGGCGGAACTGATTGGTCCCATAAAAAACCCTCCTTTCTTCCTTGAAATTGCAGTAGAACTGCATGGGCATAGTAAATCCATTTATAGTGATTATATCGGAGTTTCTATTTCATAGCATTAGTATGCGGGGCAAAAATTTTTTGCTATTTATTGCAAAAACCGGTTGACGGATGTACCAAATCGTGCTATTCTAAGTGGGCGATGGAAGTAGGTCTTTTTTTTATGCCTAAATTTAAAGAATTTAATGGAGGTGGAAGTTGTGCGCACAAAAATTACATTGGCATGTACTGAATGCAAGCAGCGTAATTACAACATGACGAAGGACAAGAAAACGCATCCGGAAAGAATGGAGACCAAAAAGTACTGCAAATTCTGCAGAAAGCATACTTTACACAAGGAAACCAAATAATTCGGATCGGGCAAAGGAAGTGACAAGTCATGGGAAAAGAAAAAGAAATTGAAACCCAAAAGTCGGGCTGGCTTACCGGCCTAAAGGCCGAATTTCACAAAATAATCTGGCCGACGAAAGAACAGCTTGCCAAAGAGACAACTGCGGTTGTCATAGTTTCAGTCATCGTAGGCGTAATCATTGCCCTGCTGGATTTTATGATTCAGTATGGCGTGGATTTCCTGGTTAATTTATAAGGAGGAGCGATCATGGCGGAAGCGAACTGGTATGTAGTGCATACCTATTCCGGTTATGAGAATAAAGTGAAGGCGAACATAGACAAGGCGATCGAGAACAGGCATCTCGAAGATCAGATTCTTGAAGTGCGGGTTCCGATGCAGGATGTTGTCGAGTTGAAAAACGGCGCCAAAAAACAGGTTCAGAAAAAATTGTTCCCGGGATATGTTCTCATTAATATGATTATGAATGATGACACTTGGTATGTTGTCAGAAATACCAGGGGAGTAACCGGATTTGTAGGTCCGGGTTCCAAGCCGGTACCGCTCACAGAAGCTGAGATGAGGCCGTTGGGAATTAAATCTGATGAACTGGTCGTGGATTTCGAAGAAGGGGATACCATTACCGTAATCGGCGGTGTGTGGAAAGACACGGTCGGAGTCATTCAGAGTATGAACCACGGGAAACAGATCGTAACGATCAACGTCGATTTATTCGGTCGCGAGACGCCGGTGGAAATCGGTTTCGCGGAAGTAAAGAAATTAAGTTAGTATAAGGATGAATAAGTATAGGAGGCGACCAAAATGGCAAAGAAAGTACAAGGATATATTAAATTGCAGATTCCGGCCGGCAAGGCAACTCCGGCGCCGCCTGTCGGACCTGCACTTGGCCAGCACGGTGTAAATATCGTAGAATTTACAAAACAGTTCAATGCAAGGACTGCAGACCAGGGTGATACGATCATTCCGGTAGTCATTACTGTATATGCGGACAGGAGTTTCAGTTTTATTACAAAAACGCCGCCGGCTGCAGTATTGATTAAGAAAGCCTGCAATATCAAAAGCGGTTCCGCTGTTCCGAACAAGGATAAAGTGGGCAAGCTTACGAAAGCGCAGGTACAGGAAATTGCGGAACTAAAAATGCCTGATTTAAACGCGGGATCACTGGAAGCGGCGATGAGCATGATTGCAGGAACCGCCAGAAGTATGGGCATTGAAGTAGAAAAATAGCAAAAAAGCAATAAAAAAGACTTAGGCTACTTTATCGTGGGAGGGACCGTCTCTTCCCGCTATAACCACCAGGAGGTAAATGAAATGAAAAGAGGTAAGAAATATCGTGAGCTTGCACAGCAGGTAGACCGTGCGGCACTGTATGAACCGCAGGAAGCGATCGCGCTTGTAAAGAAAATGGCAACAGCAAAATTTGACGAGACAGTCGAAGTCCACATTCGGACCGGATGTGACGGACGGCATGCAGACCAGCAGGTACGCGGCGCTGTTGTACTGCCGCATGGAACAGGAAAATCCGTAAAGGTGCTCGTATTTGCAAAAGGTGCAAAATTAGACGAGGCACAGGCCGCTGGGGCAGACCATGTCGGCGGTGAGGAGTTGATTCCTAAGATTCAAAATGACGGCTGGCTGGATTTTGATGTTGTAGTAGCAACCCCGGATATGATGGGCGTAGTAGGACGTCTCGGCCGTGTACTTGGACCAAAAGGATTAATGCCGAATCCGAAAGCAGGTACCGTAACGATGGACGTAACAAAGGCGATCAATGATATTAAAGCCGGTAAAATCGAATACCGGTTGGACAAGGCAAATATTATCCATGTGCCGATTGGAAAAGCATCCTTTACAGAAGAAAAATTAGCGGACAACTTCCAAAGCCTTATGGAAGCAATTATCAAAGCAAGGCCGAGCGCAGTAAAAGGCCAGTATATCCGGAGCTGTACACTGGCTTCCACAATGAGCCCGGGCGTAAGGCTGAATACTGCCAGCCTGGCAAAATAATTGTTGACAAATAGATTAGAAACGATTATACTTGTATAGTATATTGCCGAAGACAGCAGGTGCCGATAGGCGTAACGGTGACGGCCTGCCGAGGGATTTCAGATTACTGTTAGATCGTGATGAAATTACGGACCTCCCTGTCGTTTGCTTTGGCGTGACAGGGAGGTTTTTTTGCAGAGATCCGGCAATACAAACAGAATAAAAAAATAAGGAGGTGCAGCATTCGTGGCAAAAGTTGAACTGAAACAGCCAATTGTACAGGAAATTGCGGAAAATATCAAAGACGCGCAGTCTGTTGTAATCGTAGATTACCGCGGTCTTACCGTTGCGGAAGATACGCAGTTGCGTAAACAGTTAAGAGAAGCTGGCATTACGTATAAAGTATATAAGAATACGCTGATGAATTTTGCGTTCAAAGGCACAGAATTTGAAAGCCTGGCCGATATGCTCGAAGGACCAAATGCAATTGCGGTTTCCAAGGATGACGCGACTGCTCCGGCAAGGGAGCTTGCAAAATTTGCAAAGAAAGCGCCGGCATTAGAGATTAAAGCAGGTGTTGTAGAGGGGAATTTCTATGACGCGGAAGGCATGAAAGCGATTTCCGATATCCCGTCCAGAGAAGAATTACTCTCCAAGCTGCTTGGCAGCATCCAGTCTCCGATTGCAAACTTTGCACGTGTGATCAAGCAGATCGCAGAAAAAGACGGCGAATCCGCTCCGGCAGCAGAAGAAGCGCCGGCAGAGGCATAATCGCCGCGGTCATAGGTGAAGCGAACGTGCAGCAACGATCGTTGAAGCCGCAGCATTTTAAAATATCTGTATAATGAACAGGTTATGATATAAGATTAAGGAGGAAATAAAAATGACAACCGCTGAGATCATTGAGGTAATCAAAGGTTTAACCGTATTGGAATTAAACGATTTAGTAAAAGCTTGTGAAGAAGAGTTTGGCGTATCTGCAGCAGCAGGCGTTGTAGTTGCAGCAGCAGGCG